>CAYNCU010000352.1:0-1519 GCA_964395765.1 uncultured Roseivirgaceae bacterium | reverse complement strand
ACTTCTATTTTAACGGGAAGAATGATTGAAAAAACAACCATCCGATCGAATCCTGACATAAATAGCAACGATTGTTATTATCCAACATTTGATGAAATCCTTGCCAGGAGAGGCTATCATACGGAATATTACGGTAAGTTTCATTCGCCGGAACACATGGCACGGGTTTATATGAATCCCCCGCCTGAAGGAATGACCGGTACGTTCTCTATTATTCATTGGGAGCCAATTTATGTAAAATACATTAAGGAAAAATTTCCAAAAAGGCCATTGAAGCCTGGTGAACTTTATGAGACTACATTTTATGGAGGTACAATTCCTTACAAGCCGGACCCGCCCGACAGGTATTATAAATATATGCCTTCGGGTAAAATCCCTGAAAGTGAACGTTCCGAAAAATTGAGCCAGGCAGATATTCACGGCGTACTGGAATTGCCTGCTGAGTATACAATTACAGCTGTTCAGGCCCGGGAAGCAATTGCTGCATTGGAGCGAATAAAAGATGACAGGTTTATCCTGACCTGTTCGTTTCATTCTCCGCATGTGCCAATTACCCCTTCAGAACCCTATGCATCCATGTATAATGCTGATGATATGGTAACTCCTGTTTCCATTGAAGATAAAAGGGAAAATATGCCTTACAATCCCGGCAAAGTTCTTTCGCCTTACAACGAAAAAGATAAGGTAAAGTACATGATTGCCAATTATTATGCTTTGGTTACTGAAGTTGATACCTGGGTGGGAAAAATTTTAAACAAGCTGGATGAACTGAAATTAACTGACAATACTTTGGTGATATTTGTTTCCGATCATGGCGAAATGTTGGGGGCACATGGAATGCGGGGTAAGTTTTGTTTTTATGAAGAATCGGTAAGGGTTCCTTTGATTATTCCGGGAAAATCAAAGCTGGTAAAGTTATTTCAACCCCGGTTTCCACACTTAATATTTATCCCACTATTCTTGATTATGCCGGTTTAAAAAGTATTCCTGACGATGGATATTCATTAAGAGAAATAATGGAAGGAACCGCACCTCCAAAATACGATTTTGCAGTTTCGGAATGGAACTGGAACAATGAAAATGTCCCATCAATTATGATTCGGACCGAAAACTGGAAATTAATGACAACCCATCGTAGTGGCGGGAAAAATATTGAAGCCCTTTTTGATTTAAAAAACGACCCTTACGAAATGAATAATCTCTTAGGCACTAATCCTGAACGGTTTAAATATGAACAGACATCCGAAGAATTGAGATCAAAATTAGTGGGATATTTAAAAGATGTAAACTACCCTCTTGTAAATGGAGTTACATCACGGGTTCTGATCAGAAAATAATTTAAAGAATGCAGTCAAAAATACATGGTATGCGCTGGCTGATTTTAAGTTTGATCCTGCCTGTTACAGTAATTAATAGACTTGACGGTCCTGAATTAAACTGCATGTGGCAACGAGGGAAAGATATAACTGAAGCCTGGATCTGCACCCCGGTATTGCTTCAAAATGCTGGCAAAGCCCGG
>CAYNCU010000351.1:0-1795 GCA_964395765.1 uncultured Roseivirgaceae bacterium | reverse complement strand
ATTATGCCCCATAAGAAAAACCCGGATGTATTCGAACTTATCCGTGGAAAATGTAACCAGGTAAAGTCCCTTCCCCAGGAAATAATGATGATTACCACGAATCTTCCTTCCGGGTATCACAGGGATTATCAATTGATGAAGAGCAGGATGATCTGGACATTCCATCAATTGAACCATTGCCTTGAAATGATGATTTTCATGCTGCAGCATATTTCCGTAAACCCTGACCTGAAAACGCTGGATAAATATAAATACGTTTATAGTGTCGAGCTCATGAATGAATTCGTCGCGAAAGGAATACCATTCCGGGAAGCCTATAAAAAAGTAGCCGAATTAATTGCTTCAGGAAAGTTCGAGGTTTCCAGCCATCCTGCCTATACCCACGAGGGAAGTATTGGGAACTTGATGAATGATAAAATAGAAAGAAACATTGAAGAAATCAACGAGTTTTTTATTCAAAAAGGAGAATTTATCCGAAATAAATTTAACCAATTAACGGGCGAATGAGTCGCCGCCGAATCACGTTAAGTTATGTTCAGGATGTTCGGACTTCCGGCATCTTAACTTAATCCTGTTAATTTATCATTTCATATTTCATAATTATTTTTTCTTTCGGTAAATTAAAATATAAAATTCTAAAACATGATTGTAACAATTATTCATATCTGGGTGAAGCCGGAATATCATGATGCATTTATTAAGGCTTCCATCGAAAACCATAAAGGCTCAGTCCTGGAGGAGGGTAATTTACGTTTTGATATCCTGCAGGATGCAAACAACCCTAACCAATTTGTTTATTATGAGGCGTACGAATCCGAAGAGGCAGTAAAAAAACATAAAGAAAGCCCGCATTACCAGAAGTGGAGAGATGCCGTCAGCGACTGGATGGAAAAACCGAGGGAAGGAATCAAACATAAAATTATAGCACCGTTGGAAAAATCATCATGGTAAATCCATTTGTATTTTCTACCATTCCTAAAATTATATTTGGCACGGGATCGGTAAAAAAATTGCAAGCTTTGATACCAGGTAAATCACGGTCCATACTTTTAGTCACGGGTAAAACTTTCTTTTATAAAAACCAATCCTTTTCCGAGGTAATTGAAAACCTGAAATCCCCTGGTAGAAGTCTTTATCATGAAATCGTGACCATTGAACCCACACCTGAACGGGTAGATGAAATAGTTCAACGTTACAGGGATAAAGGAATCGACGAGGTAATTGGAGCGGGCGGGGGGAGTGTTATGGATGCTGCGAAGGCCGTATCAGCGATGTTGCCGGTTCAAGGGAGTGTAAAGGATTACCTGGAAGGATTTAAAGAAACCAAATCTCATCCGGGTTTGCATGTTCAATTAACCGCTATTCCGACTACCGCGGGGACTGGAAGTGAGGCTACAAAAAATGCCGTCCTATCCAACACCGGCCGCGGCGGATTTAAAAGATCTCTTCGCCATGATAATTTTATCCCTTCCAATGCACTGATCGATCCTGAATTAACGCTTACTTGTCCTATCAATGTAACAGCGGCATCCGGCCTGGATGCTTTTACACAATTACTGGAAAGCTATGTCTCCACAAAATCTAATCCTTTCACCGATTCCCTGGCCTTATCCGGATTGAAACAGGTTGCTGCCTCCCTTGAAAAGGTATACCATGATGGAACCGATATAATGGCCAGGACCGGTATGTCATACGCTGCCCTTTGTTCAGGAATTACACTCGCTAATGCCGGACTTGGAACCGTTCATGGATTTGCATCATCGATAGGAGGTCGGTTCGATATTCCACATGGAGT
>CAYNCU010000350.1:0-1796 GCA_964395765.1 uncultured Roseivirgaceae bacterium | reverse complement strand
CCGTTTTTTTGCGTAACAGGCAGATGTTTTTGAATAATGTGTATAAAAAATAAATATTTCCCGCAGATTACGCAGATGAGCGCAGATAGAATCCGCGACTATCTGCGTAATCCGCGGTAGTTATAGTATATTCTTTCAGAATTCCACCCTGAAATTAAGGATTGGTACAAGCCCTAGTCCGTAATCGGGTACAAGATCATTATAGGTTGAATTAAAATGATACCCGATTATATTTTTTCTGTCAGTAACATTCTGGATATCCAGCGACACGATCCAGGAATATCCCGGTCGGTTGCACCGGTACTTAATTCCAAGATCAAAACGCAGGAGATACGGCATTTGAGATGAATAAGAATCACTATAAATATAATATGGATCGCCGTCGACAGATTTTGCCCTATCAATCGGGGTATATCGGTTACCGCCTTTCAACAATACCCGGGTATTTACGCCAAGGGTATTCTGTTTATTGGGGCCCATCTTAAAATCCTTCCCGACCAGGAAATTGCCAAGATAATTACCGTTGAAAATCGTATTGTATAATTTTCCATTCCCCGCCCTGTATTTCGAATCATACAAGGAAGTGGTTACCAGGAAATAATAATTATTGGAATAATATTTTTCAAGGGTCAGTTCAATCCCCTTGTTAAGGCCGGTACCCGCATTGGAATATACGGTGTCAGGAAGACCAAATTGGGCATTCAGGGAGGATTCCGTACTGGTTGGATTGTCTTTTACCGGAACCCTGTATAAATTCTGATAATAGCCTTCAAGTTTCAGGTGAAGGTTGGAGTATATGGACCAGTCCCATCCTAATACATTATGGATAGCTCTCGTAAAATCAACATTCAGGTTAGGTTGAAATTTACTGCCATCCGGCAGAATAATATAGGTATAGTAATCGGCAATGGATTCAACCCTGGAATGAATACCGAAGCCATAACTTATAGCGCTGTTATCAGTCAATTGCCATTTAATTCCCGCTCTGGGTTCTACCGAGTAATGATCATTTAACCTGAATAGCATAAAATGAAGACCGCTGTTAATCTCTAACCTGTTATTGATCCTGTATTGCCATTGCACATAGGAACCGAACAACGCAGAAGCCCCTTTCTGATCTACCCTGACATTATACAATTGTTGTCCGGTCATGTAGGATCGGTTATAATCGTAACTTTCATCAAACAGCCGGAATCTAAGGAGGTCGTAGGTTATTCCAGCCCTCAGGGTTTGTGCTGCGTTGAACTTATGGTTAAGGGTAAAATTGAATTTTATGGAAGGATAACTGAATTCATTATATTCATATTTCAGCCTGGCATAACCATTCTGAAAATAGGCAGGAAACCATTCTGCGTCGGATTGCGCTACAAGGTAACCCTGATCCCATTTGTCATACTGACCCGTTGCCGCCAGGATGGTTTCAAGGTAGGTTTTTTTATTTTTCAGGGAAACGACCTGTTTAATCCCGACGGCTCCCATTTTATGTTTTTCAATTTCATCGTCATTCAGTTCATCGTTCATAATCCAGCGGGAAGAATCATAAATGCCGTATTTCCCAGTGGTGCTTATTCCACCGACGCCGAACAGAAAAAATGTTCCCAGGCTTTTCGAGGGAATAGCTATATTAAAATTGATATCCTGGAAGACCGGAGCCCTCCGGTTTTCACCCAGGTCGACAAGGCCGGCACGGTTTAAGAGCTGGAAGTTGGCGTAACGGTAATTGATCAGGTAAGAGGCACCGCTTCCTTTTTTAAATGGGCCTTCCATGGCCACTTCACCGCCGACCACGCCGATCT
>CAYNCU010000349.1:0-1812 GCA_964395765.1 uncultured Roseivirgaceae bacterium | reverse complement strand
GGCTCATAGGGAATAAGTTCACTGTACAATTCTGCAGGGTTTTTTATTCATGATAACCTTTCCGCCTATGAGTACCGTGTTCATCCGGTTATACTGAAGATTTAAAGTGTCGGTCAATAGTCGCCAGTCGTACCGGTACCGGTTCAGTGTGAGCATCAGGTTATCGAGATCCTTCCGTGTGGCTGCCGTTGTATCCCTGAAATAATATCCGGGATTCTGAATGCTTTCGAAAAAATCGGACTGCAGTAGAATCTCCGGCCATGGATCCTGGAATTGTGTCGCCTGGAAAATGTCATTGGCCGTTACAGATACCGATAGCCTGGCCTGCGCCGGCCTGTTTTCGTTATCTCCTAAATGGACCTGTAAGGTTACCGGCTCATCGGGATTGTATTCCGATTTGCCGGCTTTGATCGTAACCCGGGGCTCATGCCCGGGGTGATCAATAAATAGTAAGCGTTGTCCGATTAAATTCCCGTCCGCATCAAAGAGGCATAATTGCACACTTCCTTCGGGAAAGCCCGACCGGAGCATCCACAACGTTTTCTCTGTTCCTCCAAGTTTGAAGTTTTCACGGTAAAACACCCGGCCTCCCGCCTGGGCCACCAGCATAACTCCCTTGTTTCTCAGATCCTTTGAAGCCTCAACCCTGACAGATAATAAATTTTTACCCTTTTCCGCGACTTCTATCGTGTACCCGGATTCTTTAGATTCCGGAAGGGAATATTGCTTGCTGACCGTTCTCAGGTTTACATGATCGATCCGGGCATAATACTCCCTTCCTGCCTTCGGTGTAAAACTCACCTCCCCGATCCCCATCGCATTGGTTTGTATTTTTATGATATTTCTCCCCCTGTCATCCGTCAGCTCCCCGGTCACCATTAATCCCTCCCCTTTTTTATCGGTTGCCTTGATCGCCACTTTGCTGTTTAAGGTATTTACAAGGTTGCCGCCTTCAGGATAAAAATCGATAAGAACCGTATCGGGAATTCCGGAATTATCCATTTCATTTGAAAACTGATTGTTCCCGGATTTGATCATTACGGTGTGCCCCAGGTACCCGGCCGTGCTGAAGTTACGCATCCAGTCCGTATAACCATGTAATAAATAGCATCCGCCGGCCAGAGTTTCCGGCAGTGTCATTTTCCCCGATGCAACGCCTGAGTCCGCTTCCAGCACCTGGTGGAGAACAACCGAATCATCGGGGGCCACCAGGTCTGCGTAAATGATCCGCTTGCCCGGTTCCGGTTGACGGCTGAAGGCATCCAGCAACCGGGCGCTATACCACATTTCATCGCCGGCAATATAATAGGGTTTGTCAGTGACAAAAAATACATCTTCCTGGTTTAAACGGGGATCAACATTCGACCTTTCAAAATGATTGCTGTCGGGAGGCGATAACCCGGATATTACAGATTCCGTCGCCAGGTTTTTTTCCGTTGGATGCTGAGCAAAACAAAAGACGCCCGGTAATAAAATAATTATCAGAAATATTTTTGACCGGTAATTAAAAAAGCTATAACGCATTATTCAGCGCAGGAAATTAGCCGGGGAATCTTATTCCAGTGAAATACATATAAAAATTACTTCATTCCTATAGGTAAAAAAAGTGATCGGCCGATTTTATTTTGATTTTCCGGGGGAACTTTTTAATTTACGTAATATCCGCACCTTCTAAAACCAAAATCCTTAAAAAACGGCCTATGTGAATAATTTCTACTCATTCCAGGAACTACCGGAAAATCCTTAAATAGAGTACGGGGCGGATTCCGAAAAGCCTATAGAGTAGGAAACCTTAAACACCTTAACTTATGA
>CAYNCU010000348.1:0-1840 GCA_964395765.1 uncultured Roseivirgaceae bacterium | reverse complement strand
TTGAAAATACAAGGTTAAGGTTTATGGTTAATTTTATTCATTTCAGCATTTCGGCGGAGAGGAAGGGATTCGAACCCTTGGTACCCAATTTTATGAGTACACTCACTTTCCAGGCGAGCACCTTCGACCACTCGGTCACCTCTCCAAAAAGTGCACACTCAGCCGCACAAATAAATCAAGAAAATACACGTTTTGCAAGTTTTGATAGTTTTTTTTGCTCCCTTTTCAGCCTATATCCATCTCCCCGCTAACCGGTGTTTCAAGAAAATTTTTGATGTTTTCCGGATACAATTCCCGGCCCAGGATGTACATCAATTTCGTTATGGCTGCTTCGCTAGTAATATTCCATCCACTCACGACTCCGATTTCATCAAGAATCCTACTTGTAGCGTATCTTCCTTGTATTACTTTCCCCCCCAGGCACTGAGAAACATTGAAAACTGTAATTCCGTTATCAATTGCTTCTTTTAATGCCCCTATAAACCAATCATAGGTGGGAGCATTACCCGATCCGTATGTTTCCAAAACCACGCCGCGTAATCCACGTATACTTAACATCGTTTCTACTACTTCTTTCCGTATGGAAGGGAAAATTCTTAAAACGATTATATTCGGATCAAGGCTGGTACTCAGGCTAAGTTTGGTACGGTTATCCCTTTTCAGGATCGCGGAATAATTAAAATCGATACTGATACCCACTTCCGCCAAAGGAGGATAATTCAATGATTCAAATGCATTGAACTGGCTGCTCCTTACTTTGCTGGTCCGGTTGCCACGAAGTAACTGGTAATTAAAATAAATGCAAACCTCCGGCACAACCGCTTTCCCGTTTTTTTTATAGGAAGCGATTTCAATGGCGGATATCAGGTTGGGCCTCGCATCGGAATGAACGGCGCTCAGGGGAAGCTGAGCCCCGGTAAATATGACCGGTTTATTCAATCCCTCCAGAATATAGCTTAGAGCTGATGCCGAATAGGCCATAGTATCAGTACCTTGTAAAACAATAAAACCGTCATAATTTTTATAATTTTCATAAATAATAGTACCGATATCAATCCAGTTCTGAATGTTCATATTGGATGAATCAAGGGAAAACGGGAAGGAAATTACCGTTATTGCCACTTCAAGGGTATCCAGGGCAGGTAATTGTTGCATGATCTGGTTAAAATTCAACGCGACCAGGGATTCGGACGCATCCGGCACCATTCCGATAGTCCCTCCGATATATATGATCAAAATGGAGGCTCTTGGGTATTCCGTGGTGGAATGAATTTTTACCAGCCTGTATTTCATAGTTTTTGCCTGAACAAGTTTAATGCATTCCGGGTCGTTATATTACAAGTTTCTTCAGGATCCATATTTTTTATTTCGGCAAGTTTCTGATTTACAAAAACAATCTTAGAAGGGTCATTCCTTTTACCTCTGTGCGGTGCCGGAGCCAGATAAGGGCTATCGGTTTCCAGCACCAATTTATCAAGGTCCACCTCTTTTATCACTTCAAAAAGCTTACTGTTCTTAAAAGTTAACACGCCGCCGACACCTATTAAAAAGTTCATTTCAATAATTTCCTTCGCCTGGCCCAGACTACCGGTAAAACAATGAAAAATACCTCTCAAACCCGGTCCTGCAAAGTTTCTTATTATCCGTATGGTTTCATCCATCGAATCACGTGAATGCAATACTATAGGCAAATTATGTTGAATTGCAAGCTTTACCTGGAATTCAAGAGCCTTTTCCTGCTGATTGAAATAGGTTTTATCCCAATAGAGATCAGTTCCCGCTTCTCCGATCCCGGCAAATGGTTTATGATCCAGCAGGGAACTGATTTCCTCCAATTCCT
>CAYNCU010000347.1:0-1841 GCA_964395765.1 uncultured Roseivirgaceae bacterium | reverse complement strand
TGAATAACAGGAAGGAATTCGAAAGGAAAGGAACCGCGATGGTTGTGACCTTGCCCAAACCATTGGAGCCTGACTCTTCCGTCACGGTGTATGCAGAATGGGAATATATATTGTCGGTCCCATCAGAACAAAAAACAGACCGGACAGACAAAGATTTATTTGTGGGTCACTGGTATCCTGAAATCGCGGTTTTTGATGATATATCCGGATGGAATTACGACATTCAAAACGATGGCTCAAAAAGTTATCATGATTTTTCCAATTACAAAATTGAATTGCAAGTGCCCGACAATTTCCTGGTCTGGGCATCGGTTCCGCCACTGAACCAGGAAAAAATTTACCCGGATTATATTCTTCAGCGATTAAAAAAGGTGAATGAGAAAAATCCCACCTTTATCGTTACGTCCGACGATATCCGGAAAGGCATTAAAGTCAGGTCGGATACGTGGAAATATGAAGCCGGGGATTTTCCCGATTTCAGTTTTGCTATCAGTAACCATTTCATCTGGGCGGCCCAGTCATTCCAGAACCAGGGCAGTTATTTGGTCAATGCAGTCTATCCTGCCTCCAGGAACCGGTTTTACGTGGATCTTAAAGCATCCTGTGAAGCATTGGATGTATTTACCAGAACCATTCCTGCCTATCCTTACCCCTTTAAATATATTACGGTATTCAACGGTCTGGATGAAGGAGGAACGGATTTCCCCGGAATGACGAACATAGCCTTTGAAGATTCAACAAAGTTCGGTGTAACCGTCACAGCGCTTGAGGCGAACCGTCGGACCGTCTATCACCAAATGTTTCATATGTATTTTCCATTCAGCACAGGAATCAATGAATTAAAGTACGAATGGATGGATGAAGGCTGGGCCTTATTTACTACTTATCTTATTGCTAAACCTTATGGCATCGTACAACTCGACCGGTATGCGCGACCCACCGTAGTCCCGATGATGGTTTCATCAGGTAACAGTACGGGAAATACCAGGGCAAATGCCAACACCGCTGCCGCTTATTCTTATTATTCACTGGAAAAGCTGATGGGAAAACAGATTTTCGTGAAGTGCCTGCAGGAGTATTTGAAAAGATGGCAACATAAACATCCCGTACCCTATGATTTTTTCAATACATTCAATGGTATAGCAGGAAGGGACCTTACCTGGTTCTGGAAAAAATGGTATTTCGACTGGGGTTATATGGACCTCGGGATCGAGGCGTGCGACGGGAAATCGGTAACCATAGCCAACCTGGGCGGGAGGCCGGTGGCCTTTTCATTGAATTTATATTATTATGATTCTCCCATGGAAGCAAAGGAAATAAACCCTTTAGTATGGAAGGATAATTATTCCATTTCAATTCCTGCCAATAAAGATAAGATATTGATAAGGGCGGAAATACAGGTTCCTTTTTCTGATGATATTGTAACCAAAAACAATCAGTGGAAAACACGGTGATCATCCAGGTTATACCCTGAAAGGGGATCGGAAGAATTGAAGAGTATATGGGAATAACCGAATAACATAAAGGAACTCAATGGAATTGCAGAGAACAAAACATTTTATGCCTTCCTGCTTTCCGCACTGGGTCAGTCTGAAGAATATAATTTAATTTTTGAATCTTGAATCTTGGTTTTTGATTTCAGTGCGGTTTCCCTAAAGAACCCTTTAAAGTTTTAATCCGCCTTCGCGTTCCGCTACGGCGGACGAGAAGGATACGGTTTAATTCCCCGGAGCTCTGCTCCGGAAATTCGGGTCCAGGGCTTGCCCTGGGGTTAAATACCCTTTATTTGAGCAGAAATTTCAATGATAAGTACGGAAAAATCAATTAATCTTTCCTCTGAT
>CAYNCU010000346.1:0-2064 GCA_964395765.1 uncultured Roseivirgaceae bacterium | reverse complement strand
GTTGGTGTACCATTAACAAGTTCCCTATAAATTATCCCACGCAATATTCCATTGAAATGTCAGTCAGGAAACTGTATGGCATTGAGGCGGGCTATGGTCTTGTTTTTGGCGGATCCGATGTCAGCAATATCAATATGTTCACCATAACCTCGAACGGTTATTACCGGTGTGCCTATTTTGAAAATGCCGATTTCCATGATATAACCGGATGGAAACAAAACAACAATATCAAAGGGGTAAATGAAGTAAATATAATTCGCGTCGATATTGACGGAAATAACATTAAATATTTTATAAACGGTCAAATGGTAGATCAGTCGGAAGCCAAAAATTTTTATGGCGCCAATCTGGGAATTATCATTTACCAAAAACAAAAGCTGGACATTGATTATATAAAGGTAACCACTACCAACCCCGTGGTGGCTCAGAAACCATCAACCTTAAGCAGGTCCGAAAAGTCGCCCCCGGATGAAAAACCCGCTCAAGTTCATAACAGCACAGAAAATTCTGATCCGGCGGCTGATTATAGACGAACTGCCCTTGTGATCGGCAATGCAAGCTATGAAAATGCTCCTTTGCGGAATCCGGTTAACGATGCGAAAGCGATTGCCGCTGAATTGAAAAAACTGGGTTTTACGGTATTTCTTTATACAAATGCCGACAGGCAGAAAATGAGGGAAGCTATAAGGGTATTCGGGGATACCCTCCTGGCAAACCGGGGGGTCGGATTATTTTATTATGCAGGACATGGATTGCAAGACAACGGAGTCAATTATCTCGTACCGGTAAATGCTGATATCAAGCGCGAATATGAAATCGAGGATCAATGTGTAAGGGCAGATAATGTTCTGAGAATGATGGATGAATACCGTAATCCTATGAATGTGATTATTATGGACGCCTGTCGGAATAATCCCTATTCCAAGGGCTTCCGGGATATGGAGCAGGGACTTGCACAGCCTGCAGTTGCCCCGACCGGATCAATTGTAGCCTTCGCTACAGCTCCTGGCAAAACAGCTTCGGATGGTGACTCAGGGCATGGTCTTTACACTCAGGAATTGATAAAAGCCATGCAGGAACCCGGGGTTTCAATTGAAGAGGTATTTAAGCAGGTAAGAATTAATGTATCCAAGGATTCCAATGGAAACCAGATCCCATGGGAAAATTCATCTTTGATGGGTGATTTCTATTTTATGAAATAATAGATTTTCCTCAATCCCACGCTATTATCGAATATAAAATTATTTCAACCAGATCAAATATAACGCTGACATGAATATTACGTCCCTACCGGTAAATTGAAGATATGCCTCACTTTTAAATAAGAAAAATTAAAGCTAACTACCTCTTCCTAAATTAACGTGAGAAAGATCTGATTACCAGATTGTTGAAACTAAAAGACTACTCCTACCCCTCCGGTTATATTCAACACTCCAATGGGTTGATCAAAATCACTGCTTGGAAAATGAGGTTTGGTATGAAAATAATCCAATCCAACTGTGATAAATAAGGGGTGGAATACCACATATTTCACACTGGCTCCGACAAGAAATGCGAAGGCACCTGCAGTTTCCTCCGTAAGATACCCTCCGAAATCAGGCGTGGAAGCGCTTGAAAATCCAACCAGTATCCTCCCATCGACATTGATGGTGGGGGAATTTGTTGTAAACATCGGGCCGACAAGAAATCCAAAATATTTCCAGGGCGTTGAAGTATCCTTATAGCTTTGACCATCAATCACAATATTATGAGTTGTACGGAAAAATGACAGATCCACAGCAAGATTGTTTATTAATTTATAGCCGGCATTCAGACCAAAAAGAAATCCACCGCCGGCATACCCCGGGCTTGTGATAGTAGTACTTGTAGAATTCTCTGCGAAAGATCCCAATGGCAAAGCGGGTCCTACATTGATGCTAATAAAACCCTTATACGATGATCCGGTACTTTTCTTTGAGATCACTTTCGACTGACCGGGGATCCCTGCATCCTGCTGTGCATAAATATTGCCTGCAAAAAATAGGGTAAGTAATATTAGCACAGGTATTCTTTTCAAGGACAGGT
>CAYNCU010000345.1:0-2087 GCA_964395765.1 uncultured Roseivirgaceae bacterium | reverse complement strand
TGGTTTGAAGGTTGTTCCGGTCTGTGCGCCACAGACCAGGGGGAGGCGGAATCGCCGGAGCTCCTCAAAAAAGAAATCGTTCCTTTCCATCTGACCACTTATGGTTTTCATTGTGTCCTCCGTGTAACCCCGATGACCATCGGGGCTTTGTGTCCTTTGTGGTTAATATCCTGCTCGTATGAAAGAGCAAATTATTCAGAACAAAAAAGTATCCTGTAAGAAACACCATACGGGGATTTGAAAGTGTTTTTCAGTTGACATTTTATTTCACTCAGCATTGAATTTTCCCAAAGCCCCGTCCAGGAATTTCACAAAGTCCTCATCATTCAGATCATAGGCTTTTGGGGACATCAGCAAATTTTCCTGGTCGTCGAGAATGACATAAAAGGGTTGCGCATTATTATTATATCGCGTGATCTGGAAATCGGCATTTTGCCTGCCGATGGTTTTTTTGACCTTGCCATCATAACTGGAAGTGTACCATTCACTCTTTGGCAGTTCGGTTTTATCATCCACATAAAGGGCGACCATGATAAAATCGTTTTTCAGCCTTCGCAGAACTTCCGGGTCGGACCATACCCTCGCTTCCATTTCACGGCAGTTCACACAACCGTGGCCGGTAAAATCGATGAACAGCGGTTTATGTTTTTCCCTCGCACATTCAATAGCCTGCTTATAATCGAAATATCCTTTAATACCCAGTGGGAATTCAAGGAAATCCGCATACTTTGGATCGGAACATAAACTGTTTTTCCCCGGGTCCTGTGAAAGATTTCCGGCATTCATGATCTGTCCCGGCAGGTTAAAATCCTGGCTTGTTATGGGAGGCAAATATCCTGAAAGTGCTTTCAGCGGGGCCCCGAACATTCCCGGAATAAGATAAGTCACAAATGAAAAGACGGCAATGGCAATGACCAGCCTCCAAACACTCAGGCTTTCGACTTTACTGTCATGCGGGAGCCTGATTTTCCCGAGGATATAAAATCCCATTAAGGTAAAAGTGACGATCCAGATGGCAAGGTAAACTTCCCTGTCAAGAATGTGCCAGTGATAAGCCTGGTCGGCAATGCTGAGGAACTTAAAGGCAAAGGCAAATTCAAGGAAACCCAATACGACCTTCACAGAATTCAGCCAACCGCCGGACTTGGGAAGGTTGCTGATCCATTCAGGGAATATGGCAAATAAGGTAAACGGAATGGCGAAAGCCAGTGAAAAGCCGAACATACCCAACACCGGTTTCACGATCATTCCCCCCGCCGATTCCACCAGGATACTGCCTACGATTGGTCCTGTGCATGAAAAGGAAATCAACACAAGGGTTAGTCCCATGAAAAATATTCCTAGTATCCCACCCTTCTTGTCCGCCTGCTTGTCGATCTTATTGACGAAGCCCGTAGGAAGGTTAATATCGAACAAACCGAAGAAGGATAGAGCGAATATTATAAATACGATAAAGAAAAAGGTATTCGGCAGCCAATGGGTAGCCAGGAAATTGGCCGTATCCGGCCCCATAAAAGGTGCCAGTACCGATCCGACGAAAGTATAGATAATAATTATTGAGAATCCGTAGATCAGCGCATTCCGGATCCCCTGCCTACGGTTTTTTGCGCGCCCGGTGAAAAATGAAACTGTCATGGGGATCATGGGGAAAACACAAGGTGTCAGTAAGGCCGCTAACCCTCCCAGGAAGGCAACAATGATGAAAGTAAGCAGTGTATAGGGGTCATTCGAACTCCTCTTCATTAATAGCGACTTGCTTTGAGCGGGTTTTTGAATCACTGCATTTTCGGAATCGGTCGAAAGGGGAATGGCCTTGATAACCGATTTTGATATTCCTTTGCCGGTCAGCGAAGTATCCCCAGAGGCGCTTGTATTAAAAGCCGGGGAAGATTGGCTGGTGTCAGTTTTATTGGAAGCATTGGCATTTCCCTGGCCTGAAGTATTGATATTACCCCTGGTAACTTTAAGGTCATTAAATGTAAAAAAGGAGAATTAAATATGAAGATTCGACTGGTTTCAGTGGTTATTGCGTGCGCGGCAATTCTGGCTGGCTGCGGTAGTAGCGGAGGAGATAGTCCACCACCGCC
>CAYNCU010000344.1:0-2182 GCA_964395765.1 uncultured Roseivirgaceae bacterium | reverse complement strand
GACAGGGTGATTGTTACTTATCTTCCAGGTTACCGATTGAGATCATATATACCGGTCGTTATTCCAAGGAAACACCTTATCCGGATATGCCCTATGAAGTTTCGCGCATCGTATTGAATACAGGCAGAATAGAACTCAATGCCAACGGCTTTGTTTATGATCCGACCAGTTTTACCGTTACCGGTAATCGTGCCGGTGAAAGATTAGGGGATATGCTGCCCAGGGAATATCATCCCCCGGTTCCTTCAGTAAATAGTAATATGCCCGACCTGAATACTTTGTATTCCAAATTACTCGATTCCCTGTCCCGGCAGGTAGGAGGTCTCGGCCCCTGGCAGAACCAGGAAACGGTTTTTTTAACCACGGATAAGCCTTATTATATTGCAGGCGATGAAATGTGGTTCAGTGTGAACTTGCTGGATGATTTCAGCAGGAAACCTTTATACGGGGACAGGGCTGTATACGTGGAACTGGTATCGCCACAGGATTCTGTGATTGAACACCAGGCTGTTTATGTGACAGATGGCAATGCATCGGGAAAGATGCAAATCCCTGAAAACATTACGGAGGGCTGTTATATGCTAAGGGGTTATACTGACTGGATGCGTAATTTCAGTGAAGCCGGATATAGCGGCAAGACTGTATTGATCCATTCCGGGATCAATCAGGCTGGCCTGGAAAGAGAAAGTAGCTCACCGGCCGATACAGTGATCCTTCAATTCTATCCTGAAGGGGGCCGGCTGGTCAATTCAATCCATTCGGTAGTAGGAATAAAGGCAACGGACAGGAAGGGAGAAGGAGTGCTGATCAATGGATCGCTTGTCGATGAAAGAGGCAGATTTGTGGAAACGGTTCAAACCAATTCGATGGGTATAGGGAAAATAATATTCAAACCTGAAAACAAACGAAAGTATTTTGTAAAAATAAATCATGTAAACCTGAGGAATATAAACATTACTTATCCTTTACCCGTCGCTGAAGAATCCGGTTATGTATTGGAAGCATTGACGGGAGATAAAAACCTTCTTACGATTCATATTACCGCAACAAGGGATCTTAAAGACCATGGTTTGATTCTTCTGGCTCAGTCGGGAGGGAAGATATTTTACCGGGAAGCCTTCTACCTCGAATCGACGGAAAAAACATTATGGTTAAATAAATCGGGCTTCCCCGAAGGAACACTACAATTGACATTGTTTGACCTTAATGGAAATGAAGAGTCTCGACGTCTTGTATTCATTGATCACTCGAATGATCAGCCTCACATTTCTATTACAACCGGTAAATCAGCGTATAACCCTGATGAACCTGTTTCTATGAAGATAAGAATTGAAAATGATACCCACCAACCGGTATCGGCCTCAATTTCGGTATCGATAACAGCGAACGATATTTTCAATCCATTAGCCTATACGGATCCCACGCCTGAAATAATGCTTCAATCCGGATTTTTCGAACCGATCCAGGATCCTGCTTATTACTTCAGGGACACCACCGTAGCTACAAGGAATGACCTGGATAACCTGATGCTTACGCTTACTCATTACAGGTACGACTGGAAAACAATGTCAAGCCTTTCGGATTTAAGATATGGAAAAGAGGGAGGAATGTTAGTTAAGGGAAAAGCAACCTCTAATCATAATCCATGTGAAGATTGTCAGGTGAGTTTATTTCCAATTAGTCATACGTTGGATAATCTATCCTTTGTTACCGATGAAGATGGAAGCTTTACGGTACCTGTTCCAGGCCGGTTCGATAGTGCCGATTATTTAATTGTGATTAAAAACAGGAAGAATAAAATCATCAATGGTAAAATTAACCTGGAAGGTTATTCTCCTTTTGAATTCAATAACCAATTTAGAAATTGCAGTGCATCCATAAAACAGAAACAAATTGAAAATTATGATTCGGTTTATCAAAGTATTAAATCGGATTACGAAAAGCTCAGGACTATTATATTGAATGAGGTGACCATTACCAAGACGCCTATTGAAAAACAACCAATTAATACAAATCCTTTTAAGATGACCATACCTGTAAAACCGGATAATGTAGTGGATCTTAAAGACAGCAAGGTTACATTTACCAATATTACTGAAGCGCTTTTATCGACTGTAACAGGATTTTCAATAGCAAAAGCAGTAACTCCAACCGGAAGGGTCTATTACAAATTTGTTTTGCA
>CAYNCU010000343.1:0-2190 GCA_964395765.1 uncultured Roseivirgaceae bacterium | reverse complement strand
GCTTTTTCGCAACGGATTCCCCCCGTACAATACATAATAATGTTTTTTTCCTTATGAGGTTCGAGCAAATCAACCGCCAGATGGAGGGCCTCCCGGAAAGTGTCCGCATCCGGGAGTATGGCATTCCTGAAATGGCCGACTTCGCTCTCATAATGATTACGCATGTCTATGATCACGGTATCTTTTTCTCCCGCCAGGCGATTAAATTCCGGGGCACTCAGGTGCTTTCCACCGTTGGTAACGTCAAATCCGGAATCTTCTAATCCATCGGCGACAATTTTTTTCCTGACTTTAATTTTCAGTTTAAAAAATGATTTTCCGTCGTCTTCAATGGCATAATTAAGATAAATATTTTCAAGAAATTTTACGGATCCCAGGAAGGATAGGAAATTATCATGTTGGCTGGCCGGCACACTTAACTGGGCATTGATCCCTTCCTCTGCTACATAGACCCTTCCCAGCACTCCCATCTCAAAAAGGTTTGCATATAATTGATCGCGAAATAGTGACGGATTCCTCAGATGATAATATTTGTAAAATGACAAGGTGACTCTTTTTTCATTGCTGAGCAACATTTTCTCTTTAAGGACTTCGCCGTGTACACGGTTATATAAGGGAGTCAATTGCGTCAATTCTGATTTATAATTTTGGGTTAAGCAACCTCAAAATTAATCATTTGTATTTAATTCTCCCCGCAGGTATTTCTTATATTCGTCGCAGGTTATTTTCCCTTCCCCTTTGCAAACAGGGCAGGTTTCATAGATAGTTCCCAGCTTCCCGGGTTTAATGATAACTCCTTCTCCGAAACAAACAGGGCAACGCATATAGGTTTTGCCGTCACAATTAAAATTATTTTCCTTTGACAATTCCTTCTTAACGGTTTCCTTGTTGGCTTCGGTTTCAAGTTCATAAGCCTTTTGGGCCTTGGTGAGGTATTCCTTACAGTCTTCAAAGTACTGGCCCGTAGTGCCTTTCAACTCAATATATTTATTAAGCCAGTTTATACTTTGTTTATATTGACCCAGGAAGAAAGAGTTTTTACCGAAGAAATAGCATATGTCACTGGGGAGGACGTCCATGTTTCGCAAAACGGATTTGAATTTTGCGTCTGCGCCGGTATAATTACCTGTATCGAGCATATTCACACCTTCCTGAATAATTTTATCATATTTTCCGGGAACATCCTGTGCCTTACAAACTTCAGGTTGCATCAGGGAGATAAAAAATACCGATATAATCATTACAGGAAATGCCCGGAATACGGAAGTGGCAAGGGAATCGGTCATTTCTCTTCTGTTAATTGGTAACTGATTCTGGTGGCAATGCTCCGGCCGAGTGTTACTTCATCGGCGTATTCCAGTTCGCCGCCAATAGGAATACCCCTGGCAATCGTGGATATTTTTACCTGGCATGGAGTTAATTTTTTTGCCAGGTAATAGGTTGTGGTATCTCCTTCCATCGTTGGACTTAGCGCAAGAATCACTTCCTTGACCTGGGAATCGGAATTCCTGATTCTTTTGATCAGGCTGTCAATATTAAGTTGATCCGGCCCAATACCGTCAATTGGTGAAATGAGTCCGCCAAGCACATGAAACAACCCGTTGTACTGGGCGGTATTTTTAATAGCAATTACATCGGGGGTATCCTGAACCACACAGATAACCGAAGTATCCCGGTTAGGAGTCATGCAGGTACATTCCTCCGTATCCGATATGATGTGACAAATTTTACAGTATTTTGTCTTGTCAACAAGAGTAAGCAGGGAAGTAGTAAGAGAAGCGGTATCTTCCTGCTTTTGTTTTAATAAATGCAGGACGATACGCAAGGCTGTTTTTTTCCCGATCCCGGGTAGCCTGCTAATCTCATTTACCGCCTGTTCAATAAGATTCGATGGATAATCCATTATGAAACGAAACTTTCTTCCTTAAAATTATTCTTTATCGGCTAAGAATGAATGATTATGAAGTTGTTTTTTCGGGTTTTTGGGAACCGGGTCATACCCATATGTTCCCCAGGGGTGACATCTTGAGAATCTTTTTAATCCCAGCCATGATCCTTTGAGGGGTCCCCATTCGCGGATGGCTTCAATCGTATATTGAGAACAAGTCGGTACATGCCGGCAATGATTTCCCAGGTAAGGGGAGATGGCAACCTGGTAAAATCTGACGAGGGATATGAATAGAAATGAAA
>CAYNCU010000342.1:0-2347 GCA_964395765.1 uncultured Roseivirgaceae bacterium | reverse complement strand
TTTCGTAAAGGTTGTTCAGGTATTTTATTTCTGAATTATCAATCCCGATGATCTCCCTGAAATTTTTGGTCAGGGGTTCCACCCGGGTGGTCTGGCAATCCACCAGGTAAACGGCTTCGTTGTGAAGGCTTTTATAGTGGGCTAACAGTTTACCGATTTCCGGCCTACGACTATCCTTTTGAAAATGCTGGGTGACATGGAAGTCCCTGATTTTGTCGTAAACTGAAGTAATATTCTGATCCAGCATGATTTAACCTGCCTTTCTTATTTTTTTGTTTATCTGAATATGGCTGATAAATTGTTCCAACCGGGAATTAAACCAAGCCGCTTCATCCCATTGGGGGAAGTGGCCGCAAGGATCTTTCACAATTACTTTATCCTCCCATAACGACGGGATCGTAAGAGAAGTCATGTAATCATAGTTGGCAACAATATCCTGTTTACCGTGAAGGATAGCGATCGGGATTTCCAGGTTTTCAAGGATTTTTGATTCGTCCGAAAATCCTCTTGATTCAGAGATGGAAAGCGCCAGGTATTTCCTGAAATCGGGATCCGTGTTTAATACATCCGATATAAATTCATCGGGAATTTCATTCAGGAAAGCAAGGCGTCCCATTTCCATCGCCTGTTCAATATTGAGGTTTTCTGTCATGGCATGCTGAAGGAATGCGCTGGCAATAAAAGCCTCATCAAGGTTCAATGGCAGTTTCACAGGCGGGGAGCCGAATATCATAATTCCGCCAAGATCCTTACGAAGGGCAGCCAGTTCCATGGCCACATGGCCTCCCAGGGAATGCCCGACCACAACCGGGTGGACCAGCTTAAGTTCATCCATGACCGCAGAAACATAGCGGGCATGGCCCTGGAGAGTATAATCGTTCACGGGACCTTTGGCTCTACCGGATTTTCCGCATCCCGGAAGGTCCATGGCAACAAGATTGAATTTTTGAGCTAATTCACCGGAAAATTGTTTTTGCCATATCCGGGAAGAACCGGAATTTCCGTGGAGAAATAGTATGGATGTGCCTTTTCCAGCCTGATAAACAGCAATTTCACGATCAAAATAACTGACAAAGCCAGACTCCATACAAAGGGTAGATCATAGCAATAATTCGTAAAATAATTATATTATTAGAAAAATCCATGAAAAAAGATTAAAAATTCAATGTTAAGAAATCGTTAATTGATAAAGAGGTGGATTAAATAGCCACAAATGCTCGAATTAATTGATCCATTTAATACATACTTCGGCAAGCCGGATCACATCCAAATAAGCAGCCAGCCTTGCCGATTTGATTCATTTTTTCCTACATTCTATTATCCATAATATCCGTTGAAGCCCGACCGGTAAAATCACAGAATTTTCGATTGCAAAAATTATCCAAATACAAATAACTAGATTATTTGTAGAAAAAATAAGACTATTTCATTATTCATGTCATCAAAATACTCATTAGTGAGTATTGAACAGATTCCGAATGCTTATGAAATTTAATTCAGTATTTAAAGTGAAAGAGAAATGAAATGTTTATTCACACTAATGCTCATCGTTGTCATGAGCATTTCTTCCTGTAAAAAGGAAGGCACCCAAGCCCCCGACAACCAGCATGATCCTTCAACATTGCAGACAGAAAAATTAACGGCCGGCACCTGGCAAACGCAGAGTGTGAAGATCGACAATGTTGACCATACCGGATTGTTTACCGGCTTTGCCATCACCTTCACCGAAAGCGGGTACACGACCGAAAACGGCGGGGTGATCTTCCCTGCTTCAGGTACATGGAAGTTCAAAGACGACCAGGCCACGACGGTGGTCCTCGATGACAGCCTTGAACTGAATATCATGTCGCTCGATGACAAGCAGTTTGTTTTTTCCCTGGAGTGGGACCAAACCACTTACGAAAGAATGACTTCGCTTGAAGGGGAACATGTGTTTACGATGAACTTGTAATTGATAAGATATGAAGACCATGAGAACCATAGTGAACATTTTAATTTTCCTGGCTATTTCATTAACGGTTTATGCAGGCGATGGTGGTAACACCAATCCCGGGAAAGGGAAAAATTCGAACCTGCCCAGCCTGGGAAGTATATTGAATTCCGATGGCACGATTAATCTAAATTCAGGAATATCCGGAAGTTTCGACCCTACAGGATACCAAATGGTGAGCCAGTCAGGCCATGCTCCCATGTTTAAACCCATGACCAGTGATCCGGATGATCAGTGGTTTACGAATTTTGAATCGGACGGAGTTAATGATCAGGTACATGCTATTGCAGTTTCAGGAAATAATATATATGTGGGAGGAGATTTCATCTTAGCTGGGAATGCACAGGCACATTACAT
>CAYNCU010000341.1:0-2582 GCA_964395765.1 uncultured Roseivirgaceae bacterium | reverse complement strand
AGATAATACTATCGATCCCCTATCTGAACATTATGCCGTATTTCCTGGGCAGATACTCTCCTGTTTACCCGGCAATGCCTCCAACCACACCAGTTACGATTTATCCTTTTTACCTGCTGGTACCTATTTATGGCGAGTACAAAGTGTAGATGCTTCCTATTATGCTTCCGACTGGTCTGATATGGGCACTTTTACTATAGTCCAAAATGCCCCTGATTATACCGTTTCAAACGCTGCGGTATCTGAAAATCCTGTGATCGAAGGAAGCCCTATATCCTTTACCGGAACGGTAAGTAACCAGGGTGGTGATGCAAATGATACTACATCCGTAAACGTTTACCTTTCTGACGATGATATCCTTGATTCCAATGATTCTTTATTGAACGCAAGCACACAAATTAGCCCGATTAACGCTTCCGGCACTTCCGATTTTACAATATCCTATACATTCCCTTTTTCCTTCGATGCAAGGGATTATAATTTAATATTTGTAGTCAATCAGGATAATAAAATTTTTGAATCCGACGAATCCAATAATAATACCTCTATTCCAGTTACTTTAATTTCCGGCCCAAGTCCCGACCTTATCGTAAACGTTCAAAAGGTTTTTCCCGGAACGGTAAGGCCTGGCGGTACAGTAACCGCCTCCTGGCAGGTAACTAATGCCGGGGATTCGGACCTGACGTTTGAATCGTATTGTCAAATTTATTTATCAGAGGATGGTATCGTTGATCCCTCCGATACATTACTTCAACAGGATACCGTAAGGGCATTGAATATCAATGACGATCAGCCTTTTATACGTAATTTATTGATCCCCACGAATATTTCTAAGGGCGAATACCATCTCCTGTTTATGGCCGACGGAACCAAGATCGTAAGTGAAAAGAATGAGGTGAATAACGTTACGGATGTTACTATCAACATAGACCCTAATGCGGATAATGTTAAGCCTGCCATCTCCTCCATAGCAATAAATCCTGCATCCCTTTCGCCCGGATTCAGCGCTGCTATAATTAGCGCCTCAGTCACCGATAATAAATCGGGAGTCATGTCCGTTTCTTTAGATTATAATTATATTGCCGGCGATACAAGCACCTGGAACAATACTCCAATGGATTTACAGGCCGGTTCCAACTATACTGTATCTGTTGCTGAATCAGATTTCAACAACCTGGGATTAAGATTCCGAATTGAAGCTTCCGATAGCCTGGGTAATCTTGCCATTTCCCCTGTTCAATATATTACGGAAATCATTTCACCGGCCTCATCACCCATAACTATTACTCCTGGCTCCTCACCAACGAGCTACCGTATAATTTCAATACCTTTTATACTTAATAATACTTCCGTCAGCAGTATCTTCTCTGATGATTTCGGACCTTATGACAATACAAAATGGCGAATATTTGATTACAACAGTAGCGGATATGAAGAATTATCAACAGGAACGATAAGCCGTGGTAAAGGATATTTTCTAATAAATAATACCGGTAATCCCTCATTTACCTCCGGAGATGGGAACCCACCGAACGAAAATCCCGATAAGCCGTTTACCATAAGTCTGAACCAGGGATGGAATTTAATCGGCGACCCTTATCTTTTTGATGTAAACTGGGATGATATATTAGCCTACAGCGGGAACCCTACCGAAATAACCCAAAGCCCAAGGGAATACAACGGCTCATGGGGTAATGCTTCCAGCTTAAATGAATATAGCGGCGTGTTTATTTTCAGCAGCGGCAGCGTAACTCTAACCATCCCCTTTTTAAACAATTCTTCTTCTTCCAGAGTTGGAAATTTATCAACCCGTTCCTTGACCAACAGCCTCGATAACCCGGATTGGGAGGTCATGTTTAAAGTCAGCAATGGTGATTTATCGGACAATTTTGGTGGAATTGGAATGCGAAAGGATGCTGCAGAATTACAGGATAAATATGATGATTTTACCATACCGCGGTTTATGAGATATCTGGAACTTGATCAACAAGGATTGAAATTCGCAGGATCTGATTTCACAAAAAGTATCGTCCCTTCACAGGATAAATATCAGTGGAATTTCACAATAGAATCTTCTGACAAAAATAAATGGACCACCCTACAATGGGATAATTCCTATTTCGGGAATAAAAAGAAATTGGTGTTAATTGATAAAGACAATCAGGTTTATATTGATATGTCACAAAGGAATTCCTATTCTTTCCTTTCCAATGGTAAAAATCAATTTATCGCCTCTTATTCGGATCCCGAGGATGCTCCCTGGAAATCCGGTTCCGTAACCTCTGCTTACCCCAATCCCTTCTCCCATGAAACAAAATTCGGTGTTGCCTTTAATGAAAAAACTTCTAACTACCTGGAGATTAATATATATGATTCATATGGCGCTCTTGTAAGCCGTCTTTTTGACGGCTCAATATCTGGGGGATTTCATGAAATCGAATGGAACGGGATGAATCAGGAAGGACATTCTACACCTCCCGGTATTTATATAATAACCATCAAATCGAATTCAGGCGGCAGTTTTTCCAATTCTGCAATAAAAGTTGTAAAATATTAACGTTAAACCTACTGGTAACATGAAT
>CAYNCU010000340.1:657-2690 GCA_964395765.1 uncultured Roseivirgaceae bacterium | reverse complement strand
GAAATTTGAAAATTTTAATGACATTATAAATAAACAAATACAGGTTAATGTTCGTGGTACGTATATCCCGATGGCCGTTCGTGGCGTTCTTGCAGATGTGCCCGCGCAATCTCATTTTCATTTCGATTTCCTGATCTCCAATGAAAACTTTTCATTCTCCCATCAGACGAACTGGTTCAACAACGGGTTCAGGACCTATATTCTTCTCGATAAGGATAACGATATTACAAAAGTTGCCGACAAACTACCCGGCCTGTATATAAAGAATATGGGCGGGAAGGAAAAAATGGAAGCCTGGCTGGCCCAGGGGAATCAATGGTATTCATTCATTCAACCTTTAAGGGATATTCATCTTAAATCCAATGTTACCGGTGAATGGGAACCGAATTCAGATATTCAATATGACTGGATTTTATCTATTATTTCAATATTCATCATGGTCATTGCCTGCGTAAATTTTATCAATCTTTCCACCTCCAAGGCGGTGGTACGGTCCCGGGAGATCGGGGTGAAGAAAACCCTTGGTTCCCGCCGGTACCAGTTGGTGTTGCAGTTGCTGGCGGAAGCTTATATCATTTGTTTTTTAGCGGTAAACTTCGCCCTGGTATGTACCAAGCTTATCCTGCCGGTATTTAATAATTTCACCGGCAAGCATCTCCAACTTACTTTCCCGGGAGGTTTTCATGGCTTCGTCTTTATCCTTGGATTTATCGCCATCCTCGGCCTGTTGTCCGGTTTATATCCTGCCTTTTATATTACCTCCGTAAAACCGGTCAAGGCCCTGATGGGGACCCACCGCGGAAATAAAAGGGAAAGATTTTTCAGGAACAGCCTGGTGGTATTTCAATTCACCATCTCTCTTTTTATCATTATCAGCGCATTCATGATCAATAAGCAGTTGGATTATATCCGTAATAAAAACCTGGGCTTCAATAAAGACAATATTATCGTAATTCAGAACACCAACTATATAGGCGATAAAATCAACCTGCTGAAATCGGACTTGTCGGCCCTACCCGGCGTAAGAACGGTAAGCACATCCTATTCAGTGCCCGGGAAAAAATTCGGCAATGTTCAATTCCGGCCGGAAGGATTTGATGAAAATATTCTGCTGGACATGACGTTTGCCGATGAAGATTATGTGAAGACTTTAGGCCTGACCATGGCGGAAGGGAGGTTTTTTGATACGAAACATGCTTCCGATTCAACGGCCATAGTGATTAACCGGTCGGCCATGGAAAACCTGGGTTGGAAAGAGCCTTTAGGGAAAACAATAAGGCTTTACGGGAAAACCGGCATACCCTATACGGTTATCGGTGTGGTGAACGATTATCATTATATTTCAATGCATGAAAAGATACGGCCTTTTGTGATATTACCGGCATTCAGTAAAAATTCATATGGAAACGATTTCCTATCGGTAAAAACAGACGGAAGGGATATTCCCGGAACGTTGAAAAAGATAAAGACGGATTGGAAAAATTATTCTGAACTTCCTTTCCAGTATTTTTTTATGGATCAATCCTACGACCGGCTTTACAAAAATGAAGCCGCCACGCAATCCCTGTTCCGGGCCTTTTCATTCATCAGCATTTTCATTGCCGTGTTGGGCTTATTTGGACTGGTGCTGTATAATATTGAACAACGAACCAAGGAAATCGGGATCAGGAAAACCTTCGGCGCCTCGGCGGCACAGATCGTGATGCTTTTATCGGCTAATTTTTCGAAATGGATCCTGGCAGGATTTTTAATAGCGGTTCCGGTCACTTATTGGCTGATGAAAATCTGGTTACAAGGTTTTGCCTATAAAACACCGGTACCGGTTTGGATATATCCGGTTTCACTCGTGCTGGTAATTTTCACCGCATGGCTGACGACCGGTTACCAGTCGGTAAAAGCGGCGTTGAAAAATCCGGTGGAAGCACTTAGGTATGAATAACAAGGAAATCAAAATAAACTGACATAGGAATTTTATTTCAGCGAAACCTCTGAGACTCTCATCGTCATCTGTGGGTTATGTCTTCGTGATGGGA
>CAYNCU010000340.1:0-647 GCA_964395765.1 uncultured Roseivirgaceae bacterium | reverse complement strand
AAGATTTGATTTTAACCGCAGAAGCACGCAGAGGCATCGCAGAGAAATAAAAAAAAGAAACCGAAAGCTTTGTGGTTAAGCTGGTAGAACTCCGGACCTCCAGCTTCTGATTTCGCTCGCTAAAAAATAAAAACTAATTAAAAGAACGCCATGCTAAGAAATTTTTTCGTCATCACCTTCCGGAACCTGACCCGACACAAGGTTCATTCAGTCATTAATATTTTAGGGCTGGCCTTTGCCCTTTCAGTGGCCATCATCATATTTATTTATATAACTTATGAAAGAAGCTACAACAAATCTTATCCGAACAGCAAAAGGATTTTTTTAATCGTCGATTCAACCGGTAATACCTGTGCCATCAATCAAAAGGCAAAAGATCTTATTCAGGGCGAGTTCCCTGAAATTAAATCGGTCTTCCATTACAACAATTATGATGACCAAATTAATTATGACCACAAGGTATTTAAATTAAATCATATGGTTGTTGCCGATCCGTCTATTATTGATGCCTTGTCAATCAGGTTTATATGGGGGGATAAAGACAAAGCTTTAATAGCGCCTGATAACATTGTTATCACCCGGTCCCTGGCCCGGAGCATATTCGGCCATTCGAACCCCGTGGGGAAAATTGTAAGAATATATCACTC
>CAYNCU010000339.1:0-2695 GCA_964395765.1 uncultured Roseivirgaceae bacterium | reverse complement strand
AACGAAGATTGCACCCCGAAACATACTGGTGGTTTTCGCCGGGTTCGAGCACCGGCTGTAATCCGACGACCCCCTCACCTTCCACTTCCCGTTTTTCAAAGGTGGCGTCATGAATATACCAGTGCCGTCGCAGTAACTGGATCGTATAATCGCTGTTGTTCTCAATAGTGATCTGGTAAGTAAAAACATAATGGCCCTGCGTAGGTACCGAATACCCGTTCTGATACTCTGTAATTACCGATACTCTTACTCCTTTTGTGATTTCCGTGACCATAGCAAAACATTGATACAAATACCATTCGCCATATAAAAGTAAGATAATCCTGTTAAATTTGGTCGGGTATAAATGAAATTTTTTTATGGATGTTAAAATTGCGCCTTCATGGAAATCGTACCTGGAAGCGGAATTCGACAAGGAATATTTCCAACGCCTGGTCGAATTCGTAAAAAATGAATACGCCCATAACCGGATTTACCCGCCGGGCGGGGAAATTTTTAATGCTTTTGAACATTGTGATTATGATCATATCCGGGTGGTGATCATCGGCCAGGATCCCTACCATGGAGCAGGCCAGGCCAACGGGTTGTGTTTTTCGGTGAAAAAGGGGATACCTATGCCGCCCTCACTGGTGAATATTTTCAAAGAGATCAGGGATGACTTAAAAAAAGATTTTCCACCCGACGGCGACCTGACCCGTTGGGCCGGCCAGGGCGTGCTTTTACTGAATGCAACCCTGACAGTAAGGGCGAACAGCCCGGGCTCACATCAGAATAAAGGCTGGGAAGAATTTACCGACGCGGTGATCCGGTTGCTTTCCCATGAAAAAGAGAACCTTGTCTTCATGCTCTGGGGTGCCTATGCCCAGAAAAAAGGCGAGTTCATCGACCGGTCGAAACATCTTGTCCTTGAGTCTGCTCATCCTTCCCCCTTTTCTGCCAACCGTGGATTTTTCGGAAATAAACACTTTAGCAAAGCAAATGCCTACTTAAAAGTAAAGGGCCTCGGGGAAATCGACTGGTGAAGAATAGGGCGAATGACACTATTAAAAATCCCCAAAATCAAATAACAAAACAGCGGTAATCGCTGGGTCAGGAAAAATGCATGATAAATTTCAAATTCCAAACTCCAATTTTCAATTTCCGGAATGAAACACCACTTAATTGTTCCTGACTCCCTTGCAAATTCCATATTGAAAATTGGAAATTGAGTGTTGAAAGTTGTGATTTTATTTAATGAGTGTAAATATTCTCTTCCACCGGATTTTATGGAAGAAACTTTCATTCTTATCAATCGACAGCCAGATAAAGAGTGCCTTACCTACAACATGATCTTCCGGGACAAAGCCCCAGAATCTTGAATCTTCCGAATTATCGCGGTTGTCGCCCATCATAAAATAGTAATTCTGCTTGAAGGTATATTTTGTAATGGGTCGTCCGTCAATAAACACCCTGTTACTGTCAATTTTTACATTTTTATTGTGATCATAATCTTCTATCACTTCCCGGTACAGTGCAATGGTTGAATCATTCAGGCTTATTTCCATTCCTTTGGCTGGCACCACGATAGGCCCGAAAAAGTCTTCATTCCATGGAAATAAAGGAGACTGTGGATATATATCACGTCGTACCTGGTCCTGCGTCATTTTCAGTTCTTTGACATCGGTGACGAAAGAATACTTTTTCAGCTCGTCGGCAGTTTCCTTCAAAGTCATTACAAAATAACCTCCGTGCACCCTGCTGTATTCCGAAATGTGATGCAGCTTGAAAATCCTGTCATTGATGACTTCGCCGGTCATAATATAATAGCGGTGCTCCATTTCCGGCGGATTAGTGAGGGCCTTGCTATCGATATAGACCTGCGCATCCCTGACTTCCAGGGTATCACCGGGAATGCCGATGCATCGTTTGATGTAATTGGTTTTTAAGTCGACTGGATGTTGGAATTCCGGCGGGTAGTTGAATACAACCACGTCGTTTCTTTTTACGTGGGAAATTCCAGGCAGCCTGTACATGGGGAGTTTTATCCAGTCGAGATAGGAGGGGATCTTGGTGCCCCAGATCACCTGGTGGGTAAGTGGGATTTGCAGTGGTGTTTCAGGCGTCCTGGCACCATAATTAATTTTACTCACAAAAAGAAAATCGCCGACCAGCAGTGTTCTTTCCATGGAAGGGGTGGGGATGGTAAAGGCCT
The DNA here is from genome assembly GCA_964395765.1 of uncultured Roseivirgaceae bacterium. Lineage (GTDB taxonomy): Bacteria > Bacteroidota > Bacteroidia > Cytophagales > Cyclobacteriaceae > DATDPY01. The sequence goes on along the minus strand of CAYNCU010000339.1, from coordinate 504 downwards.
CTAGGAAAAGCCAGCGGATAATGGTGGCCGCAACGACAGCAAAGATGATTGCATCCAGCCATTCCCGGAGCGGTGATTTTTTCTTCTTCTCCTGGTCTTCCTCCTTTTTCTTTTTACTGAATATATTCCCCATTTTCGATGCTTTAAATTTAAGGGCCAAAATTAACCGATTGGTATCTATTTAGGTTTAAATAACAGAAAAATTAAGTGGAACCGAACGGGAAGATTTATGTATAATAACAATTAACGATAAATCACCTGCATGCCAGATCCGGCTTCGGGCATGCCTGATTTCGAATCAATTCCAACAATCAATTTTCAATGATAGATACAAGCTGTATACGAATAATCAAAGTTTTGATTATTGAGCTTTGGAGCTTGAAGTTTAATTGTGATTTGTTAATTGTGTTTTGAGATTTTATTTTATGAGCGTAAAAATCCGGTTCCATCGGATCTTATGGAGGAAGTTAGCGTTCTTATCCACTGAAAACCAAATAAATATTG
>CAYNCU010000338.1:0-2774 GCA_964395765.1 uncultured Roseivirgaceae bacterium | reverse complement strand
TCATACCAATTTTTCACCAATGAATTTACCAATAAATAATTGACTTTTAAAGAAGGACCGGACCAGTGAGAAACAAAATCAATTACCTATTTTTAACTAGTGAACCCATGAACCAGTTGGTTGACACAGCCCTAAACCGGACTTCCAGCTTCGAGCTTTCACCTCACGTATCCTGCCAGATTACCGTTCGTTTTTTACTTCCTTCCTGCAACAATATCCTTACCGGGTCCGGAACCAGCACCAGCCGCAGGATTTCGTTTTTATAACCTTCCGATTCAACAAGGATCCCCTCATTCAGCGGCGGGTCGAAATTTTTATTGCCAGTATTTTCTTCCGAAACGATGTTGTATTTCTTGGCGATATAGGCGATGGAAACCATCACTTCATTTTTGGAAGATATTTTCCGGTAGACTTCAGCCAGCACCTCATGCATGAATTTGCCATGCACTTCATCGAAGTTATCTTCAAGATCATGAAGTTCCTCTTCCACTGCGTCATATTCGGGGCTGTTGTAACTGAGCCGTGACAACTCATTTCTTTTTAAGGCAATCGATAACAGGTCTTTGTTCAGTTGGTCGTTCATATTATTGAAAAGCTTGGCTCAAATTTAAGATTAATTCGAAAAACAGTACCGAATATCCCGATTCATATGCTGAATTTCAAAGATTTTGTTGACTTTTAAAAATAAGATAAAAGCTGATCGGGTAAAAATCAGAGTTAATGTAATTTTTTTTAATTTTGAATAAAATCGAATTGAATATGGAACAGATAATTCTTGATAAGGCACAGGCATGGCTGGATGGCAATATCGATGAGGAAACGCGGAAAGACGTCCTCCGGATGATGAACAATGATGATAAAACCGAACTTACAGAAGCCTTTTATAAAGACCTGGAATTCGGCACGGGCGGGTTAAGGGGGGTCATCGGCTCCGGATCGAACCGGATGAACAAATACACGGTGGGGGCCGCAACGCAGGGATTGGCAAACTACCTGAAAAAGTCATTCCAGGGAAGGGAGATCAAGGCGGCGATTGCGCACGATTCAAGGAATAAAAGCGATTATTTTACCGGCATTGCCGCCGATGTATTGTCGGCCAACGGCATTACGGTTTATGTATTCAAGGAATTGCACCCGACGCCTGCCTTGTCTTACGCCGTGCGCAAGCTGGGATGCCAGAGCGGCATTGTTATCACCGCTTCCCATAACCCGAGAGAGTACAATGGCTATAAGGCTTACTGGGATGACGGCGCTCAGATGGTGCCCCCGCATGACAAGAATACCATCCTGGAAGTTAATAAGATCACCGATTTTAAACAGATCAATTTCACGGCGGATAAAAGCCGGATCCATACCATAGGTCCGGAAGTGGATGAATCCTATATCCAGGAGGTAAGCCGGCACGTGCTTTCTCCCGAGGCTATAAAAAATCATGAAAACCTGAAAATCGTATATTCCCCACTGCATGGTTCCGGCATCACACTGGTTCCCCGGGCGCTGGAAAAAATCGGTTTCAAAAACGTTAATATTGTGAAGGAACAGGCTACACCGGATGGTAATTTTCCGACGGTGAAGTACCCTAACCCGGAAGAAGCGGAAGCCATGACGCTGGCCATGAAGATGGCCTCTGAAATGGATGCCGATATCATTATGGCAACCGACCCCGATTCCGACAGGGTGGGAATAGGTGTCAAAAATCATCATGACGAATTTCAACTTCTTAACGGTAACCAGACAGGCTCATTGCTGATCTATTACCAACTGAAGAAATGGAAGGAAAACGGCAAGCTTACCGGAAAGGAATTTATCGTCAAGACCATTGTAACCTCCAACCTGATGGATACCATCGCAGCGCATTTTAACGTGGAGTGTTATAATGTACTTACCGGCTTTAAATATATTGCCGAACTGATCCGGAAAAATGAAGGCAAGAAAAAGTTCATCGTCGGCGGTGAGGAAAGTTACGGCTACCTGGTGGGCGACTATGTCAGGGACAAGGATGCCGTTTCGTCCTGTGCTGCCATCGCGGAAATGACTGCCTATGCCAAAGACCAGGGAATGACCTTGATGGACATGCTGATTTCCGTGTACCTTCAGTTCGGTATGTTCCGGGAAAAGCTCATTTCGCTGGTCCGTAAAGGAAAAGCCGGCGCCGAGGAAATTAAGGCCATGATGGAAACCATGCGGAAAAATCCACCCCGGGAAATTGCGGCTTCCCCGCTGGTAAAAGTTATTGATTACCTGGATTCCACCGAAAAAAACCTGGAAACAGGGGAGACAAAAAAAATAGACTTACCGAAATCCGATGTGTTGCAGTTCTTTACCCAGGACGGTTCGAAAATTTCCGCCCGCCCTTCCGGTACGGAACCGAAGATTAAGTTCTATTTCAGCGTCAACGAAAAACTGGACCGGAAGGAAAATTTCGATAGGGTTTCGGAATTACTGGACCGGAAGATTGACAGGATCGTTGATGACCTCAAACTGAAATAAAACGGATTCTGGCTGGATCATTAATATCCTGGTTATCAGGAATATAGCAGTGAAATTCTTTCAATTATAGATACTTTAAAACCCCTCTCAACCATGGATTGGAATACATTCTTTTTCGCCTCCTACGAAATGATCCTTTCGATCATCTTCAGCCTTCTGACCATCTTTGTCACCCAGCTCTTTCTGAATCGTACTTTGCTCGATTCAAAAATTGAGGGAAGCAGTTATGTCAATAATACTGCCGTTGCCATTTTCGCCGGCACAATTATTATCAGCGTGTTGAT
>CAYNCU010000337.1:453-2817 GCA_964395765.1 uncultured Roseivirgaceae bacterium | reverse complement strand
CAATGTTCAATATCCAATGTTCAATATCCAATGTTCAATATCCAATGTTCAATATTCGGAAAGTAGCAATAAGGAGTGAGCGGTACCGCATTCGATTTTTGATTCGGAAGTGGTGAGTTGGAAGTTGAGCATTGGAAGTTGATTTTTTAATAAGTTTTAACCTATAGAGTTCCAGAATCATTCATTTCGATATATCTTTGCCGCAAACCAGAATATACTGTGGTTAAAAAAACCTACAATATTCTCTTTTTAGTGCTCTTTCATCTTTGGGTGTATTTAACACCGTTGGCTGTAAAAGATGTTCACTTTCACCCCATAAAAGATTACCCGGTCAGTGCCAACGGCCATGAAAAATACTTTTTACCCGGGACCAAAGCCTGCGTAATCTGCCAGTTCGAGATCCGGAATCTTTTATCGCACAGGATAACAAAATTTTCCTTTATCAAGCACGAAGGCCTGGTTCATTTTTCAGAGCCGGTTCTTACTTTTGATAAACCGTCATTTGTCTTTTATTCCCACCGGGCCCCGCCCTTTACAGCCATCCTTCCCTCGTAATCCCCGGAAATTCCTGGTATAAGATTTCAGGGGTCATTTCACATTCTATTATTTACATTTCCATCAACTTCAAATGAAACATACCATAAAAATATTTATAGCTATATCCATTGTAACCAGCTGCTTTTATCAAACTACCCTGGGCAAGGATACGGATCCCGGGAAAGCGAGTTTGTCGGGGAAAATAATTGACAAGTCGACCCATGAACCCATTCCCGGTGTTTATGTTTATGTGCCTGACCTGAAAACAGGCGCTGTTTCGGACATCGATGGCAAATACGTGATCAATGATCTTCCGCAGACGAAGATCCTGGTCCAGGTAAGTTCCGTCGGCTATAAAAACATTTTACAAACCATTGACCTGAGTACCACCACCACCCAGGACTTCGCCCTGGAAACCTCAGCCATAGAGATGAATGAGGTGGTGGTTACCGGGACGGCTAGACCGACAGAACTGCGCCGTACTCCCACTCCTATCACTGTTGTAAAAAAACGGGCGCTGGAACAAAACTCCTCCACCAATATTATCGATGCCATCGCAAAGCAACCCGGCATTGATGAAATCACCACGGGGCCGGGTATTTCCAAACCCGTGATCAGGGGCCTGGGTTATAACCGGGTAGTGGTGGTCAATGACGGGATCCGCCAGGAAGGACAGCAATGGGGCGATGAACATGGTATTGAGATCGATGAGTCCTCGGTGAATAATGTTGAAATCATTAAAGGGCCTGCCAGTCTCGCCTACGGTTCCGACGCCATGGCCGGCGTAATTAACATGATCTCCTCTCCTATTGTTTCCGAAGGCCAGGTGAGCGGGAATATATCCACCAATTACCAGACCAACAGCGGACTCTTCGGCTATTCCGCTGATCTTACCGGAAATAACAACGGCTTCGTGTGGGACGCCCGTTACAGTAATAAATTTTCGCATGCTTATAAGGATAAATACGACGGCTACGTTTTCAATTCGGGCTTCCGCGAAAACGCCGCCAACGGCCTGATCGGTTTTAATAAATCCTGGGGTTATTCACACCTGATCGTCAGCATGTATAATATGACGCCCGGAATTGTAGAAGGCGAGCGTGACAGCGCTACCGGACAATTTATTAAACCCGTCATTAATACAAACTTTACCGGTCCGGAACCGGTTGAAGGCACTCAAATTGCTACTTCGGCGGATTTCAAATCCTACCAGCCGGTAACGCCCTACCAGAAGATCCATCATTACAAAGCCGTCTGGAACAGTAATTTTATTTTAGGCCAGGGAAATATCAAAACGATATTCGGCTTTCAGCAAAACCAGCGGCAGGAATATGCCGACATCCTCACGCCGAACCAGTACGGTCTTTTCTTTTTACTGAACACCTTTACCTATAATGCCCAATATAACTTGCCGGAAAAGAACAACCTGGATATCACGGTTGGACTCAACGGCATGCAGCAGACATCCAGGAACAAGGGAACGGAATTCCTGATTCCTGCTTACGGATTGTTTGAAACAGGTCTTTTCACCTCGTTTAAGAAGTCATACGACAAATTCGATATCAGCGGTGGCATCCGGTATGATGTACGATTTGAAAATATCAGGGACCTTTACCTCGATGCTAATGAACAAAAAACCGATCCTTCCGCGCCGGGCGCCATTGAAAAATTCAAAGCCTCCAAAGATACCTTTTCCGGGGCGTCGGGCAGTATCGGTATTTCCTACGACCTGTCGGAAACGGTGGTTACCAAATTTAATATTTCCCGGGGATTCCGGGCGCCTAATATTGCCGAGCTGGGCGCCAATGGTGTTCATGAGGGCACTAT
>CAYNCU010000337.1:0-443 GCA_964395765.1 uncultured Roseivirgaceae bacterium | reverse complement strand
ATCCGCTACGAGATCGGTAATCCGGATCTGAAAGCGGAAGGAAGCTGGCAGTTCGATTATGAACTGGGCTTTGCCACTCACCATGTTTCCGGTGAACTTGACCTTTTCGATAATGAGATCAATAACTTCATTTTCCTCAGGAAACTCAGCAGCATGCAGGGAGGAGATTCTATCCGGGAGGGGGTTCAAACCTTTATCTACAGCTCAGGCAATGCCCATCTTTATGGCGGGGAGGCACGGCTGGATATCCATCCGCATCCTTACGACTGGATCCATTTCGAAAACTCTTTTTCCTATGTGAACAGCATCCAGCGGAACCAGCCTGATTCCACAAAACATCTCCCCTTTACTCCCGCCCCGCGGTGGCAGTCGGGCCTGCGGTTTGACATTCAGCATATTGGCAATTTCATGCATAACGCTTATGTCAAGCTGGACCTTGAAAA
>CAYNCU010000336.1:1076-2940 GCA_964395765.1 uncultured Roseivirgaceae bacterium | reverse complement strand
TTTTCCGACAGCGTTCATGTCGGTACCGGGAACATCAGCATTAAAAATTTAAACGATGATTCGGATATAGAAGTCATTGATGTTACCTCGAATCAGGTTTCCGTTAATGACAGTGCCGTAACCATAATTCCTAATGATACGCTTCCGGCCGGTACCAACCTTTATATTTTGATTGACGACGGCGCCTTTACTGCCGCCATCGACGATTCTCCTATCAGCGGGATCAGCAGTAATTCTCAATGGAATTTTGACACCGACGTAGATGCCGATGGCGATGGCGTTTATTCGGCCGAAGATTGCAATGATAACGACCCTTCTATTTTAGGCCCGACTGCCTGGTACCAGGACATGGACCACGACACCTATGGCAACCCGGATTCCGTCATGATGGCCTGTTCCCAGCCACCGGGTTATGTGTCCAATAACCAGGATTGCAATGACCAGGATTCCACCATTAATCCAATGAAAGTGTGGTTTGCCGATAATGACAATGATGGCTATGGCAATCCTGCCGATTCCATTAATGCCTGCATTCCGCCTCCCGGTTATGTAGATAACAGTATGGATTGTAACGATAACGATTCAACGGTGACGTTTACTTACTGGTATGCTGATGCGGACAGCGACGGGTACGGGAATCTTTATTCATACGTTGCTGCCTGCAGTCAACCGGCAGGATTTGTGGCTGACAGTACCGATTGTGATGATACCGATCCTGACGTTCATCCCGGTGCTCCTGCAAAACCGGATGGTAAAGACAATAATTGTGATGGCATTATCGATAAATTGGACCAGACAATAACTTTTGACCCTGTTCCCGATATGACACAGGGTGATTCGCCGATATTTATTCATGCAACAGCAAGTTCCTTGCTTCCCGTTTTATTAACAATACAAAATGGACCTGGATCGGTAGTTGATTCGCTTTTTACCTCATTTGTCGCCGGCCATGTTGATATTCTGGCCAGTCAACCCGGAGATTCCGGCTATAATGCTGCCCCGGACACTACCATTAGCTTTTGCGTAAACCCGCATACGCCGGCCATCGCAATCTCCGGAAACGGAACTAAATCTGCTGCCATTATCACCAATGCTGTCCCCGGGTCTTACTTATGGTATTTAAACGGAGATCCTACGGGTTCTGATTCTGTTGCTTTAATCATTAAAAGTCCCGGAGAATATACCCTGCAAATTAAGGTTGATAATTGTGTCAGTGCATTATCAAATTCCGTTTCCATCGTGGTTACCGACCTGGATGAAAAACCGGGGGAATCTACACTTAAAATTTTTCCCAATCCCACCATGGATGGCCTGAATATTCAAACCGGGAATCCTGCTATTCATATTAAGAATGTAAATATTGTAAGCCTCGAAGGAAAAATAATTCCAATACCGTCATCCTCGATGATCAAGTCACCTGATAATCTATTCATTCATTTGCCGCCCATGAAAGAAGGCTATTATATAATATCCATTAAAACTCAAAATCGCATTAATAAAGCCGGATTCATTAAACGAAATTAACTATCAATGAAAAGATTAAATGTATTTTTTGTTTTGCTCATCATGATCATACTGGGAGAATTCGCTGGTTGCGGCAAGGGAGATAATAATAATCCGACTACTCCCAAGGATCCGCAAACGGAAGTCAGGAATAAACTGACGGCCGGTACCTGGTCCCTGGTAAATGTAACCCGCGATAACATCATCTCCAATTCGGATTTTAACGGCTTTACCATGACTTTTACACTTTCCGGATATTCAACGGAACACGGAGGCTATGCATTTTCAGACCTTGGGAATTGGAACTTTTCAGGCCAGGCGTCCGATACTATTATCCTTGATGGAAAACGGGTCATGGTAA
>CAYNCU010000336.1:0-1066 GCA_964395765.1 uncultured Roseivirgaceae bacterium | reverse complement strand
AATCATACATCAAAAAAGATTCATCAAAATTACTTTATATAACAACTATCAACTACAGCGAATGACCTTTAACTTACCCGAGACTGATTATTCGCTGGGAAGAAAGGAAAGGTTGCAAGGCGATTATGTGTTTGACGTGGCAAGATAAGTTGGTTATAATAATTAATGTTGAATTATAACCTGGTTGGAAGCCGGAAATGCGGTTTTTACACTAACCAACCGCCTATTGCTTACCACTTACTGCCTTCCGCCTACCGCCTATATCCTTTCGCCCATATTATACGGATATTAATTTCTGATATTTGATTTTCGGTTTTAGACTTTTGAAAAGGGAGTCAACAAACCTCATTAATAACCTCAAGGATTATTTTACAAGCCTGTTCAATTTCTCCTTCAGTTATAACCAGGGGAGGGGAAAGCCGGAAGCTGTTGGGATTGGAAAGGAACCAGAAAGTGATAATTCCCTTATCAAGGCAGGAATTAACGATTTTATGAACGATTTCATCATTTTCAAATTCTACGGCCATCATTAAGCCAATCCGACGGAAATCCTTAATGGCAGGGTGTTTCAACAGTTTTTCAAATAAGATTCCCTTTTTTTCCGCATCCTGAACAAGATTGGATTCCGTAAGGACTTCCAGGTTTGCCAAAGCGGCGGCACAAGCTACGGGATTCCCGCCAAAGGTGGTGATGTGGCCTAACATAGGATCGTAAGACAGGCAGGACATAATTTTTCTGGAGGATACAAATGCCCCGACCGGCATACCCCCCCCCAGGGCCTTGGCGAAAGTGATGATATCAGGAGTGATCCCGAAATGTTCGAAGCCAAACATCTTACCGGTCCGGCCGAATCCGGTTTGTACCTCATCAAAGATGAGAAGGGTATCCGTAGCGTTACATCGCTCCCGTAATTTTTTCATATAATCCATGTCCGGAATTCTTACCCCGGCATCGCCCTGTACCGGCTCGATAATCACCCCCGCAGAATTTTCAGATATAAAATCAAGATCATCTTGATTGTTAAACCGAATAAAGCGCACCCCGGGAATCAGAGGACGAAACGGGT
>CAYNCU010000335.1:0-2952 GCA_964395765.1 uncultured Roseivirgaceae bacterium | reverse complement strand
TGCAGTTATCAGTATGATGGAATACTCCGTCCCCTTTGTCCAAAATTTCATGGTGACCGATCGCGTCCAATCAGGACGGATGATGGTCATGCGCATTTCCTGTTGTGCATATTCACCTCGTGACTTGGCATCCGTTTTTTTAATGATTTCAGTTGCATCCTGTGCATTAACTTTATGAAGCCCGGCTAAGATTAAAATGAATACCGGGAAACTTTTGTAAATTAATTTTAACGTCATATCAAACATTTTTTGTTTCAATTAAATCAAATAATTGGTCTATAATCCGGTTAAAAGTTCCACTTAACGATCCCATTTCTATGCCAAATGAATAAACCAGGACAAGGCCTTCCATTAACGCGGCAATATGATGAGTAAATACTTCAACATCGATATCCTTTCGTATTTCACCCGAGTCAATTGCCTTTTTCATCATTAAATTGAACTGGTAATAGTAGGATTGTCCGAATTCTTTGAATTTTTCTCTTAACGAGGGTTGCTGTGTGGCCGATTGAAGAACGAGCATGTAGGCCGACAGTCCTTCTCCATCACCTTCATTTTTGGATTGTTGAATATTTTCTGCCAGCACGGCAAACTTTGAGAATATTTGTTTTAATAACTCCCTAACAGAAATTTCTCCTCCTGTTTCAAGTTTCATCTCATTCACAAATCCGGATAAATATTTCTCAAAGGCGGATTCATAAAGCTCTTTTTTACTTTTAAAATAATGATAAAAAGCTCCCTTCGATAATCCACTCGCTTTCACCAGATCTTGCATTGTTATTTCCTTAAAACCCTTCGAAGAGAAGAGTTTAAACGCCGTTTCCAATATATGATCCCTGGTATTTTCCAACAAACCGACCGTTTGGTATGTTTATGTAAATATACTGGTTCGACTTAAAAATGTTTCATATTTTTCTTTTTATTTAAAAATACGTTGTTGATTTTGGCGCAAGCATTGATTCCATGATGCTTGAAACCAATAAGGAGTTGATAATCCCGGAAAAAGGAGTATTAATAAAACTTAATTTTCAAGAAACTGCGTTAAAATTGATTGCAATTTATTCAAACTGAGATCTTTTTCCATGATTTGCCCTAAGGGGTTGATAAGAATAGTATGCGGAATTGCCCGTACTCCGTATAATTTTACCCCTGCACTTTGCCAGCCTTTCAGATCGGAAACCTGGATCCATTTTAATCCGTCCTCCCTGATTGCTTTTTTCCAGGCTTGTTCATCATTATCCAGGGAAACCCCGAAGATTTCGAATCCTTTCGCTTTAAAATGATTATAAATTTTAGATAATCCCGGATTATCCTGCCGGCAGGGTTTACACCATGATGCCCAAAAATCGATCAGTGTGAATTTACCTCTGACTGATGCAAGACTGGTCATGGTACCTGAGGTGTCCGGTAGGCTGATATTTGTGAACATTTCTCCGTTTCTTACACGGGTTAATGTCTGAATGTAATTTTTTATTTGTTTTACATAGATCGTGGAATCAAGAGAAGGGTTGAATTTGGAAGACAATTCCATCATCTCGGTTAAATTAAGTTCATAAGCAACGGTACCCCATAAAATATAAGGGCCGATAATGGTATTGCTGTTATTGATAATAAACTGTTTGGATACATCTTTTTCTTTTAATTCAATGGCATTGAATACCCCGTTCAGGGAATCCAGAAATCCGGTGCTTGTATTTTTGCCTGCATACTGAATATAATAATATATTGAATCGAGCCTGTCTTCGTAAGGCTTAACCAATGCATTGTATTGATCGATTTTATCCTGTAAAGCTGATCCTTTGATATTGGGATTACCCAGGTTATCGATATCGGCCTTTATTGAATAGGTGACATTTTCAAGCATGAGCCGAATGGGGGGAAGGGTATCGTTAACCTTGATATAACACATCTGGGCTTCGTTGATTTTTCCCTCCAGGGTAAATTTTCCATTCTTTATCCTGGCTGAATCAATGGGAATGAATTTATTCTGATCCCTTCTTTGAAGAATGGCCAGGCCATTTTCTAAACCATCAATTTTCCCTTTTATGTAATAGCCATCGTGTTTGACGGAACAAGAGGAGAGTAAAAGAATTAATACCGGAATTAACAATTTAATCTTCATAGTTGCTCAGTGTGGCAGATCAATTTATGATTCAAATATAGAACTTTTATTTTTTCTGCTGTCACATAGTCAGTTGAAAGCAGTTTTTGATTCGTAAATTTTTGCAATCCGTTTGTTAAAAATAAAAAAGGCAGCCTTTAAGCTGCCTTATTAAAATATCGTAATGAAGTTTTATGACTGTCCCTGGTACATTGCACTTTCCTTTTCCAGGTCTTTTTCAAACTGTTCCAGAAATTTTGCCGTTTGATCGACATTCTGGAATTCATAGTCTTTCATGCTTCCATCGGTAAGGAAAACTTCAACCTTAATGGTTTCGATCTTTTTACCGCTCTTGAATTTCATCTTTTCAGGAAGTTTGAAATCCTGGCCGGCGGCTAATTTAGCGATGGTAACCGATTTCTGGCGTTTTGATCCGCAATAGGTACAGGTATAATATTGGATAAGTTCACCTTCCGTTTCATGGGTGGCGGGTTCAACGATTTCTTCATTGACTAATTTCATCGTATAGAAACCGCAGGTATTACACTTATTGGCAGCCAATCGGCCTGCATACTTTTCAATTTTTACCTCGTTAGTTGCTTCATCCACCCAAACGTCATAGTCCACCGAGAAAACATTTTCCTCAGCCTGCATACCTTCATCGAGGTGAACGTCTTCTTCTTCTTCGCTTAATAATCTCATTTGATTGCCAGCGGATGAGATCCTGGGTTTATAACGAAGGGCTTTGAGTTTTTTATCAAGTGTTCCCGGGTAGGAGTACCTGAACATCAGGTAAGGCATATATACCATAAGTGTAGCAATACAGCCGGTGATAAAAATCCTAACCACAA
>CAYNCU010000334.1:0-2975 GCA_964395765.1 uncultured Roseivirgaceae bacterium | reverse complement strand
AATGATGATCGTGTTCTTATATTTTTTTGATGATTTAAGCATAGAAATATACCCGCCGACGATACTGTCGAGCAGGCTGACCTGGTCATAATAATGGGCAATATCCATACGTGTATTTTCATCATCCACAAGATGGGCTTTTACAATTACATTACCGGGATTATGTGGTTTCCCGGCCGTTGGTCCGGTAAAAGCACGGTGGGGAATATTGATACGGGCCATGAAGAAAAACGGTTTTCTGCGGATACTGTCAAGGAACCTGGCAAAGTCATTCAGGTTTTCGGAATACCAGTCGAACTGCTCATCCCCGTATTCCCCTAACTGGGACCGCCCGGCATGACCGGATATATAACCGGCTTCTTTTAAATAGGTGGTAAGAAGTTTAATTCCTTCCGGGACAGGAGTATTCAGGTCTTCGGTGCGTGTGGTATGAGGATATTTACCGGTGAGCAGGCTGATAACGGAAGCGCTGGATTCAGGAGTTGTCAGGAAAGCGTTCTGACAAATGATTCCGTTAGCGGCCAGACCGTCGATGTTGGGCGTCACCAGGAGAGTATTACCGTAACAGCCGAAATCGTGTCCTGCATCTCCTGCCACCAGAATCAGAAAGTCGGGTTGTTGCCGTGCAACACTTTGGTATTGTAGTGTGACTAAAAACGGAAAAATCAACACGAATGCGTATCCGATCCGCGATACTTTTTTATCTTTCACGTTGGATAATAAGAGTCGGTTTCAAAGCCATGTAAAGATATTCTTTGCCTGGAAATATTCCCGTATTATGCGCCTAATCTTTCTTTACCGGAACACTGCAAAGGCCCTGAAGTGTCCGTCGTAAAGGAAAATAGCGGGAACTTTCTCCCTCTGATAATAACGTTTCTTTCATGAAGATATTTAATCATTACTTAACTGAATTACAGGAATTTATGGTACGGGAACCAGGTGAACCGGAATTGACCCGGCACATGATGAACGGATTAAGGAATATAAATACAAAAAATAGTTGAACTTAATGGTAAGCGCTTTTACCTTTGTTTCTCGCCTAATACACTTCAGCTTTGCATGCGATTGTTTTTGAAGTATGAAGTTGGAAATTAATTTTTAATTATGGGGTATGAAAAAGCCGGTATTATTTTTTTAAGAAGAACAGGATGAAATTGAAGCTGAAGTACAGGATCTTGCTTTCCGGATTATTTTTTTTTAGTTATCACGCTTTAAATGCTCAACCCGGTATTATAACGGATAATTCATTTTATACCAGTTTCGACGCGATCCATTATTCTGTTTATACGGGCCCCGAGGCCCCGCAATTTTATGCCATGGAACTTGACGATTCAGGTGGAAAGCCATGGATAAAACAGAAATTAAAATCAGATTCGGGTTTTTTTTTCGGGGTCATAAATCTTTCGATCCATATTCCTACCGGCTGTTATTTCCTGCATGCATATCCTTCGGTGTTCAGCCGAAAGGACGGCCCCGGTATTTATGCTTCCCTGATCATCATTAACGCTGAAGACCTTGAAGGTAATCAATGGAAGAAAAAGTTATTTGCACTTCATGATTCTTTGCAGGTTTTCCCGGTGCTTCCTGCCACTGGCAATAAAGAGATTCCCGGAATGCGAAGCTACCTTGCTGTTGACGCCGGGTACCGGATCCGGACGGTGTCGGGTAAATTAATAAATAATTCAAATCATCAGATCCTTCCTGTAAGTTCAGATGATAACGGATTGATTGTTTTAAAAAACCTGGATGAACCACGGCCCGATTATAATATGTCGGTTAAAGCCCGTTCCGGCGATACTCTGTCGATGAAATTATCAACCAATGAAGAATTTTATTCCCCCGGGAATTATGTGGAAAATATTTCTGCAATCCCTTCCGCGAATTCACAGGTGAAACTGGATATAAGCCTTGATAAATCCCTTTATAACCCCGGGGACTCCGTTTTTCTCACCATAAGTACTGGAAATAGGCAGGACTTTACCGCCGGAAATGCCAGGCTTACCATAGAAGCGAAAGAACAAACCGGGGGCTTTCTTTTCAATGGTGGGAATACTTATCTGCTTAAATCACCAGGGTCGGGTAAACAATCGGAACAACAAGAAGTTTTCCGGACAGGTAAACCCGGGCATTATTTTGTTCACGGGAAATTCATAAACCCTTCTACGGGAAGCCCGATGGCTTACCATAAACTGGTTATGGTGAGCCTGGGTAAAAACCCTGCCTTCGAAATCGCTTCCGTCGACGGTAATGGAAATTTCGCATTTGACGTTTCCGGCTTAACGGAAAATAATACGGTATACTTCAGTACCATTGACGAACCGTCGGATGGGCTTTCCCTGGATGATAAATATTTCAGGGATTTCGATCAGAAACCTTTGATCTTCCTTGATTCGGAAAACATTGCTGCACTGGATTCATTTGTCACGGAATCCAGGATCAGGGATGTGGTCTATTATAATTATGCCGAGAGAAAAGAAGGGAAAGCGGTGGTGTCGGAAGAATTATTATACGATACCACACAGGTTTACGATCATGCGGATAATTCCTATGACCTGAATGAATATATTCAGTTCGGCAGCATCCCGGAAGTGATCAGGGAAATATTGCCTTACGTTAACCTGAAGTATTCTAAAGATATACCCAGGATCACCATTTATAATAGTAAAAACCCTGACCTGAATAAAAACCCGTTATTCCTGATTAACGGTTTACCGACTCATGATGTCAACCTCGTTATCAGCCTGAATACGCATGACGTGCAGAAGATTGACCTCCTTTATGAGAGAAGCTCAATACAGCCTTTCGGTTTGCTTGGCCTGGGAGGTGTTATGGCCATATATACGGCTAAACCTCCCGATATACCTTATTCCAGGTTAATCGATTTCAGGGGACTCCACCATCCCTCCGCCGAATATGCCAGCCATGGAAATGATCATGCACCGGATCTGTCTCCTGTAGTTTACTGGAATGCCGAT
>CAYNCU010000333.1:0-3004 GCA_964395765.1 uncultured Roseivirgaceae bacterium | reverse complement strand
CAATTAAGTCAATTTGGTGAAAAGGATTTCGGACATGGAACCTGCAAACTATTTTTCTCAGAGTTGCGTACTGACCTGCAAACTAAAATTTCTCTTTGAAACTCTTTGAAATACAATCCCGCCTATTTTCCATTCCCCAACCATAAAAGTGCATTAATGACCATCTTGTTTTCCCACTCACTGGAGAAGGTATGGGATAAAGTTTTATTCGTATGGTTCTCATATTCCATATCATTGTGACCCATATTAAAGTAGATCATTCTGAAATTTCTGTTTCTCCATACCACCGGGTAATAGCCGCTGTGCCAGATCTCGCTGAGCTTAGGCCCGGTGCCCAGGGGGAAGCTGGTTGAGTCAATCGATACCAGGATATCAATGTCCGGGTTATTGCGCAGGTCATTATCCCAGCGGTACCATTCATTGGGAGAAGAACGGAATGTCACGGGCAAGCCTTTGGTAACAGGACTTATTTTATCTTCCACCCGGAGCACGGCTGAAGTAGGCCGCCAGGTATTGCTCTTATACTGCCCTGAGCCGAGAAAATTATTATGATACCAGCTCCAGTTCTGAGGAAAGGCAGAAGAATCGAGAGCAAAAGCGGAAAAATGAAAGCCCATCCACGCCCCGCCGTTGTTCATGTATTTTTCAAAAGCCGCCCGTTGTGAAGCCGAATCGGGACGAGTATCGAGAAAAACCACCACCTGGTACCTGGAAAGAAAATTTTCATTCAGGTTATCCCAATTATTAGTGGAATCATAGGTGAAATTATATTTCTTTCCCATGTCGGAAAACCACTGGTTGGCTTCATGGACAAAACTGATATGGGCGGGGTCATTTTTAGCTGTATAAAATGCGATAACGTTAAATGAGAAATTATATTGAGATTGAACATTACTGATTGGAATAATTATGAATAGGATACAATAAAAAATAATTGAACAGGGTTTATTATTAAAAAAATTCTTCAATTGTTTGATTTATAAGAGTAACCAGGTAAAGATAAATTAATTATCGGGGAATAAAATTTTTTTTCAGACAACAGCGTTCAATTTCATACAAGCTTATTTAAAATCAATGGACGCCATGGATTTTTTCCACTTAAATGTCATTAAGCCGCCGGAATCGACCGGAGATAAGCCGATTGTAAACCGATTGACTGTATCCGGCAAAGAATCCAATTTCATAGGAACGCGCATTACGTCATTTCCCGGGTCGTAATTCTTTACTGTTACATCGTTTTTAGTGCTGATGACCAGCAACCAATAGTCAGGTTGGGGAATGGTCAGGAGTGAGTACCTTCCTTTTCCGAGGGGTTGTCCGTAAAAGGTTATTTGCCTGTTCGTTGTAAATTCGATTGGTATATTAGAACCCGGGATCCAGGCGGCCCCGAAAGGGATGGAATCTTCATTATTGATGGAAGTGTTTATTGTAGCCCTCGTGTATTTGATTTTTATTAACAGGCTTCCATTCGAAAAATTCAAAGTATCTCTCGAAACCAACCTGCTTTTGGTTTCAATTTTAATTTTTGGAAGACTGTTAAAAAGCAGGGAATCGAAATTAAAATTTCTGGTCACAAATCCATGTATTCCAGCGGAAGACCCTGTGCCCCGCAGGGAATCCAGTTTCCGGTCCTTTTGAATGTATAGGATGTATCCGCCTTCCGGCTTTAAGGGGGACATGATATTTCCTTTACCGTATTCATCGATAGAAATTAAAGAGGGTGTTTTGATCTGCACCAGGTTTTCGGGAATCGTATCCGACAAATGACCGGAAAGCGAAAACCCAAGGAAAGGAAAAGGCATAAAACAAACACTTTGGATAAAATTCAATTCAGGGTAGTGGTCATCATAACTTCCTTTAATCACCCGGGTGATGGAATCCAAATGGACAATTAGAGAATCATTGACAAAATTTAATAGGGCCTTATGAGCAGTGCGCCATGATCCGTCTGCGGGAAAATACCGGTTTAGGCGAATATTTGATATTCTTCCTTCGGGGGTCAGGTTACCGGAACAGGTAGCGAATCCGACTTTTCCACTTTTGTCGAGTATCCTGGTCAGGAAACTGTCGCCATGGATAAAAAATTGCTGAAACCTGGTCGTGTCATTTCCCTGCATAATTATTAAAGTTCCGGAATCGGCTGCCACCGGTTGTATTTTCACTTGTTCATTTTTTTTAGGCGGCGTACAATACCACAATAAAGAAATAATGACAGGCGCAATAAGAAGAGGGCTGATTTTCAGTCGCATATTTTTATTGGATTTTTAGGAATCGCAATTCAATTTTTATCCAACAAAAACAAAGGGTAGGTTCTAAATATAGTTACTTCCTGAAGATATTTTCAAGTGCATGTAAGAAATTCCGTATTTTTTTCCAGATCAGTTACTTGGGAATCAGGATATTGAAATATTACCGGAATGACACTGATGCCCTGGTATTGACCCAAGCAACGGAAAGTATTCCTCCCTGGGCGGTGGGTTTGATGGTAATGGTCATTTTTTCCAGCGGATCTGTCAGTTTTTCCAGTTTCATGGGTACCCTTAATGCGTCATATTCCGGGTTATAATCCGTTCCCCATATATCCGCCTGTTGGTTGAACATAATGGTCCATTGACCGGGTTCCGGCAGGGTAAAAATCGAGTAACGGCCTTTGTCCAGTTTTTTGCCCGCAAAATAAACGGGCCTGTTAATTTCTATTGTTGTTGCATTATTGGCTCCAGTCCTCCAAAAACGGTTATAGGGAACCACGGCGCCGAAAATTTTTCTTCCTCTTGCCGAAGGCCTCCAGTAGACGATCTTCATCGTAAGCCCGTTCTTATTGAACTTTACCGAGTCAAGACTGTTATTCCCGCTTTTAACCCCGTTTTTAACCTGATAATTGATCCTTGCCGTTAACAGCGAATCGAAATTAATATTCCGGTCAACAACACCTTTAATATTCAGGGAAGATCCGATACCGTTGACGGAATCAAGCCGGTTGTTATCGTCAAGGTATAAGGTAAGG
>CAYNCU010000332.1:0-3081 GCA_964395765.1 uncultured Roseivirgaceae bacterium | reverse complement strand
ATCAGGGAAAGTTTTTTTGTACCATCGCTGATAATTCAAGGCCCGTGGAACAAGGTTGGCAAATGTCCATAAAAAAAATGAAAAAGCCGGAAGATTCCATGCCATTATTGCAAAGCCTGACCATTCCACCAATTCCCCGAAATAATTAGGACAGGAGATCCACCGGAATAATCCCCCGTAAGGAATGGCATAGCCATTCTCGGAATTTTTTCTCAGGTTGATTAAAATCAAATCCGAATGCAGGTTAATGATCAAGCCGGCGAAAAATAAAATAATCCCTATGATAAAAGAAAGATCCGTAAAATGATATTCAATAAAAGGTTTGCTGAGATTTCCCAGATAGTAACCGTTCAGGTAACCATTGACAAGATTAAAAAATACGGCCATGGAGGTTATCGCTAACGGCATTTTCTTTCTTTGCGTTCTTAACTGGAAAGGGAATATGAGAGAGCGGTGGAAATAATGTAAAATCCATAGTCCCGCCAGGAAAATAATAGCCGGATTTTTATCGGAATTCCCGGAAAAAAAGTAAACGCTGAAAACCACCAAAGAAGGTAATTCCATGAAAAACCAACCCAGGCGGTCGGGGATCATTAATCCCCACTTTTTACTGGTGAATCTTCCATAGGGGGCCGGAATGAATAATAATACGATAAAAACAAGCACGGCTACAATTACCCAAATCCATACGATAGTGGAAAAAAAATATAAATTCATATCAGATAATTATTATTTCTGAACCATTCAAGAGTATCGGCGATGGTATCATCAAATGTTCTTGGATTGAATTTCAAATCTCTTTCAGCCTTTTCATGAGATATATTACGATGTCCGTTTTTTAATGATTCCAGGGAAACGGTGGTAAATAATCTTTCTTTCCCCTGGAGAAAAATATTCAATAATCCAGCGCCGGCCATTGCCACTGAAAAGGGGACTTTAAATGAGGGAGGTTTTTTACCACCGGCTTTATGGATGGAGCCTGCCAGTTCCTTCAAACTTTTCCAGTGTCCGGACAACATGTATTTTTCCCCGGGGCGCCCGATCGAGATTGCATTTAACGTAGCTTCCGAAATATCGCGAACATCCACCCAGTCATATCCTCCTTCAACCAAGGCCGGGATCCGCCCTTTATATAGATTTATTATAGCTTTTCCGAGTAATGAAGGCCAGTGATCAAACGGCCCGATCACGGCAGTGGGGTTTAGAACTATAATTTCCAGCTCACCTCCCGAAGCCTCCATTACCATTTTTTCTCCCATCGCCTTGGAGCGGTCATAATCGAATATACTATCGAGATTGAGCTCACGGTTTTCGTCAAGTACCTTGTTTAATGGGAAAGATTTCAGGCTGTGTATGGAACTGAAATGAATGAATCTTCTGACTCCGTTTTTTTTACAGGCATTCAGAATATTTTCTGTTCCCCGGGTGTTGATAGCATAGGCTTCCGGGGATTTTTTCTCTATGGAGATCTTGGCTGCCATATGTATTACTACCTCCTGCCCGAAGGTAAACTTATCGATGCATGAGGTATCCAGGATGTCGCCATGGATTATTTCAACATTCTTAAATTCGGAATGCTGCCCGTTATTATGAAACAGGATCCGGATTTCATGGTTTTTATCTAATAAACGGGGTATAAGGTTAGTCCCAATATGGCCGGTAGCTCCGGTGACCGAAATTTTCATCGGGCCTATTTAAGTGTTTTTAAAGTAAAATCAAAACTATTTTAATAGGGGTATAGCGAATCTATAACAGATGTAAGGCTGCTGCGCCGAGCAAACCCGGGTTCTCCAGTTCCGATGCTTCTAATCTGAAATTTTTCAGAGAGTTTTTAAAAACAAAATGCTGTAAACCTTCCTGCACCCATTTTTCATAGAGGTCAAGTGCCTGCCCGACGGATCCGCCCAACACAATTTTTTCCGGATCGTAAGCATACATAATGGCTTGTAATCCATTGGCAAGATGTTCGCCGAATTCCTTCCACATTGAAAGCGCTTTGGCATCTCCGTTTTTTGCTTTTTCTGCGGCTTCCAGACCTGAAATACTATAAATATTCGTAAAAAACTGACCGCAGCAATAATATTCATAATAATGGTCGAGGTAGGGCATCATGCCGAATTCACCGGCCATACCATTGGGTCCGGAATAAAGTTTGCCGTTAATTATGATTCCACCGGCAATCCCTGTACCGACGATGAGCCCGATAAAGGAACGTCTGCATCCCTGACCTTTACCGAAATGATATTCCGCCAGGGCGTAACAATTTGCATCGTTCTGGACACTCACAGGAACAGGGTATCTCCTTTCAAGGAAATCCTTAAGTTCCACTTTTTTCCATGCGGGAATATTAATCAATTCATAAACAATACCTTTTTCTTCATCAACGGGTCCGGGGATACCTATTCCGATACCGTCAATTTGCCCGGTTCCTGTTCTGTCGATCAAATCACATAATTGTTCGAGCACCTCTTCAACGCTTCCCTGTGCATTCACGCGTTCGGTTTCTACTTTTACTAAACGGCCGGACTCTACAATGCCGGCCCTTACATTGGTGCCTCCAATATCAATTCCCATTATTCTGCCATGCGCCATACGGTAATTATATTTATGTTAAATTATTATTGTTAAACGAATTTATAGATCAATTAATAATTATTTACATAATTCAACAGGTATTGTCGAAACTTCATGAAACAATGAATACTTTTTATTTATTCATGCGGGACACAAGTTAAAGTATTTTATTAAATTGCAAGATTGAGGGTTAAATTCTCCTGGAAGGCTTCAGCCTGAATCTCAATTACCTTTCCTCGCGGTAAAAATCTTACGGAGAATTTATCATTTCAAAATTTAATTAAATTAGAATATATAATCCGATTCACAATGTTTAAAAGGGCATTGTTATTCCTGCTTCCGCTGAACCTGTTGTATTTTCAGTCCTTAGCGCAAGGATGCAGTGATGCAGGATTTTGTACGATGGGCGCAATGAAACCGGATCAGCCTTTTTACAAGAAAATAAAATTAAGGCTTCGTTCCATTGAACTAAGTTTTTACCGGGGTAAGACAACACTTGATCCGATT
>CAYNCU010000331.1:0-3163 GCA_964395765.1 uncultured Roseivirgaceae bacterium | reverse complement strand
ACTGATGCCCAGCCAGTCGAATACTTTCATCGCATTTGGCGCCATCCAGATCCCGGCACCGTCTGCTTTCAGCTTATCCCATCTTTCAAATACGGTGACTTGGATCCCTAATTTATTCAAGGCTAATGCCGTCGTCAACCCTGTTATGCCGCCGCCGATAATGGCAATATTTTCCATGATGCAATATGATAAAGAATCGAATTAATGTCAATGATGAAATTATGGCGATGGCTTCCGGTTTTTTCTTGCAACTCAGCAACTTTCTGAATGGAAGCCCGGTTGCGCCCGGCAAGAAATAGCCTGGCTCCTTCCACGGCAAAGACCCTGGCAACAGAACTGCCAATTGAACCCGCCGCCCCATAGATCACTGCCGTTTTATTTTTAAGAATCATATCCTGCGCATTTAATTTCAAATGCTTATTTTTAATATATGTCAGCAATTTCAAATAAGGCCGATATAAAAAAGAGAAATTTTTTCATAACGTTAAAAATTCTAAAAATCGGCGGGTTGGTCTTGTTCCTTTCCACAAGCTGTACAAAACCTTATTTTCCTCCTCCCGAATCCAATGGCGGCTGGAGAAAAAATACGGATCCGGAATTTATCCGTTCCCTGGGTATTGATCCGGTAAAACTGGATTCGTTCGGACATTGGAATATCGAAAACAACTGGAGCGGGTCGTCCCATATGTTCAAAAGCTGCCTGGTCATCAAAGATGGCTGGATCATCGGTGAATGGTACGGCTCCCCGGAAGGAAAACTTATTCCTGATGACGAAGGAATCGATAAGAAAGCAAGACTGGCTTCCAACAGTAAGGCCGTAGCCATCGCCTTGTTTGGTAACGTGATTAAAAATGCAGGGACCGGAAACATTCCCGCCGACCTTTCGCTGAACAGCAAGGTATATGACCGACGATGGCTGCCGGAAGGTTTTCCCTTGTCCGATCCACGCAAGAAGGACATTACCTTTGAAGAATTGATGCAGCATACTTCAGGACTCATGCCTGAAAGCGCCGGTACGGACCGGTTTAAAGACAAAAACAGCATTGCTTTTACCGTGGGGCATGACACGCTTTCCCCCGGATCGGAAAAACTGTATTTTGATCCGGGTCATCCCGAACAATATCTGCCCCTGTCCGGCTATTCCAGTGTCGGATTCAACCATCTCGCAATCATATTCCGGCATCTTACCGGAATGCCTGCCTGGCAATACCTTGAAAAAAAACTTTTTCACCCGATCGGTATTACCGATATCGGATATGCTACCGAATTGGGTGAATCGGATGCTGAATGGCTAAAGGACAGTATACGATGGGTAACGGCCGGAGGTCTCTGGCTCAGGCCAAGGGATTACGCACGGTTTGCTTATTTTCTGCTGAATGACGGAAACTGGAAAGGAAAACAAATAGATGACAAAAACTTTATCCCGCATTTTCGCCTTTCCAATAAATATGCGAATATCTGGGCGAACAAAGCCGGTGGCGGCTATGTCACCTACCCCGATTATCCTGAAAATGATTTTATGATCGGCGGATCGGGAATGAACTGGGCCTATATCATGCCTTCGCAAAATATGATTGTCATCCGGACCAGTCAGCTTTACAATGTACCCTGGGAACCGATCAGAAAGGAATTCATCAAGAGAATATACAGCTGCCTTTTAAATGATACAATTTCCGCTAAATCCGAAACCTCCTTTAAGAAGAACGCCTTACCCGGCCAGGTAATCGTTGACCCATCAAATCCTCAATGGCTGGTTTATAACCGCGACAGTGATCATAACGGTAAGCCGGACCCCTACTTTCTGTGCGGACCCGGCGACCCGGAAGGATTTCTTTACAGGGGGAAACGCAATCCCGATGGAACGCGCGCCGGAGACCAGGCAAGCCTAATTGCGAAACTCGCGGATTACGGAGGGAATAGTATTTACATGATAGCGGTCCGGACAAACGGCGGCGATGCCCTGAAGGATGCCCAGGAACACCCGTTGATTTACCCGGATGCGAAACAAAACCCATGGATCAACCTGGACCCTTCCGGGGGCCTGAACCCGGCCATCCTGGCGCAATGGAATCAATGGCTTGACCTTATGGATCTTTACGGGGAAACGGCGTATTTTTTCATTTATGACGATGCTATTGATATAGCCGGGCAATTCGGCTGGGATTTGGATGAAAAAGGCAATCTGGATCCACGTGAGAAAAATTTTATACAAACTCTCGTCAAAAAGCTGGACCATCACAGGAATCTTGTATGGTGTGTCATGGAAGAAGCGCAGGAGGCGGGGAAAAACTGGAAGCTTCATATTTCAAAAATTGCCGAAGCAATCCGGGAGGCGGATGATTATAAACACGTGATCGCCTCTCATCAAACCCCGGGAAATATTTTTTATCATGCCGATGACCGCGCGATTGATCAATTTGCCTTGCAGACCCCTCCGGAGAAAGTCGGTACGCCGGACGATTTACACCGTTGGATCCTGGCAGCCTGGAAAAATGACAGCGGCAGATATAATCTTAATATGGCGGAAGATGCCGTGGAAGGTGAAATCATGGCTAAAGATAAAAACAGGACTGAGATCCGTCAACGCAACTGGGCCGCTGCCATGGCCGGAGCCTATTCCATGGTATTGGGTATGAACATTTCGGATACCCCTGATTTATTGTTACTGGATTGCCGTACTTTGCAGCATTTTTTCGAGTCTACAAACTTCAATACGATGCATCCGGAAGATTCGCTTGCCTTTGCTGGAACCAATTACGTTTTGTCCAATGATCATGGAGACTTTATTCTATATTCAGGAAATTCACAAGCAACTCCCGGTGTCAGGGAATTAAAAAAGGGAATCTATGATCTGCTATGGGTGGACTGTATACATGGTGTCATGAAACATCAACCGGGGATTATTACCCGGGCAGGGAACAGAACATTTAAAAAACCGGATGGCTTCAGTGATGAAGTCGCAATTTATATTCATCAAGATCATAATGAATGAGCTTTATATTTTCATCATGAATACAGCTAACAGAACTAAAGGATTAATACCGGGAGGCCGCAGGAGAAACGACCAAAGTTTGCCGGCGAATAAAATGCCAGTGATTCAATTATTGAAACCGCAGCTAAAAACCGGTCAATCATTTAATACATTATTAAAACGAAGAAGGAC
>CAYNCU010000330.1:0-3167 GCA_964395765.1 uncultured Roseivirgaceae bacterium | reverse complement strand
ATGAACATAAAATTCTGGATCGTCACCTGTATATTGATCAGGTTGGAACCCGTCAGTATCCTATACCATGACAGTAACAGAAATATAATCGGACCGGCAATCAGCAATAACAGGGAAAGAAAGTTATATTGATGTAATTCCGATCTGTAAAGGAAAGATTCGAAATAATTGGTAAATAAAAACCCGGCGTCGTCTTTCCAGTAATAGTATATCCACAAAAACAGCATCGGAACCAAAAAACCGTATAATAACAGGAAATACCTTCTTGGTTCCGTTCTTGTGAATAATAGCAGGGTCAGTGCGGTACCTATTAAAAATAATGAAGAAGGGAGGTAGGATAATGCGGCCAGTCCGAAATAAATTCCGGCATACATCATTACCCAGTCTTTCTTTTCCCTTGATCCGATATGCCGGAAAACGAGATTGAAGGCAAGTATCAGGAACGTCATGCTGATCAGTTCCGGCGAAAGAATTGCCGAATCCGGAAAAAAAGAGATGAGGACAACAAAAATCAGGGAAGGAATATAGGTATTCTGATTATAAGCCCTGTGATTGATTAGGATCAGGCTTAACAGGGATGCCTGGAAGAGGATCAACAGAAAAGCCGTAATTCGCAGGGGGGCCAGGCTCCGGCCGAAAATTTCATTAAAAATCCAGTAAATACCCGCTGTAACAGGCCCTGTGGGGTGGAAAACATTCACATATAATGTTGCACCAGAGGCCATTTTTTCTCCCAGAACCATCCATTCAAGCTGCGGAGTGGTGATAAGTGGACCGGAAATCAAAAACGGCAGGCGGAAAAGGATCAATAATATGAATACAAGAATTAACCGGTACGGGTCGTTTATTTTAAAGATTGATATCAAAGAATGCTCGTATTACTTTTACTTGTATACTGAAAGCTAATATTTGTTTATATTAAAGCAAATTTAAAGGGATATTTGTAATTATGATGGAAAGTAAAAGACAACAAAAATTTGCCCGTATGATCCAAAAGGAGCTCGGTGGTATTTTCCAGAGAAATGCAAAGAGTTCTTTTGGCCATGCCTTTATAACCGTTACTATGGTAAGAATTTCTTCTGACCTGAGTGTTGCCAAAGTATACCTGAGCATCATGATGGTAAATGATAAAAAGGCTTTCCTTGACGAAATCATCGAAAAGAAAAACCAGATTAGGAAAGAATTGGGTCATAAAATCGGTAAAATTTCAAGAATTGTACCTGATCTTCATTTTTATCTTGATGACGGTGTGGATTATGCACAAAACATTGAAAGATTGTTGAAGGAAATCCATTCTTCCAACAAATAAATTATTCAATTCCTTGAATGTTTCTACTTTAATCGCAAGGAGATATTTTTTATCTCGGAAGAAAAAGAATTTTATCAATATTCTTTCAATTATCTCCATGCTGGGCGTGGCTATCGGGACAATGGCTCTCGTTATTGTTTTGTCGGTATTTAACGGCCTTGGAAGTTTTATCAATGATCTCTATAATTCCTTTGATCCCCAGTTAAAGGTTATTCCTTCTAATGGCAAATCCTTTCTTTTGTCCGATTTCCCCATTCAACAATTGCAACAGATAAAGGGTATTGAAGGTGTCACGCAGGTGATCGAAGATAACGCTTATGTGAAATACAGGGATGAAGAAATGATCGTAACCGTTAAAGGTGTCAGCGATAACTACCTGAAAGAACAGCGGCTGAAAAACAACATTGTGGAAGGAAAACTCAAATTAACCGATAACGGGAACAATTATTGCGTAATCGGAAGGGGAATAGAGTATACCTTGAACATTTCTTCGCTTAATGATATGTATCCCATTCAGGTATCTTACCCCAAGCGTAATTCAGATCTTCTCGATCCCATGTCAGCCGTAAACACGAAGAACATTATGCCCGCCGGTGTATTTGCCATTGAGAAAGAATTCGATGAAAAATACATGATCACTTCCCTTAAATTCGCCGAAACGCTATTTGATTACAACGGGAGGAGGACCTCTCTGGAAATTATGCTAAAAAACCCCGACGATGTCGCTGCCGTTAAAGCGCAAGTTCAGAAAATTGCGGGTGATCAGTATAAAGTGCTCGATCGTGATGAACAACATGCTTCCCTGATCAGGGCCATTAAAATCGAAAAACTTTTTGTTTACATCATTATCAGTTTTATTACTGCTGTTGCGGCTATCAATATTTTCTTTTCCCTGAACATGCTCCTGATCGACAAAAGAAAGGACATTGCTATACTACAGGCAATGGGATCGAATAAAAGCCTGATCAAAAAGATCTTTTATAAAGAAGGAGCTATCATTGCTTTTACAGGGGCCCTGTCGGGGCTTATCCTCGGTACGGTGATCTGTTTCATACAGGAGAAATTCGGCATCGTTTCGCTGGGTATCGAAACTTCGGTGATCAGCGCCTACCCGGTTAAAATGGAATTCATGGATTTTATTTTGACAGGATTAAGCGTTATAATTATTACTATTATTTTCTCCATGCGGCCTGCAGTTCTCGCAGCGAGAAGTAATATTATTCGGCATCTGTAATCATTGTTTGCATAATTTTTGTTAAGAAATCAACATGTGAAATTACAGTATGTTGAATATCCCGGCACATTCCTTCCTGGCATTTACTCCGAAAGAGATGATACCAAGGGATATGGCTGACCCTTTTCATTTATATTTGCCGGAATTATAGGAATGAAGAAAATTTACATCATATTCCTGGTGATCCTGTTTCCCCTGGCGGTGAAGGCGCAGATATTAATCGGCGTGAAGGGGGGATTTAACCTGAGTAAAATAAATTACAGCCCCTGGTATGATCAGCTTTACGCCAAGTTTGACTACAAAAAAGGTTTTTCCGCAGGCTTGATCTTTCAGTATTTCACGGAAAAAAAATTGGGTTTGCAGGCTCAGGTCCTTTATTCCCAAAAGGGATTTATTACGCATTACGATACCTTGAATGACAATCAGTATGAAAGACAGATCAATTACATTACAATTCCACTGTTAATGCATTTTTACTTTTTTCAGAAAAAAACCAGCCCCTATCTATTGCTGGGAGCCTTCGGCAGTATGGCACTCAATTCCAGGGAAATCTATACCGATAGTCATACCGTCACCAAATCGGTCGATTATCAATTCACCCGGGAAAGGGATAATCGCGGCGAT
>CAYNCU010000329.1:0-3197 GCA_964395765.1 uncultured Roseivirgaceae bacterium | reverse complement strand
ACCCGCGACCTTCCCGCCTGGGCGGGACATTCTAACCAAGCTGAACTACCAGACCGGATTTCTAACTAATATACTATAAATAACGGATTTTGAAACGGACCGTTCTCCTCTCAAAAGCGTTGCAAAATTAGATTTGAGGGCCATGATATCCAACCACGGCTTTAATTATTTTTAAAAAAATCCATTTTCTGACTTCACCTAAGAGAAAATCCTGTTATATTTCCATATTGATTCGGTGTTTTATTTGCTTCATTAACCAAACTTTAGTTTTTTTAATTTATAAAGTTCTGTTTTTAATAATTCCACGAAAGACATATTATGGATTTAGAGTTTGAAAAGCCCATCCTGGACCTGGAGACGAAGCTTGAAGAAATGCGAAGTCTTGCGCATGAAAGAGGAGTGGATATGAATGGCGCCATCAAATCCCTGGAAGAAAGAATCGAATCCTTGAAAAAAGAAACCTTTCAAAACCTTACCCGCTGGCAACGGGTTCAACTGTCGAGACACCCCGACAGGCCTTATTCCCTCGATTATATCTATGAAATGACCGACGAATTCATTGAATTGTTTGGAGATCGCCTGAGCAGGGATGATAAGGCGATGATAGGGGGACTGGGAAAAATTGACGGTCAGCCTATAATGTTTGTCGGCCAGCAGAAGGGACGCAATACCAAACAACGCCAGATGCGTAATTTCGGAATGGCGAACCCGGAAGGTTACAGGAAAGGACTACGATTGATGAAAATAGCCGAGAAATTCAATGTTCCCGTAGTTACGCTGATCGACACTCCCGGTGCCTACCCGGGGATTGAGGCGGAAGCCAGGGGACAGGCGGAAGCCATTGCCCGTAACCTGAAGGAAATGGTCATGCTGAAAGTGCCGGTATTGTGCATTATTATCGGGGAAGGCGCTTCCGGGGGCGCCCTCGGAATAGCGATCGGAGATAAGGTCTTTATGCTGGAAAACACCTGGTATTCTGTTATTTCCCCGGAATCGTGTTCGTCAATCCTTTGGAGGAGCTGGGATTACAAGGAACAGGCTGCGGAAGCCCTGAAATTAAGCGCCTTCGATATGAAGCAATTCGGCCTGATTGACGGCATCATCAGTGAACCCCTCGGCGGGGCGCATAAAGATATGAAAATGATATCGGGCACCATAAAGGCGGAGATATTATCCAACCTGAAGGAACTTTCCGGGGTTAAGCCTGAACAAAGGATCAAAAACCGGATAGAAAAATTATCCAAAATGGGGGTTTATAACGAATAAAGGTATTTCGCGCAAAGACGCAATTATTTCGCGCAAAGGCGCAAAGAGCGCAAAGATTTTTTTGATATTCGGGTTATAAAATTGAGAATGTAGTTTTATTATCCAGGTGTTCTTCGTGACTTGGCACATCCCTGAAAACCCTTTAAATACCCATCCGCTATTTAATTTAGGGATACAATTTGTATAATTGTCACAATCGATGGAATATTCATTAATTGACTTTCTATTATTATGAATTTACATGTGATCGATGCGGGAAAGTTAAAACTGGATGGCGGGGCGATGTTCGGCGTTGTGCCGAAATCTATCTGGAACCGTATCCTGCCTGCGGACGAAAATAATCTATGCCAGATCTCCTTGCGATGCCTTTTGATTGAAGACGGCGACCGGCTGGTACTTATCGATACCGGGATCGGCGATAAGCAAAATGAAAAATTTTTCAGTTATTATTTCCTGCATGGCGAATTATCCATCGAGAGATCGCTCAACCAAGCCGGTTTTAATGCCGATGATGTTACGGATGTATTTTTAACCCACCTTCATTTCGATCATTGCGGGGGAGGAGTGAAATGGAAAGACCGGCAGCGAAAAATCCCGGAAATGACTTTTAAAAATGCAAAGTATTGGTCGAATCAAAACCACTGGGAGTGGGCGGTAAACCCCAATCCCAGGGAAAAAGCAAGTTTTCTTGCGGAGAATATTCTTCCGATAAAAGAAAGCGGGCATTTGGAAATGATTGCCGTCAATGGAGCCTCGCCGGTTGAAAATATGGATATTCTTTTTATAGATGGCCATACGGAAAAACAAATGTTACCGCTTATCAGGTATAAGGATAAAACCATTGTATATGTGGCTGACCTTCTTCCCACGGCAGGCCATTTGCCGCTGCCCTATGTGATGGCTTATGATACCCGGCCCCTGCTCAGCATGGAAGAGAAAAACACATTTTTAAGTGAGGCGTATCAAAATAATTATATACTTTTTTTTGAGCATGACCCTATTCATGAATGTTGTACATTACAATCCACCGAAAAGGGGATCCGGGTGAAGGAAAGTTTTAACCTCAGCGATATAATCTGATATGAAATTCGGGTATGTTTTATCCGGGGGTGGGGCACGGGGAATTGCCCACCTTGGAGTTATCAAGGCACTGGAAGAAAATGACATTCGGCCGGCCGCTATATCGGGGACGAGCGCGGGGGCCATCATCGGAGCCTTTTATGCGCAGGGATATTCTCCCGGAGAAATATTGAAAATTATTTCCGGCACAAAGTTGTATAAGATTCTCCGGCCTTCCTTTAACCTGAAGGGATTAATTTCTCTTGAAAAATCCTATTCGTTTTTCAGGAAATTTTTTAAAGAGGATACTTATGAGTCGCTGGCTATTCCTTTGTTTGCTACCGCCGTCAATGTTAAAACCGGATCAGTAAATTATTTTTCAAGCGGTCAGCTCATACGGACCTTATTTGCCTCTTCTGCTATCCCGGTGATTTTCAACCCGGTGAATATTGAAGGAGAACTCTACATAGACGGAGGTGTATTAAACAATCTTCCTGTAGAACCGCTTTCAGGGAATTATGACCGGATCCTGGGTTTTCATTGTAATCCTGTCGGCCATGAATACAAGTATACGCGGATAAGAAATCTCATTGAGCGTACCTTTCTTCTTTCGGTCAGCATGAACGTGATGAGCCGCAGGGAGAAATGCGATCTTTTTTTTGAACCCGCTGAATTATCCGTTTTTGGCGCTTTTGATTTTGCGAAGGCGAAGGAAATTTATCAAACAGGGTACCAGTATGCGGTTAGGGAGATGCCAGGGTTATTGAAAGTAATGAGCTAAATATCCAATATCCAATATTCAATATCCAATATTCAATATCCAATTTTCAACCATTGTTAATAAAATGATGCTATTGGTTTGCGATGAACCT
>CAYNCU010000328.1:0-3216 GCA_964395765.1 uncultured Roseivirgaceae bacterium | reverse complement strand
CAGGGAAATTATTCCGGCCATAACATAAGTAAGATATCCCTGGTGTATCCTGTAGGCAAAGGTTTGAAGCCAGTTATTCATTGCCCATACCGACAGAGGCACCGAAAGGATGAAAGCAATAACGATAAGTTTTGAAAGGTCACCCGAAACCATGAACATAATATTTATTACTTCGGCGCCAAAGGCTTTCCTGATGCCAATTTCCCGGAATCTGCGTTCGGCCAGGAACATCGACATGGCATATAATCCCAGGCAGCTTATGAGTAGGGAAATAAAGCCAAAATACCTGATCAGGTTATAAGTATTGAAATCTTTAGCATATTGAAGCATCAGGTGATCGTCGAGTGTATAATAAGTAAAGGGGGAAGCCGGCACGATATTTTTCCACTGCGACTCGAGCGAGGATATCAGTTCCTGATAATCCCCGTTTTCAGTATTGATAATAATATTACGGTAGTATGGCTGATAATCGCCCTGCCCGTAAACATTGCCCAGCGAGTACATCATGGGATCAATGGCGCGGTGCAGCGAAACCTGGTTAATATCCTTTACCACCCCGATAATTTCGTATTTATGCTGTTTTATCCAACCTTTCGAATATAAAATTTCGCCGATGGCATTTTCAGGAGTAAAGCCGAGCTGTTTAATGGCTTCTTCGGACACAACAACTTTCGTCAGGTTCGGATCAGCCGTATAATTATCAAATAATCTTCCGCTGATCTTTTTAATGCCCATTACATTAAAATAGTTGGAATCGACTTCATTCGGATATATATGAATGGCATCATCTATGGATTGTCCTTGTTTATAGACGGGGATATTAACGGGAATATAGGATCCCGGAATTTCCTCCGCACCGGTAACGTTTTTAACCATCGAATTAGATCTGAATACCTGGGCCAGTGCCTCATATTGCTTTCTTGATCCCTCTGTACTTAAGGGTACTATCACCTTTGAATTTTTATCGAAGCCAAGTTCCTTGTTCCTGATAAATTTTACCTGTTGTGAAATTATCATTATCGAACTGATCAGGGCAATGGAAATAACGAACTGAACAACCACAAGGCTTTTTCTTAACAGGGTGGTTCCGGCTTTGTCGCTGCTACGGCCTTTTAACACGCTGACTGGTTTGAAAGCGGCCATATAAAGAGCAGGATACAGGCCTGACACAAGACCGGTAATGACCAGGAATCCTGCCAGGTAGGTAGCCAGCAAAGGAATATTCATTTGCGAAACGGTCAGGGGTCTGTCGATCAGCCTGTTAAAATACGGTAGGCCCAGCGACGCAAAGAGGACACTTAATACCAGGGAAATCAAAACAATCATGAATGATTCCCCCAGGAACTGAATGATCAAGCCTCCGGAGGATATCCCCATGGCCTTGCGCACGCCCACTTCAAGGGCGCGGTTCCCGGCCTGTGCCGTTGAGAGATTGATATAATTCACACAGGCAAGCACCAGGACGAGAATGCCGATCATGATCAAAATCCTTATGAACACCAAGCTCACAACACCGGGCACATTGATCGTATATTGATTGTCCGTATGAATATCCGTCACAGGCTGGAATTCTGCCGTTTTATGTAAGCCGGTTTGCTTCATAACATCACCGCCCTTTGCCTTGATCAGGTCGTTAAGCTTTGAAGTCATCTCCCCGATATCGGATCCGGGTGTGACTTTTACATAGGTGTAATAAGGGTTACTGCCGTTCCAGTTAGACTGGTCAAGGCTAAAAAAGCGGATGGCATTAGGATTCGTGATTGGAATAAAAAAAGAAGGGGCAATATGGCAATCGTACGCCTCCTTGTCATAAACAGCCGACACCTCAAGGTCTGTAGGTCCGAATACTGTGGTGATCTTTACTCTTTTACCCAGCGGATCATCATTGCCGAATAATTTCTTTGCCCAATCCTTTTCCAAAACGACCGAGCTGCTGTTTGTGAACGGCTGATCCGGATTCCCTTTGACGATATCAAATTTCAATACGCTGAAAAAAGAGGAATCAACATAATATCCGTCTTTTATATACCAGGATTTTTCATCGTAGTTGATCAGGTTATCGGTCCCGAAATAATCCATATTACAAGCTCGCACCTCCCGTTCAACTCCCGGTATTTCCTGCGGAAGAGAAACCGTAATGGGAACGGGAGAGGTCCCGAACCTCGATTCCTGGCCGTCCTTTTCGCTGATGAAAGTGGTCAACCTGAAAACATCTTTGTTCTGTGCGTCATATCCCATTTCCCGTGTTGAATACATGAACAGGAGAATACAGCAGGCAAGGCTCACGGAAAGGCCGGTTATATTGATGACGGTAAACAATTTGTTTCTCGTCATGTTCCTTAAAGTGATGATTATATAATTTTTAAGCATGAAAGGTATTTTATTATCTGATTTGAATTAATTCACGTCAAAACGGCTCAGCATTTTTTAAAATTAATCGTGGAGTTATGGAAAGTTACCAATAAGTACTTATTTAAAATTGGCCATAAATATATAAAGAAAATTTTACCCCGTTACCCTATAACAAGCTGGAGATCCAAAATTTGAATCCATCGGTAAAATCCCGACAGAGGGGTACTGGTCCGACCAGTCCTGCTGGTCCGACGAAGGGCACTGGTCCGACCAGCCCTGCTGGTCCGACGAAGGGCACTGGTCCGACCAGCCCTGCTGGTCCGACGAAGGGTACTGGTCGGACCAGCCCTGGCCGAGGGAGAAATTGCGATGGTCGAAGCCGTTAAGATGGCGGTAAATTACCGCCCTCCCGGTGAATAATGATGCTCTGCTTTTGCTGATATCCTAAAGGATCACCACCGTTCCGGAAATATTCTAATAGGCATCCTGCCGGCCGGCAAAGGAAGTGGTCGGTAAACCTCTGCCAATGCACTGGATCGTATTGCATAAGCATTTTTTCTCCATGGATGAAGTGAAAGCGGGGGATCTCTTCTTTAAAGTCTTCAGGATTGACTATCCCTTCAATAACCATGAGATTATCGCTGCTAAACACCTCTATTTATTCCCGATCCTCCGCCTTTAACAACGGTTGGCGATCAATTAACACTTTTATCGAAGGTTTTTCCCCTACATTTTTTCGGGTGCTTCAACCGTGTGCCTTAAGGTAGTCGGCGCTGCTTTTAAGAGTATCGAACGACATCTCCACGAAGTAATTTTTTATACCGGCTTCTTTGATTGAGGCGAAAAATTCATCCCAGTTAATGA
>CAYNCU010000327.1:0-3274 GCA_964395765.1 uncultured Roseivirgaceae bacterium | reverse complement strand
AACCAGCATGAAATCGAGAGCGTTGCCGACAGGGGTAACAAAAAAGCTATGGATAAACTTTTTTCAACTACTAAAAACAATTAATTCCTGAGTTAGTTTTTGTTTTTCTGCATTTTATAATAATTGATCAAATTATTTGTGGAAGGATCATGTTTACTGGTTTTACCTTCCGTTATTAATTCAGGAAGAATTTTACCGGCTAGTTGTTTGCCAAGCTCGACACCCCATTGATCAAAACTATAAATATTCCATATCCAGCCTTCAGTAAAGATAGCGTGTTCATATAAGGCGATCAGATTACCCAAAGTACGCGGGGTAAGCCGGTTAAATAGGATAGAATTAGTGGGCCTGTTCCCCTCAAATACCCGATAGGGGGCAATTTTATCCGCTTCCTCCTTTGATTTACCGGATTGGATTAATTCTTCGTGTGCCTCTTCAAGTTTTTTACCCTTCATCAGTGCCTCAGTCTGTGCAAAGAAATTGGAAAGCAATTTTTCCTGGTGATCGGCTACCGGATTATTACTATTGGCGGCAGCCAGAAAATCACAGGGGATTATCTGTGTTCCTTGATGAATTAGCTGATAAAAAGAATGTTGCCCATTTGTACCAGGTTCGCCCCAAATGACCGGACAGGTAGAATAATTGACTTTATTCCCGTTGCGACTCATAAATTTTCCATTACTTTCCATAAAAGCCTGCTGAAGGTATGCGGGAAACCTGTGCATGTACTGATCGTAGGGCAGGATAGCCTTTGTAGAACATCCGAAAAAATCAGAATACCAGACATCCAGCATTCCGAGAATTACGGGGGCGTTTTTATTAAATGGCGTATTCCGGAAATGATTATCCATTTCATGCCCACCTTCCAGTAGTTCAATAAAATTGTCATATCCGATACTCAGGATGATAGATAATCCAATGGCGGACCATAATGAATATCTGCCTCCCACCCAGTCCCAGAATTCAAACATGTTAACCGGATCGATCCCGAAGTCTGTTACTGCATTCCTGTTAGTAGAAATAGCTGCAAAATGTTGCTTAATATGTCCCGGGTCTTTGGCATGGGATAGAAACCATTCTCTCGCAGTTTTGGCGTTGGTCATCGTTTCCTGGGTAGTAAAGGTTTTCGATGAAATAAGGAAGAGGGATGTTTCGGGATCGATTTTTTCAAATACGCCAAGAATATCTGAACCGTCAACATTGGATACAAAATGAGAGGTAATATGATCGATTTTAAAAGGTTTGAGGGCCGCCGTAACCATTACCGGCCCCAGATCGGAACCGCCGATCCCGATGTTGATAATATGTTCAATTGGCTTACCCGTATAGCCCCTCCATTGCCCCTGAATAACCCTTTTTGAGAAATCTTCCATCCTTTGCAATACATTATTCACCTCGGGCATTACATCTGTGCCATCTGACAATACCGGAGAACCTGACCTGTTTCTTAAGGCCGTATGTAAAACTGACCGGTTTTCCGTTTCATTAATTTTTTCACCTGTAAACATGGCTTCTATACCTTCTTTCAATCCACATTCTTCGGCCAGCCGGATAAGAAGGTCAAAAGTTTCGGCATTTATCCTGTTTTTAGAAAAATCAATCAAGATATCTTTATGGGAAACGGAAAATCTTTCAGCCCTCGAATTGTCATCCTGAAACATGGATAGCATGTGAATATCCCTGATCTTTTGGTAGTTCTTTGTCAGTTTTTCCCAGGTGTTTGTTTTAGTCGGATCCTTACGTTGAATCATAATTTCGATATTTAAATTTTCCGGTTATTCTTTAATGTAAACTAACTAAGTAATTGTTGGGAAGTTTACCTTTTAGTCAATTTTTTATTTATTCCAGGCAAAAAGGCCAGACATTAGGTTTGCCAATGTTGATGATGAGAAATTTCGATTCTAATTGACCACTTAAGTATATTTTTCTTTAGATTATCTGGCCACAAAAATAAAATCGCTACCGGGTTCATTATCGCCGAATTCACCGTATTTGGGTTCCGGATTCACAGTCTGAACGTAGGAGATTAATTCGCTTAAAGTCAGGATTTTATCATTTCCGCCGTAATTCCGGAAAGCCTCCAGTAATTTTCGGGTGAAAGGAGAATGTGCACCAGGTCTTCCGTCCGACACATATTGTTTTCCGCCTGAAGTAAGATAGCGACGTGTTTTGTACTGGAGTTTCCGTTTGATGAATTCGGCCGGTGTAATATTTCTTCCCGATTCCTCTTCGCCCCGGTTAGCGGCTGTCGCAATGGACTGGTCGAAGGTGCCGCCATAACAAACATCGAGGACGATAAATATATGATTGCAGGGAATATTATTTACATAGACCTGCAGCGTAGAATGAGGTATATACGATTCGTGGGTTTCATCATTTTTTTTAGAATCTTTGGTAACCGTGTAACCTTCGTGGAAAACGTCATCATATTGTCCGTGACCGGCTATAAAAATAAAAAGCTGGTCATTCGGCTGGTAAGACTTTTTAGCGTAGTCACGCAATTTGGAAAGTAAATCCACTTTTGTCGGATTTAATAATAATTCCGTTTTATATCCGTAATTTGTTCTGAGTTCCCCTTCAAGGGTCTTGGCATCGAAAACCGGATTAGTCAATTGTCCCCATTCATCATACGTATCCGTACCGATTAATAAAGCATAGTCTGTCCGTTGCTCATTGCCGGCAGAAGTGGACTTTTCAACAGAATTAACCTGAATATAACGAGTTGATGATTGTACAAAACCATTTTTATCTTTGGCAGAAATTTTTATTTCGTTATTCCCCTGGTCCAACCGGATTACTTTACTGATTATTTCATTGTATTTACCGGTAGAATCATTTTGAACGGCGGATGTTCCCTGATTATCATCTGCTGATTGGTTATTAATAAGTAATTGAACTTCCGTTAATTCCAGGTTACTATTAAGGCCAGCCTTAATGGTAACAATATTATTATTATTGGTGACCGTTTGGTTATCGGGGTACTCCCAATTTATTGTTATGCCGGAAACTGTATCTGTTTTAGTTTGAGGCATAACCCGTATCAGAACCGGATTGCTTTTACCCGAATAGGTCTGGCTGTATGACTTAAAAGTCAAAGAACATAAGACCAATAAAAACAATATTGAAGCATTTTTCCTCGATGATGGTGTAGATCGGCTTTTGCAGGCTGCCCTTGAACGCGGTCATCAGCCGCTTCAGGTAGTTCGGCCCCTGCCCGCGGACCGCGGCGCAGTGGTCGCGCAGGTAGAGGAGGAAGTAGCCGGCCATGTAACCC
>CAYNCU010000326.1:0-3327 GCA_964395765.1 uncultured Roseivirgaceae bacterium | reverse complement strand
CAAAATGTACATTTCACATACTTACGATCACAGGGTTATTGACGGCGCATTAGGGGGCGCATTTATCCGGAAAATCGCCGACTATATTGAAGCATTTGACCCGAACAGGGAAATATAATATTTCATCCGTTATCCGGGCGGTCTTGCCAGGAAATATTATTTATACACATATAAGGAAATCATGGCTTAAGATTCCTCAAACACATAATTCAGGATGATTTTTCAACGTTTGTCGGATAAACCGACGGATAGCAATCCTGATATCCGATGCTTCTGTTACATAGACTTCCTTATGAGCGTGTAATAGATCTTCAAAAAGTTTTTTATCAAGCCCGTTGGAGATGACAATTTTACAGTCCTTTATGGCTTCAACAAGCGGGTTAACCGGATCAAATTCAAGTACATCCAGTAAATCGGAACCGGTTGCCGGTTTTTCACCGGTAACATAAGATTCCTTAAGAACCTTACCTTCGACGATCTCATAGGTCTTAAAACCTTTTAAAAATTTAGTATTGGATGTAATGGTTAAACCATCATTGGTTGGAATAGCGATTTTCATAGTTCAAAAAATTTCATCAAAAATATATGTTCCTTTAATTATATGCTATAAAAATTTCATGAGGCGGGGTTCGGTACCTTTGATTTCGATCTTACCTCATTTAAAATATTGGCTGTATCTTCAGCAATTACATGCTCTTCATTCGTCGGGATTACGACTACCTTTACTTTAGATACATCAGTTGTAATCACGCCTTCTTTACCCTTGGTTTGTTCATTCTTTATGTCATCTATTTCAAGTCCAAGATAGGATAAACCGCCGCAGGCATTCTTTCTCACATGGATATCGTTTTCGCCGATTCCTCCTGTAAAAACGATAAGATCGACACCGTCCATGACGGCACTATAGGAACCGATGTATTTTTTAATCCTGTATTCATACATTTTTAAGGCGAGCAAAGCTCTTTCATTTCCCCCGGAGGCGGCCTTTTCAACCTCTCTCATGTCCGATGAAACTCCGG
Organism: uncultured Roseivirgaceae bacterium; assembly: GCA_964395765.1. Classification (GTDB taxonomy): domain Bacteria; phylum Bacteroidota; class Bacteroidia; order Cytophagales; family Cyclobacteriaceae; genus DATDPY01. The sequence goes on along the minus strand of CAYNCU010000326.1, from coordinate 2,308 downwards.
AAATACCCAGGAGACCGGAATGCTTATTGATCAGGGAATTGGCCACCGAAACCCCTATTTCTTCCTTATTCATTATAAAGGTAAGTACACCAAGGTCGAGGTCGCCGGAACGGGTTCCCATGATCATTCCTTCGACCGGCGTGAGTCCCATGGAAGTATCGACTGATTTACCGTATTTGATGGCGGTAATTGAAGCTCCGTTACCCAGGTGGCAGGTAATGATTTTCTGCTTAGTTATATCGATATCTAAAAATTTACAGGCTCTTTTCGAAACATAGGAATGACTCGTGCCATGAAATCCGTAACGGCGGATAGCATACTTTTTATAGAGTGAGAAAGGAATTGCATACATATAGGCATAGTCCGGCATGGTTTGATGAAAAGCGGTATCGAAAACGCCGATCTGGGGTATATCCGGGATCAGATTTTTAAAGGCGTAGATGCCTTTCAGGTTCGGGGGATTGTGTAAAGGTGCCAGCTCTGCGCATTCCTCGATCTTTTTTATTACATCCTCGGTCAGTAAAACGCTCGATTTAAAGGTTTCTCCGCCATGTACGATCCTGTGACCAATGGCCTCCAGCTCTTCCAGGGATTTCAGGCTCCCGTGATCGGGGCTGATCAGTACTCCGAGAAGATATTCAATACCTGCCTGGTGATCCACAATTTCACCGGTGAGTTTCAGCACATCGTCGTCATTCCTTATATTTTTAAGAAAAGACCCGTGCATACCGATTTTTTCAATAATCCCTTTCGCCAGCACCTCATGGGATGTCATTTCAAAGAGCTGGTATTTTATCGAAGATGAACCGGAGTTAAGTACTAATATTTTCATTTTTAATTTAATTTTTATTTATGGTCAGCAGCCATTTGATCTTTCCGTTTCTATTCTTTTCCCGTCGCCGTCATATTGATAAAACCCGATCCCGGTCTCCCGCCCTAAATGGTTGGCCCTGACCCGTTTTTTTAACATGGGAGAAGCTTTATATTTTATTTCACCGAATTCCCGGTATAAATTATCAAGCCACCTTACTACCATATCCAGCCCGATTTTGTCAGCCAGTTCAAACGGACCGAGAGGGAAGCCATAACCCGCTTTCATCGTTGTATCAATATTTTCCATGGAAGCAACTCCTTCCATGAGAATCTCGCAGGCCTCATTGATCATTGGGGCAATTAACCGGGTGGATATTATCCCGGGGGATTCAACAACCGGGATTATGGTTTTATCAAGGATCCGGGCAAAACGACAAACTTTCCTGTATGCTTCGTCAGATGTATGTAATCCCCGGGCGACTTCTACAATCGGTATTTCTGCGGCCGGCGAGATAAAATGAAGACTTACACATCTTTCAGGGTGCGTAAGTTCGGAACTCATTTCCGTAATTACCAGGGTTGTGGAATTGGTGGCAATGATAGTATGCTCATCCACAATATTCTCAATCTTCTTGAAAATATCCTTTCTGATAGCTACGCTGTCCTCCCTCGTCCTGGATTTTATCGATTCAATCACGATGTCACAGCCTGCAAGACTCGAATAATCGGTAACCCCTTTTATTCTTGAAAGAATGGCTCTTTTTTCGCTGGAAGTCATACCCCAGCGTTCTATCATTGCTTCCAGATCATTATCGATTCGCTGTAAGGCTTCTTTGATTTTTTGATTGGATACCTCAAGAAATGCCACTTCAAGGCCGTGACTGCTGATCATTTTTGCTATTTCCTGCCCGAGTATGCCGCATCCGACAATCCCGATTTTGGTAAATGCATTACTGCTTATTCCTTTTTTCTCCGTTTTTAACGCATAATCTTCAATCTTTGCTTCCGTTTCCATATTTTATGAAATCATTTTTATCAAAATTATTTCCCCCCAGCCTGGTTAGAGGCAATGGCAATCATATTTACAATATCGCTTACGGAACAACCCCTGGAAAGGTCGTTGATGGGTGCTGCCAGACCCTGCAATATCGGGCCAATCGCTTCTGCATGCGCCAATCTTTGTACCAGTTTATAGGCAATGTTTCCCGCATTGAGATCGGGGAATATCAACACGTTGGCAGAACCGGCGATTGAACTACCCGGCGCCTTCTTTTTCCCAATGGCTTCAACCAGTGCTGCATCGGCCTGTAATTCACCATCAACTTTCAGGGACGGATCCATTTCTTTAACAATTCGGGTGGCATTCACTACCTTATCGACCATAGCATGGGAAGCACTCCCCTTGGTGGAAAAGCACAGCATGGCGATCCTGGGTTCGATTCCGGCAATATTCCTTGCCGTATGAGAGGTGGCTATGGCAATCTCGGCCAATTGC
>CAYNCU010000325.1:0-3384 GCA_964395765.1 uncultured Roseivirgaceae bacterium | reverse complement strand
AGCCGGGGTGAAAAAAATCAATTCCTTATTTTTTACCAGTAAATCAATCAACCAATCAACCAATGAACAAGCCTTCGATCCATATACAGCTTTTAAAGCCAGTGAACAATTTTAATCCCAAAACAAAACCGGCAATTATCACAACCTTACTAAAGAATTAAAGCAGGCTTACTAAATCGCCTCTGCCAGATACAATGAAATTCATTCAACAATTTCTTCAAAAAAGGATTAACTTTTATTAAATTGTTACGATTCAAAAAAGGCTGGCACTCCGAAATTAATTTTGGTTATGGAAAAAATAGAAATATTATTGGTCGACGATCATAATATGGTCCGGGAGGGATTGAAATCGATCTTTGAAAATGACGAAAGTTTCCATGTGAAAGCCGAGGCTATCAACGGCGTGGAAGCGCTGAACACACTGAAAGAAACGAAGGTCGATATTGTCCTTACCGATATCAGCATGCCTCAAATGGATGGCGTCGAGCTGACCAAAGCCATTAAAAAAAACGATCCCGGCCAGAAGGTGATCGCACTGACCATGCTGGGCGAAAGCCAGCACATCAAGCAGATGCTCAAAGCGGGTGTGTCCGGGTACTTACTTAAAAACTGCGGTTCGACCGAGTTGAAAAAAGCGATCACCCGTGTAATGGATGGAGAAACCTACTATTCCCCGGAAGTTTCGCAGATCATCATGAACGACCTTTCAGGCAAAAAGCAGGCGTCCCGGATGGCCACGGAAATCGAACTCTCGGAAAGAGAACTGGAAGTGCTGCACCTGATCATCAAGGAAAATACCAACCAGGAAATTGCCGATAAACTTTTTATCAGTCCCAGGACCGTGGATGCCCATAAAAGAAACCTTCTGGACAAGACAGGCTCAAAAAATATTGCAGGCCTGGTATTGTATGCAGTCGAGAAACGGCTTTTTGATGATATATGATCTCTTTGTTTGCTTATCTTAACAGGAATTCCCGGAAATTTTTCCTGGAATTTCGATTTAAAAAAAATTACCTGACTCTTTTTGTGTGAAATTTATCGTTTGAAAATCAACTAATGTCAAGAAATATCAAGGTATTGATCGTAGAAGATTCGAAAGATGACGCCCTGTTGTTGGTCAGGCAACTGAATAAAAACCAGTTCGAAACCGAGTATGAAATTGTCGACAATGAAGCGGATTATACCCATGCATTAAATACAAAGGAATGGGACCTTATCCTATCGGATTATAACCTTCCCCAGTTTACGGGAATTGAAGCCTTCCGGATTTTCAAGAAAAAAGATTTCCAGATACCATTTATCATGGTGTCCGGCGCTATCGGGGAGGACGTAGCGGTTGCCGCCATGAAAGAGGGGATTCACGACTACGTGATGAAAAATAACCCGGAACGCCTGGTTCCCGCCATAGAAAGGGAACTGAAAGAAGCAACGGTACGACAGGAGAAACAGGCGGTTGATAAAATCATTATTTCTGAACGCCAGAAATTCGAACGGCTGGTGAACCTCTCCCCCATGGGCCTGGTGATCATCCGCAATGACGGAATCATAAAATTTGTCAACCCGAAGATCATTGATTTCTTCGGTTATGAAAAGGAAGAATTGAAAACGCTGTCGGACCTCGCCTACAGTATCTTTCCCGACCGGCCCGAATACCACTGGGTACGGGAATATTTTACGAGTAATTTCAATCCCCAAAAACACAGCCATGAGCTGCATTTACCCCCTGCCATCGGGAAAGACGGTATTGAAAAACATATCAGCCTCCGTTCCGGTATCATCGATAATGATTCCTATTTCCTGCTCATCGAGGATGTTACTATTCAAAGACTGGCCATGAGGGCCCTGGAAGAAAACCAGAAAAGATTATGGCAGATCATTCAATCGGTGGATGATATCATCATCGAGATCAGAATCAACGAGAGCAAGGAATTCCTGGTTATTTCCGTGAACGACGCCTTTATCCGGACCACAGGCCTTTCGAAAGATAAAATAATTAACGGAAATCTTGAATTGATATTTATGGAAGGGCACCGGATCTATGCGGTTATTCAGAATGTAATTATTACGAGGAAGGCTGATAACTTTGAAGACACCCTGGAGATTAACAACATGCTATTCACCTGGGAAATCGGCGTGGCGCCTATCTATACCGAAAACGGACAACTGATGCGCATCATTCTTTCGGCGCATGACATTACGGAGCGTAAAAATTCTGAAATAAAACTAAGGGAAAGCGAAACCAAATTCCGTTTAATTGCCTCCCTGGCCAGCGATGCAATCTGGGAATGGCAGATGGATGAAAATACGATCTGGTGGAATGAAGGTATCCAGACATTGTTCGGTTATTCGCCGGATACCATCGATAATAATTACCGGTGGCTGCTCAAAAAAATCCATCCGGATGACCGTGGAAAATTCAATTCCCTGGTGGATACCGCATTGGCCGAAAAGACGGACAACCTGAATACCGATTTTTTATTTGAATGTTCCGACGGAACTTTCAAGGTCGTCAATTGCAAGATGAATATCTATTTCGGGCTGCAGGATAAGCCGGAAAGAGTTTTAGGCGCCATGATCGATCTCACCCAGCGGAAAAAGATCGAGGAATTGCGTATACAATCGCTGGTGGAAGGGGCAGACAATGAAAGGGCCAGCATAGCCCGTGAATTACATGACAGCCTGAGTCAAAATCTAACCCTGGCCTCCATTTTAATCCAGGGTTTTCTGGAAAAAAACGCTGACCTTAATTCGGTTGAGAAGCTAAATGAGGCAGAAAAGATCGTCACGAAAGTTTTGAATGATACCCGGGATATATCCCACAGCCTGCTCCCCAAAACTTTGGATGATTTCGGGCTGAAGTCGGCCGTCGAAAACCTGGTGGAACACTTGTCGACGGGGATAGACTTCAAGATCAATATTTATTGCAACTTCGAAGATCAGCGGTTTTCAAAGCCTGTGGAAATGAACCTTTTCCGGATCATACAGGAATCGCTGAATAATATCATTAAACATGCCTCGGCCTCCCAGGTTTATATCTCTTTAAGCAGGGCTGAAAATTCCCTGACCCTGATGGTCGAAGATAACGGCAAGGGTTTTGATTCGGAAGATACAAAAATCATATCCGGCGTCGGCCTCAGAAATATCGAAAACCGGGCGATTTATCTAAACGGGAAGCTGACCGTTGAGTCCAGGAAGGGAAAGGGAACGCTGGTCATGGTGGATGTGCCGCTTTAACCCTGCATTCAAATGATATCTGGATAAGAGGATCATCAGGATAACCACCACCAAAAGCAAAATAATTTTTTTTATTCTATAACTGATCCAAACGATGATGGAATAGATTGCACCCCTATCGTATGGGTATTTTTTCAATAGTCTTTCCAG
>CAYNCU010000324.1:0-3429 GCA_964395765.1 uncultured Roseivirgaceae bacterium | reverse complement strand
ATTTTCAAGGATGCCTACGATTCATGGCAGTATACCCTCGGAAGACTTCAGGATATTACGGGTTTGAGCCGGTTCTTTGATTTCAGGTACCAGTTTAACGGCCCGAACAGTCAGCGGCTCTTTACTCATTTCAGGGATATGCTGGAATTTGACGGTCTGTTATCAATGCGTGAACTCGAAGTCCTGAACCTGGTAGGACAGGGCTATACCAGTTCGCAAATTGCAGAAAAACTCTTTATCAGCAAAAATACCATCGACACCCATCGAAGAAATATTATTCAGAAACTGGAAGCTAATGGGTCGTTGACGGCTTATCTAAAGGCAAGGGATATGGGAATGTTTAACAGTTAATAATAAAATTCAACCAATAACGAAATTCAAAGCCGTTTAAGTCATGCTTTCGGAAAATTTATCCAAAGGTTTTTATGCTATACGGGATTTACATGTAAATCAGAATTTCTATTCAAAGATCCGGACCCCTTCGGTGGATGATCTTCTCAGGAGATATTTCAGCCTTCCTGATGAAGCCTTGTACCTGGTAGAATGCCGGACTGCACAGGTAGAACCGCTTACAAAGAACTTCAGGGAAATGATAGGGATTGATTATCGGGAATTGTCTGAAATTTATCAGTTATTTGAACATGTGGATTTAACGATGGAGATGGCTTTTATTAAATATACATTAAATCTTGTTACCGTTACCTTCAAGAACATAGTTTCCTTGGAAACGGAAAATGATATTTGTCGGTCCTTATATAAAACCCGGGATGGGAGAATCATGCTGAAAACTACCACTACATTGGTTCAGGACCATTGCGGATCCTGGTGTTATACCATCGGTAAATTTCAGGATTTATCGAAAATGATTGATCTTGAAAATTTTAAATTTCAATTCACAGGACCCAACAGCAAGCATTTGCGTGCTCATTTCCTAGAACTTTCCGGGTTCGATCAGATCCTCTCCGGCAGGGAACTTAAGATATTGTACATGATAGGGCATGGGTATACGAGCCATCAGATCGCAAAAAAACTCTTTATCAGCAAACATACGGTCGATACCCACCGCAGGAATATTATCCGGAAGCTGGAAGTAGACGGGTCGTTGAAGGCATATCTGAAAGCCAAGGATCTGGGGCTTTTTAAATTTTGATTGGAGGGTATAATGATATTTTGATAATAAATGAAACAGTCTGACTAAGCTATGCAGCAAAGAAGCATATTGAAAGCATATGAGAAGATTAAGGACTGTCATGTTACACAACGTTTTCAAAATAACGATAATTGCCCCTCGCTGGGAGAACTGACAACTTATTACCGAAATCTGTATAATGATGCTTTATACCTGGTTGATTGCCGGAACATGCAGGTGGAAACCCTTTCTGAAAACTTCAGGGAAATTATCGGAATAGAAAATGATCATATCAGAGATCTCATCGACCTGTATGCAACCGTCGACCATTCATTTGAAAATGTCGTTTTTGAGTACACGGAAAAAATCATTTACCTGGCTTTTAAAATGAAAATCTGGATTGAAACCGAAAAGGATATTTTTCAGTCGGTTTACAAAACCCGTAACGGTAATACGGTTCTGAAGACAACCAGTGCCCTTTACAGGGATTCATCGGGTTCGATCCGGTATACAATCGGGAGGATTCAGGATATATCACATCTGGTTGTAATTCAGAATTTCAGGTATCAATTCGACGGGCCGAACCGTCAGCAGGTATTTACTCATTTTCATGGATTATCTGAATTCAAAGATTTGCTTTCCGCCCGGGAAATTCAGATCCTGAACCTGGTTGGTCAGGGATATACCAGTAAAAGGATTGCTGAAAAGCTATTTATCAGTAAAAATACCGTTGATACCCATCGAAGGCACATATTGCATAAGCTCGAATCCAGCGGATCGCTGACAGCATATAATAAAGCCCGGGATATGGGATTATTTTATTTATAATAATTCGTTTAATTGATCTTTTATGTACAAGGTACCGATTTTCGACAGGGTTTATAACCTTCATGTCACTCAGCATTTCCATCCTGAAATTACCATCCCCTCGGTGGCAGAAATGGCGGATAAGTACGGCAACCAGCCGGGAGAAACTGTTTATATCGTCGATTGCCGTTCGGTGCAGATCGAACCGATATCGGGAAACTTCAGGGAAATGGTGGGAATGGAAGCGTCGGATATCCGGAATTTTACCCAACTATATGAAATAACCGACCCGGCCTCAAAAGATCATTTGCTGAATTATACCCATAATCTGATTTCCATGATTATGAACCAGAATGTGGCACCGGAAATTAATTCGGATATTTTTCGTTGCATTTACCGGACAATTGACGGCCGATACATTCTGAAAACCACCGCCGTACTGGCGCGGGACAAAAACGGTTGTACCTATTATACCCTTGGGAAATTACAGGATATAACGGGTTTTGCAGGGGGATTTATTTTCCGGTACCGTTTTACCGGTCCCGGGAGGAAACAGGTCTACGCCAACTTCAATGAACTTGTCGAGTTTGAGCCCATGCTTTCGGAAAGGGAACTCCAGATATTAAACTGGGTAGGCAGGGGATATTCGAGTGAAAGGATAGCGGAAATACTTTTTATCAGCCGGCATACGGTTGATACCCACCGGCGTAATATACTTAAAAAACTGGAGGCCGCGGGGTCGGTGGATGCCTATGCCAAGGCAAAAGATTTAGGACTTTTATAAATTCATTAATCGTGGATCGCAAATTGCGATTCGCGGTTCATATATCATTTTTTCTATTGAAAAACTCCATCAAAAACCCGAAGTATTTTTCCGTATCATCCCACATACTGAAATGTCCACCATCACACATACGGAACTCCGCGCGAGGCATTATTTCAGCCATCTTCCTTAGATGTTCCGGGTCCATTGAATCATATTTAGCTCCGATAATTAAGGAAGGAACAGATATACCCGGCAGATCATTAAACCGGTTCCATCCGGCAATAAATCCTTTCATGTCAAAAGGATTCGGCCCTGTTCCCTTAAGCAATATATCCCCGGCAAGATGGCTGACTGCGCGATTCATGGCATCCGGCCAGGGATCCGTCAAGCAAAGATGTCCCTTGTACCAGAATTTCATGATCAGATCCTGGAATCGTGGATCAGCATAGGCTTCACGATTGATGAAAGACCGTAATTCTTCCTGGATATCTTGCGGAAATTTTCCGAACAGGAATTTGATATATCTGACATATTCATTCATGTCCGCCATCATGTTCGAGATGATAAGTCCCGATACTTTTTCTCTGTTTTTAAAATAATATTCAAGTACCAGGATGCTGCCTGAGCTGTGTCCGAGCAGGCATACCTGCGGGCATTTGAGATAATCAATAACAAAGGCAAGTTGTTCGGTAAACGTTATCAGGTAGCCCTAAATCCGTGAAATGCC
>CAYNCU010000323.1:0-3435 GCA_964395765.1 uncultured Roseivirgaceae bacterium | reverse complement strand
GGGTCAGTTCGTGTTCTATATAAAACACTTTGATTTTAAAGGATTCACCGTTTTAAGATTTATTTTGAATTAATTGCAGATGACAGGAAAAGTACCGGATCTGCAATTTCCCGTTTCAGCCTTCCGATCTCCCGCCTCAGGCCGTTCAATAGGTTTTCGTCATATCCGAAGGTACGGCAATAATATAATCAGCTGAATTCTTGTTTGCCTCCTCCAGCTTCTCCGGGTCATCCTGTTCTACCACATTGACAGTAAGGATCCGCAAGGAAGGGTCGGCTTTTTTCAGGTACCATACGATGCCTTCGAAATTATTGGAATGATAAGCGCCGTTGAAGTGGAGGAAACATTGACCCTTATTATAATTCTTTAAAATAAAGTACGCCATAGTGGCATCCTTGATAGCCTGGGCTTCCGAAAAATAATCCGGGTTGAATGACATACCGGCCTGTGTATGCATATCCATCATATCGCGCATGTTTTTGTAACATGGCAAATCGGGATCATAAGCCACAGGCAAGGGTGCAATATATTTTTTTGCTTCCCCGGATAAACTGTCCAGTCCGGCAAATCCTTTCCTCGATACGATGGCCGCATATCGTCGCGGAATATCGGTAGCGATCCATTTTATCTTTTTCTCCCTGGCGAAATCCAGGAGCGGTTTATAATCCGTACGATAGTTGTCCCACAATTTTGCTTCCTTCTCAAAATTGGTAACGGGGATAATTTCTTCCATGTATTCATCAAGAATGAGTTGTTCGTCGGCTTCGAACATTTCCGATCCCAGTAGTAACGATTTACCTCTATTGAATAAATCTTTTTCGACGGAAAGTTCCAGCCAGTGCGCTATAGGATCGTTATGAATTTCCCCGAACAGGATAATATCGGCATCGGATAATCCGTCCAGGAGCTGGCGGTATTTCTGGGACTTGCCTTCCTTATTATAAATAACATAGGCGGGCTTATCAAGTTTCGCTGAAGCCAGTATGATTAAAATTAATATGGATAAAAATAGGCCGGCCGGTCGCATGACACTAGTCCCTGGTTTCGGACAATGTTACGGAAGCTTTCTGACAGATGCCCCCTACCGGTGGGTTATACTTACTGATCTTCACCTCGATCTGGTAGATCACCGGGAAAGTGCTGAATACCGCATCAATGATCCTCTTCCCGATGTGCTCGAGTAACTTCGTGGGCTCGCTCATTTCATGACGGATAATATGATATAACGATTCGTAATTTACCGTTTCGCTGAGGTTATCATGCTGGGCGGCATCCGCCAGGTCGGTGGATACGGTAATATCCACGCAAAATTTATTGCCTATTTTCTGTTCTTCCTTGTAAAACCCGTGATGAGCAAAAAACTCCATTCCCTCCAGCGTGATCTTCCCTTGCATGTCTTTATTCTATTTCGTCAAAAAATGATTTATTTTCCGGTTTTGAAACCGATTCTTCAACGGTATCGTCATCCTTTGGCCCTGTTTCTTCGGGCTGATCGTCGTTCGCCTGACCGTCATTTTGTCCGGCCTTTCCGCGATCCGGTTCGAAGGAAGATTTTTCAATATGGATGGAATTAAAAAGATCCATTGCATTTTTAGCCACTTCCCGGGATTCATTTTCCGGAATCTGCCGGGTCAGCTTTTCGATTTTTGTGCCATTATCGCGGATGAAGTTTTTAAGCTGGTTGATCAGCTTTTCCCGTTGATCAAATAAGTGGTTGTAATTGGCCTCAAGGGCTTTAATCTTTTCTACCAGGTCATTCACAATGGCGCGGGATTTCTGGTCGGCGGTTTCAATGATGGATTTAGCCTTGGCCCGGGCCTCACTAACAATCTGGTCGGCCTGCATCCGGGTAGCCTTTAATTGCAGTTCGGTTTCCTTTTTTGTCTGCTCAATAAGGCTGGCGCCGGTATCTTCAGCGGTTTTTAAAGTTTTAAAAAGTGAGTTTTCAACTTCACGCAGTTTGGTAAGTTCCCGTTCGGTAGTCTCCAATCTTACCCTCAATTCCTTACTTTCGTCAAGAACTCTCTCCCATTCCTGCGATAGTGACAAAAGGAAGGCAGTAACTTCATCCTTGTCAATTCCCCGAAATGCCTTCTGGAACTCCTTTTGCCTGATCTCAATTGGGGTGATTTTCATCTTTTAGAAATTTAATTTACAAAATAAATTATCTTTTCCGTTAACCACAGCATAATCGGGAGTTTTTTCACTGATTTCCATATCAAGGATAGTAGGGGCACTCAGCTCCGCGCTCAATTTCATTGTTCATTAAAATTTATCTCCCATATATTGATGGTTCTGTCATCACTCCCGGAAATCAGCCAATTGTTATATTCCGACCAATAAAGCCTGTTCACGGAGGAAATATGGCCTGCATGCCGCGCCTTATCGATTACTTTTAGCAATCTTGGCTCCTCCGCCTGCCAGATCTTTATTGTTTTATCCATGCTGCAGGTGGCAAAATATTTTCCATCCGGACTGTAACAGATATGATTAATCGCATAAAGATGGGCCACGATGGAATTTTCCAGAGAATATGCTGAGTTAACATTCCATATATTCATGCGGGCATCCCGTCCGCCGCTCAGGAGCCATTTCCCATCCGGCGAAAAGCACAGGGTAAATACTGAATTCTTATGAGCATTTATTTCCCTCACAAGTGAAAAGGATCCAAGGTCGAATATCCGGATAAAATTATCACTATAGGCAACAGCGAGTTGGTTGATATCTCGGTTTATGGCCATCGCCCGCGCGGATTTCGCTGAATTTTTAATTTGTTTTTTAATTCTTAAAGGGTTTAAGGGAATCTGGTATACCGATCCGTCCCCGCAGGCGGCAAGCAGATCCGGGCCGTATGATTTAATGTCGAAAATAGCCGAATCCGTGATTTTCAAAGAAGCCGTTTCCTTCCTGCCGGGGACATCTATAATATGAACACCGTCATAATTATGGCCGGCAATAACGTAATCACTATCCGGGATTAAATGCAGGGAATAAATGGAGTTGGGCACCCTGGCGATCAACTGCCCATCGTCACCGCCATTCAGGTTCCAGCTTACGATCATTCCATCCCCGGCTCCGGATAAAAAATTGTCCCTGATCCGGCCGGGAGAAAGCGCGTATACGGCATCCCTGTGCCCTGTAAAGGACCGGATTTTATTTACACCGATTTTCGGCATATTTTTGCGTAAAATTTTGAAAGGCCAAACAAGTGCCCGGGAGAGATTTTAAAAGAAAATAAACTGTATGCCCATTGTAAAAATAGAAAATTTAAACGAGGAATGTACCTGGGGTCTTTGGAAAATTACCGAGAACTCGGAAGTGCTGGAAAAGGAAGCCAGTTTCTCGGAGGAAGAAAAAATCGAACTCACGAAAATTTCAAATCCAAGAAGAAAAAAGGAATGGCTGGCGGCTCGTGTAACACTAAAACGGATCATG
>CAYNCU010000322.1:0-3436 GCA_964395765.1 uncultured Roseivirgaceae bacterium | reverse complement strand
GGAAAGTCGTTACTGATAAAAAGAACTGCTTCCCAAATTTCAAGAATTTCTTCGAAGGATATTTTATAAGGTTTATACAATGAATTGTCAGATACAAGATTCAAACGATTATTCGCCGTATCAGTATAAATACGTTTATAGAGGATACCCTCGGATTGAGTAAGCAATACATAGGTTTTCCCGTCCTTCAAATCATTGATCTCCCGGACATATTTTCCTACAATGATGGTCCCGGCCTGCAATGGTAACATAGAATCCCCTGTTATTTCAAATGCCCTGTAGGTACCATCCTTTGTAAGTCCCGGAATACTGAATTTAGGTAATTCTTCCAGGTATTCTGGATCCGAATATCCATTTAAATAACCGGCCGATGCTTTTTGAGGAATCATTTCAATATTTTCCTCACCTTTTTGATCCGTGGTAATTGCCAAAACCTTAAATCCCTGTCCTCTCACATTCTTATGTATATCATTGACCGACATTTTTGAGAGGTCATTATTGATGATCATATCCACGCTCACACTAAAAATATCAGCCATTTTCTGCAGGTTATTCAATCTCGGATCGGCACGCCCTTCCTCGTAGGCGCCGAGAAGGGATCGCTTTATGCCTATTTTCCCAGCCATCTGTTCCTGGGTAAAATGCATTTGTTTTCGAAGATATTTAATATTGTCACTTACAATACTCATAAATATTTTAGTATTAATAGTAATAAAATTCGCATATTCCAATGATTTTAGCAAGAAATTTCTTCCATTATTAATTCTGTTCAAATACAAGCGCATCTCTGGAATACCGATAGGGGGTTAATAATTTTAGATTTTCAAAGAATGCCTGTTCATTTCCTTTATAATCGGTAATACAGCGATGAATCCTTGAAACCACTTTGCTGACAGTATCACGGCCCTCTGCAAGTAAATAGCCATAATATTTGGTTCCATGGTCCGTATTAAGGTAAAATTTCACCTGGCATTTCCCCGAGGCCAGTTTTTTTGAATAAAGGCGGATATGATAATCCTGCCCTGCTTTTTCCGATTTGTCTTCAAATATTTTTCTCATTTTCCTTCTGTATTTTACTATTATATTTAGTATTTTTGATCATAAATTTAGTAAAAATAAATATAAAAACAAATTTTAGTAATATTTTTAGTAATTATTGTTTTTCGAACATGTACCTGATCTCCTCTCCTATTTATCGTTCGGTAATCCATATGGACCTTGACGCCTTTTTTGTTTCCGTGGAATGCCTGCGCGATAACCGGCTCCAGGGCAAGCCCCTGATCATCGGGGGAAGCAGCGAGCGGGGCGTGGTAGCCTCCTGCAGTTATGAAGCCAGGCGGTTCGGGGTACATTCCGCCATGCCGATACGCTTCGCCCGGCAATTGTGTCCTGATGCCATTATTATCTCCGGCGACATGGACGCTTATAGCCGTCATTCCCGGCTGGTCACCGATATTATCGGGCAGGAAGCTCCCCTGTTCGAAAAGGCGTCCATCGATGAATTTTACATTGATGCCACCGGTATGGACCGTTTCTTCGGTTGTTACCAATGGGGCACCGGCCTGCGGCAGAAAATCATCCGGGAGTCCGGGCTGCCCATCTCCATGGGACTTTCGGTGAACAAGCTGGTTTCCAAGGTGGCCACCGACGAATCCAAACCCAACGGTCAGCGGCAGATCCTCTATGGGCACGAAAAAGAATTCCTTGACCCCCTGCCGGTACAAAAACTTCCCATGATCGGCCCTAAAACCGGACAGTTCCTGATTGATATGGGTATTCAAACTGTCCGTACACTGCGCTGCATGCCTAAGGAAGTGATGGAAGCGGCTTTCGGCAAGAACGGCGTCACCCTGTGGAAACGGGCCAACGGTATCGACGAGACCCCTGTCGTCCCCTATACCGAAAGAAAATCCATATCCACGGAAATGACTTTTGACGCCGATACCATCGATGTAAAAATGCTCAGATCTGTGATTACCGCCATGGTTGAAAAAATTGCTTACCAGCTCCGGAAGGAACAGAAACTGACCGCCTGTATCGGCGTGAAGATCCGTTACAGTAATTTTGAAAACGTATCCATGCAACACCACATCCCCTATACTTCTTCTGATAAGGTGCTCATCAGCCACGCCCTGGAATTATTCGATAAATTATATGCCAAAAGACTCCTTATCCGCCTGGTAGGCGTCACGCTGAGTAGCCTGGTCCACGGCAATTACCAGATCAATCTCTTCGACGATACGGTGGAAGATATCCGGCTGCATGAAGCGCTTGACAAAATGAAGATCAAGTACGGCCCCAAAGCCGTGATCCGGGCCGTGACCCTCGATACCGGCAGCCGGGTGAGAATGAGTAATAATCTTTTTAAAGGTTAAAATGGACTCCAATTCCCGAAATTATAAATCAACAATCTGATAATAATAATCGTTATATCGTTATATTAATAAAATCATTGATTCGGGCGGAAAATGAAATAAGATGAAAAGACAAATCCTGTTATTACTCACCTCCTCCTTGTTTATATTGAATGGTTTTGCCCAGCAGGGATTAAAAATTGCCCAATTGAAATATGATGGCGGCGGGGATTGGTACGGGAACAAAACCGGATTGCCCAATCTCATCAGTTTTTGTAATAAAAACCTGGATATGGGCCTGGCCCCGCAGGAGGATGTAGTAGATGTAGGCAGCCCTGATTTATTCCTTTACCCCTATGTTTATATGACCGGCCACGGAAATGTCGTATTTACGCCTCAACAGGCAACCAACCTTAGGAACTACCTTATCGGTGGCGGTTTTTTACATATCGACGATAACTTCGGCATGGACAAATACATTCGACCCGAGCTAAAAAAGGTATTTCCCGAACTGAACCTTGTGGAATTGCCCTGGACGAATGAGATCTATCATGAAAAATATAACCTGGATAAAGGACTTCCTAAAGTACATGAACACGATGGCGGCCGGGCTCAGGGACTTGCCCTCATCTATAAAGGCCGTGTGGTCGTTTTTTATTCCTTTGACTGTGACCTTGGTAATGGCTGGGAAGACCAGGTGATTTATAACGATCCTGATTCACTTCGTCATTTGGCCCTTGAAGCCGGAGCTAATCTTGTAACTTACGCATTTACCCACCAATAATAAAATGCAGTAATAGATCGAATCGGGATCATTCGTGGCTGACTTAAGTACCCAGAAAGTTTTTTAAAATTTAACTTTTCATTAAACCTCTGAATTCCAGTGAATTGAGAAATATTTTTAAAAATAACTAAATATTTAGTTTGAAAACTAAAACATTAGTTATAATTTTCCCGTGAAATATAAATGGAATGAAATTCAAAGAACTCACGAAAGCGGAAGAACAGGTTATGCAGGTTCTCTGGAAAATCGAAAAGGGATTTGTCAAGGACGTCATTGAACAACTCCCTGTCCCAAAACC
>CAYNCU010000321.1:0-3457 GCA_964395765.1 uncultured Roseivirgaceae bacterium | reverse complement strand
CCCGGTGGCCTGAAAACCGATCAGATGCCGGGCCCCGCTCACCCAATCATTCAGGGTAACGAAGGTTACCATATACGCCCCGGAGATCATGATCTCACCTATTACGACTGGGAGAGGTTTATGGATTTTGCAGATTTAACTTTAAAGCAATAAATTTTTTCTATGGATAAAATACATGAACTGGCTCAAATGATAGACCATTCCCTGCTGAACCCGACGATGACCGATGCGGAAATGGAAAAGGGGTGTGAAATTGCCATGCAATACAATGTGGCATCGGTATGTATAAAACCTTACGCGGTGAAAATGGCAAAAAAACTGCTGGAAGGCTCGGAAGTAAAAGTGGGTACCGTAATCGGATTTCCACACGGCAATTCTTCCCTTGAAATAAAAACTGCGGAAACATTGCAGGCCATACGCGACGGGGCCGTTGAAATCGACATGGTTGTCAATATCGGGAAAGTATTGTCAGAAGACTGGGATTACATTTCAGGGGAAATAAAACTGATCACCCAAACCTGTCATACGCATAAAGCCATCGTAAAAGTTATTTTTGAAAATGATTTTCTTCCCGACGATCACTATAAGATCAGGCTTTGCGAAATATGCACTGCGGCTGGCGCGGATTTCGTCAAAACATCCACAGGTTTCGGTTTTGTGAAAGGAAAAGGCGGAAAATATTCTTATCAGGGCGCTACCGAGGAAGACCTGAAACTCATGCGAAAACACTCCGGCCCGAAGGTACAGGTAAAAGCGGCCGGGGGAGTACGAACACTTGACGCCCTGTTAATGGTCCAGGCAGCAGGGGCTACCCGATGCGGCGCCTCCGCAACCGTTAAGATCCTGGAAGAAGCAAAAAAAAGATTCGGCGGAAAATAAAGTACAAGATTAATATTTAATTTTCGCCGGAAGGAAAATAAAGGGTATTTAACCCCAGGACAAGCCCTGAACCCGAATTTCCGGAGCAGAGCTCCGGGGAATTAAACCGTAACCTTCTCGTCCGCCGTAGCGGAACGCGTAGGCGGATTAAAACCTATGGTTATCATAAACACATACACGACGGCGGTAATTCTCTGCGTGATCACCATGCTATGCTGGGGATCATGGGCCAATACACAGAAACTGGCTTCGCAGTTCTGGCGTTTTCAGCTTTTTTACTGGGATTATACATTGGGCGTATTGCTGATGTCTGTCCTTTTTGCATTTACGCTGGGAAGTATCGGTGAACATGGGAGGCCGTTTTTAACCGACCTGGCCCAGGGTAACCTGCAAAGCATGGGATCGGCATTCCTGGGTGGCGTTATTTTCAACATTGCCAATCTTCTTCTTGTGGCAGCCATCGACATCGCAGGCATGGCAGTAGCATTTCCCATAGGAATCGGCATTGCCCTGGTTTGGGGTGTTATTGTCAATTATATAGCTACCCCGGTCGGCAACCCCACATGGTTGTTCGCAGGAGTAGGTCTGGTGGTACTGGCAATAATCCTTGATGCCCTCGCTTATAAAAAATCGCCTTCCCAACCGGGAAGCACTTCCACTAAAGGCATTCTGATATCCATCATTGCAGGAATTGCCATGGGTTTCTTTTACCGATTCGTTGCCGCTTCCATTACAGGAAACTTCACAAGTCCGGAAGCGGGTAAGCTATCCCCCTATACGGCAGTCGTTATTTTTTCGATAGGAATATTCATTTCCAATTTTCTGTGGAATACGATCTTCATGTATAAACCTTTGAAGGGAGAGCCGGTAACCTATAAAGATTATTTTACACTGGGTAACCCCAGATTACATTGGATCGGTCTGCTGGGAGGTGCCATTTGGTGCGTTGGAATGTCCTTCAGCATAATATCTTCTGAACAGGCGGGATTCGCCATATCCTATGGGTTGGGACAAGGGGCGACGATGATCGCTGCCGCCTGGGGAGTATTTATCTGGAAGGAATTTAAGGAAGCCCCGAAAAATACAAACCGCCTGATCAGCCTTATGTTCCTCTTTTTTATTATTGGCCTGGGCCTGATCATTATTTCAAGATTAAACTGATGTTCTATGAGTAATATAGTGGTAATCGGCAGCTCCAACATGGATCTGATCATGAAAATGAATCGACTCCCAAAAACAGGTGAAACTATTGCCGATTGTGAATTCAGCCAGGCTTTTGGAGGAAAGGGTGCAAACCAGGCCGTTGGGGCAGCCCGTTCCGGCGGAAACGTTACCTTTATAACCTGCCTAGGGAATGATGAGTACGCGAAGTCAATGGTTGAAAATTTCCGAAAAGACGGCATCAATACTCAGTATGTTTTCCAGGCAAAGAACTACCCTACCGGCACTGCGCTGATCATGGTTGGTCCAAAAGGTGAAAATTATATTACGGTTGCTCCCGGCGCTAATTATCAGTTATCCGCGAGTATGATCGACAGGAGTAAAAAAGTAATTCAGGATGCATCCCTGGTCGTATTACAGTGCGAAATTCTGCCCGCTACAATAGAACACGTTATTGATATTTGTTCAAATGTGAATGTCCCGGTCATGTTGAACCTGGCCCCTGCAAGGAATATAAAGAAGGAGGTATTTAAAAAACTCAAATTCCTCGTTGTCAATGAAACGGAAGCGCAATTTCTCACCAGAATTGAAAATGTAAACCTGTCGAATACGGATGAAGCATCCGCCCTGTTGCTGGAAATGGGATGTGAAAATGTAATTATCACCCTGGGCGAAAACGGCTCCTTCATGGCATCTAATTTAACTTCTTATCATATCCCTTCCTTTAAAGTCAAGGCAGTAGATACAACCGCCGCCGGCGATGTGTACTGTGGCTCCCTTGCAACTGCAATCTCCGAAGACAAGGATCTTCGTAAAGCCGTCACCTTCGCCAGCGCTGCTTCGGCCATTGCCGTTACCCGTTTGGGGGCGCAGTCATCGGCACCGTCCAGGGATGAAATCGAAAAGCAACTGAAATAAAAGTCAATTCAAGATGAAGGCAAGCGGTGAATTAATCCATTCAGTAATTGGAAAATTAAAACCCGAAGCGGGTAAATCCGTGAAGGATAAGGTATTTATAGGTTTCGACGGATATGTCGATCAAATCCGGAGGCCTGTAAAAATACGGACTGAAAACTCCATTGAATATTATAAAACAATTACTGATTTTTCGGAAAGGCTGGCCTTCGCTGCAGGAAAAAGCGGACAGGTTGAACTGGTTACGGATGAAGTGAAACTCGGAGGTAATGCCCCGATCATGGCCCATTCACTCGGAGCCCTTGGCGTCGGGAATTACTGTCTTGGAAACGCAGGTTTCCCGGCCAGACATCCTGCCTACAATGCCTTGCATCCCGGGGTCATTGTCTTGTCGGCCGGAAATCCGGCTGAAAGTATTGCGCTGGAATTCACAGACGGAAAAATAATTCTGTCGGAATTATCCGTATTCCGCCAGCTTGACTGGGATCAGGTAAAAAGAACC
>CAYNCU010000320.1:0-3494 GCA_964395765.1 uncultured Roseivirgaceae bacterium | reverse complement strand
GGACTGCAACCTATAACAGTCTGGATGCGCTGAAAAGTGCAGATGATCGATATGCTCAACTCAAAGCGTTTAAAAATGACAGTATATATAATTATTCTGCCAGGATCGGTGAAGGAGGCGGCAACGATTATTTTGAGACCGGTTACGCCCGGCCGGATTTGATCTTATCCGATCTTGTTGCGATCTTTCACCCTGAAACAATGCCTGGTCATAAAATGTTTTTTTACAGGAAAGTAAAATAAGTCAAAACCGTACCCCTGAATAACCTGATGTTATCTTTTCAAACCCGCCGTTTTTCCTTTATAGTATCCATAATCCTTCTCGGGCTGGTCATTTTTTTTATTTTAAATATTTCCCTGGGGTCTGTATCCATTCCACCCGGGCAGGTAGTCCGGACTTTATTAGGTTCCGGATCGGTGAAAGCGTCCTGGTCCAATATTATTTTCCAGTTCCGGATGCCGAAAGCCATCACAGCCGTTCTGGTCGGCAGCGGGCTTGGTATCAGCGGGCTTCTCATGCAGACCTTGTTCCGGAATCCACTTGCAGGTCCATTTGTACTGGGGATCAGTTCGGGAGCAAGTCTTGGAGTAGCCCTGTCCATTCTTTCCGGGATGTGGCTGGGGGTGATCCTTACCCAGACCGGAATTACCGGTAGCTGGATCATAACATTCGCCGCCTTTGGCGGAGCTTTCCTGGTGCTGTTGCTGGTACTGGCAATCTCCGCCAGGATCCGTGACAGCATGTCGTTGTTGATCATCGGGCTCATGATGGGTAGCGCAACAGCCGCCCTGGTGAGTATTCTGCAGTATTATTCAAAAGCAGAAAGTGTACAGGCCTATGTGATCTGGACATTCGGAAGCCTCGGCGGTATGACCTGGGAAGAGCTAAAGATATTTATCCCGGTAATTATACTTGGCATTTTAGGTTCGTGGATGTTTGCCAAGCCCTTGAATGCTTTATTGCTGGGCGATGTGTACGCCGAAAGTCTCGGAATGAATATTCGTAAAACCCGTTTCGGCATTATCATCATAACATCAGTTCTTGCCGGAACCATTACCGCTTTTTGTGGACCTATTGCTTTCATCGGTATTGCAGTGCCCCACCTGACCCGTCTTTTATTCAATACCAGCGATCATCGTTTATTATTTCCGCTGGTCTCCATCACAGGGGCTATCCTTATGCTGGCCTGTGATATAGTGGCCCAGGTACCGGGTCATGAATACACTTTGCCGATCAATGCCGTGACCTCCATTGTAGGTGCGCCACTGGTGATCTGGATCGTATACCGCCGGCACGACCTTAGTTCCTCTTTCAATGGATAGCATGGCAATCGATCCGGTAATACAAGTAAAAGATCTTTCCGCAGGTTACAAAAAAGGCCGGCAACGGAAAACCGTTGTCCATCAGATTAATTTTGAAATTTTCAGCGGCGAAATGGTATGCCTGGCAGGCGCTAACGGAATCGGTAAATCGACTATATTAAAAACGATCGCAGGACTTTTACCCTCCCTGTCAGGGGAAATTTTCCTGATGAACCGATTGATCGGGCAATATTCAAGGGACGAGATCGCCCGTCTGTTAAGTATCGTCCTTACCGGGAAAATACCGGCCGGCAATCTCGTTTCCCGGGAACTGATTGCCCTGGGAAGGTATCCTTACACCAATTGGTACGGCATGTTATCGGATGCCGATCATTTAAAAATTGATGAAGCGATCGGTTTAACCGGTTCGGCAGGTTTCCGGGATCAGCCTGTCCACGAACTCAGTGACGGCCAGTTGCAAAAGATCCTGATTGCGCGGGCTCTCGCCCAGGATTGCAACATTATTTTATTAGACGAGCCGACGGCTCACCTCGACCTGGTCAATAAAATAATGATCATGAAATTACTGAAAGATCTTTCTGCAAAAACAGGTAAAGCCATTTTTCTGGCTTCCCACGAATTGGACCTGGCCATGCAGGTATCCGACCGTCTGTTATTACTTACCAATGACCATACCCTGATTTCAGGAAGTCCGGAAGACCTTGTCCTCAACGGCACCATACAGGAATTTATACAAAACAGTGATGTGCATTTTGATGCGATAGCCGGCAAATTCATTCCCGTCTTTTCAGGCGGAAAAAGCATCGGGCTTGAAGGAATTCCCGGTATCGAACTGAAATGGACGAAGAATGCGCTGGAAAGAGCCGGTTTTTCCGTGACTGACCATGATTTTAACCTTTCCGTGATTCAAGGTAACTCGGATAATAAAAATTTCTGGAAAATCAGGCATCCCTCAGGCGAAGAAATCGTTCATACTATTGACGACCTGTTGAATTCCCTTAAAAGATTTTTTTAGCCATGTTATTTTTTTTATTTCCTCTCATTTTAATGTTATTCCTTTCTGAAGATCAGTCCATGAAGATCAGGATCATGACCTTCAATATTGCCACTGGCGTTGTCAGTCAAGGGGAGAATTCCTGGGATAACCGTAAAGCTATGGTAATCGAAGTAATTAAAAACAGCGGATGTGATTTCATCGGCTTGCAGGAAGCATTGATATATCAGTCGGATGAGATCATGGAGGCCTTACCTGACTACCGGATGATCCGGAGAACCCAAGAAATCTCGCCGTATGAAGGAGAGTCGTGCCCTATTCTTTATGACGCATCGCACTGGACACTGATTGATCAAAATACGCTCTGGTTTTCCGACACGCCGGAATTACCGGGGTCCAGAGGATGGGATATTTCAAAACCGGCAATCTTTACCATGGGTGTTTTTGAAAATAAACAAAATGGTAATCATATATGCATATACAATACCCGGTACGATCCTGTGTCGGTAAAAGCAAGGGAAAAAAGTTCGGCCGTGCTTGTCAGGCATATTCTCAGGAACCATGCCCATGATAAAATTGCGATCCTGGGAGATCTGAACTGTAGTGAAAATGAATGGCCGGTGCAATATTTATTAACCAATTCCGAATTAATCCTTCATGACAGTTACCGGCTTATTCATAAAAATTATGCTCCGGGAGATGAAACCTATTTCGGTTGGGGAGCTCACTCACCGGGGAATGGTTCACGAAACGATTATATTTTTGTCACATGGGGAATCAAGGTCAACCGTGTGCAGATCATACATTATAGTGAAAATAACAGGTTCCCTTCCGATCATTGTCCTGTTTTCGCCGAGATAGAAATTCCGTAAACCCGGTAAATCATTTTTCTTCTTTTAATTACCTTCATTCATATCGTAATGCAGTGACGGGGTTTATTTTCGCCGCCTTAATTACCTGCCAGCTTATTGTGACCAGGGATACAATGACCATAAAAATGATCGCATTAAGAAATTCCCATACGGTCAATGGCGCTTTTATGGCACCGGGTATCATATCATGCTCGTAAAAAGCCAAGGGTCCCGCAATAACTACCGCAAAAAACAGGGTATATAGGATTTCAAAGACGAATAATCTGAATATACTGAAAATGGAACTGCAATAGATTTTACGGACTC
>CAYNCU010000319.1:0-3512 GCA_964395765.1 uncultured Roseivirgaceae bacterium | reverse complement strand
CTGGGTGAATAAAACGCCTGATAACCCTAATCTTGCCACCACTTCCCTGGCATTTTCAAAATCCGATCCAAGTATTATATATGCGGGAACAGGGGAGTCTTATGGATCGGCCGGACTGATTGAAATTGCCGGTCAGGGACTGTATAAATCTACCGATGGCGGGGAAACGTGGAATTTACTTCCATCGACGGTAAATGAATTCGATTTTCTGGCTATTAACAGGATCATTGTTGATCCTAATAATCCCAATATCCTTCTCCTTTCTGCAAATCAGAATGGCGAGCGGGGACTTCCCTTTAAAAGTGGCATTTTTAAGTCCACCGACGGTGGCCAAAGCTGGACCAAAGTTTATGACCCTTCGGCATGGATAACGGAAATCACGTATGAACCCGGAAATTTCAATATTCAATATGCCTCAGAATATTCCATAGGTGTTGCGAAATCTACCGATGCAGGTAATACATGGGCCGAAGTAAGTAATGGGATGTTTCCGAACGGAAGAGTAGAAATCGCAATCGCACCGACCAACCATAACCGGATTTATGCAGCTGTTGAAGGCGATCTTTCAGGAACTAGTTCAGACCTGTATGTTTCAAATGATGCAGGAATAAACTGGAACTTAATAGTGGAGGTCAACAATGGCACTAATAGTAATTTTTTTGCTGCCAATACGTCGGCAATACCTCAGGGAACCTGGGATAATGCCGTGGCAGTAAACCCGTTCTATGACAGCATTGTTTATGTGGGTGGCGTCGACCTATGGAAAATGCAACTGAGCCCAGGCGAGGTTGTCGGGGACCGCACCTTCGCAGGGGTTAAAGATGCCGGGGTCGGAAAATTTATGAGTTTCGTAAATTTCAATGCGGGAACCTATTGGGGTAATAAGCTTGCCGTCGGAACCGTTGATACCTCAAGATTTGTGAGCGTGGAAATCAGATTTGGACCGGGTATGCACCAGAAGGCTCATCGCTTCACCGTGCCTTCCAGCGGAGGAACCAACAGTGACGGCGGAGCAGGTATTCCCGATGACCAGTATCAATATGCCGATTATGTGGATATCCCCTTTGAAGTATGGGATATTAAAAACAACCGCCAGCTAATGGTATCCTTCCGTGATCAGGCCAATAACGGTGTCTTCGACCTCCTTCCGGAAAAAACCGACGGGCTTTATTCCAACCAGTCGAGAGAATATTTTTATATCCATGATCTTGACTATGACCCTAATAATCCAAGCGATTCGATAGCAAAAAATGGAGGTCAAACCTCTAACATGATGTATTTCATGTGGCCTTACCTTACCGACGGGGCAACCTGGAACCCTTCCAATCTCCCTCAGTCCACATTACAAATCAATTGGGATAATTTATTTAAAAAACTGCGGATTACTACCCACCTGACATCCTGGACCGGATCGGGGTCGGAAAACGGGAGGAATCTTGGCTATGTCCATGCAGACCAGCACCGGATCATCCCGGTAGTAATGGATTCAGCCCAAAAGGAATTTAAGCTGGTCAATACCAATGACGGCGGTGCGTTTCAGACCGTAACCGGTACAGATCCCGGAGTGGGTCAGAATGACTGGATATTCGCCGGTAATGGTTTTAACTGTACTCAATTCTATGGAGTGGATAAAAGGCCGGGGAAAGACGAATATGTAGGAGGTGTCATGGATAACGGATCCTACTTTTCACCGGCTGATACATCCGCCAGCCTGGTAACCCAATATACAAAGGCGGCAAGTGGTGATGGATTTGAAGCCGCCTGGAATTATTCCAATGACCAGGAAATAATTGTTTCCACCTATAATAATAATTTTTATAAAAGCAAAGACGGAGGAAAAACATGGGCAACAGCAACCAACGGACTCACGGATATTGATGCGAATGCACCCTTTATCACGAGAGTAGCATCATCAAAAAGCCAACCTGACGTTTTATATACGGTTGGCTATTCCGGTGTATGGAAATCTACTGATTTCGGAGACTCCTGGAAAGAAACACCCATCGGTTCAGGCTGGAATCCATCTATTTCCTTGAATATTAAAGTATCGCTTTCGAATTATAATATTGTCTGGGCAGGTGAGGAAATGTCGGATACCGGTAAAGTGTTTGTATCGGTGAATGCCGGACAAACCTTCCGTGCCGTTAATAATTATACCAAGGTTAAGCTGGGCAATATTTCAGGAATGGCAACGCATCCTTTCCAGGATTCAACTGCCTATCTTCTGTTTTCATTTGCAGGGGCTCCGAAAATATTAAGAACGGAAAATCTGGGCCGGACCTGGGAAGATATATCGGGTTTCGGTACACAATCCACCAGCTCCAACGGTTTCCCTGATGTTGCGGTGCATTCCTTGATTGTATTGCCCGATAACCCGGATGTGATTTGGGCAGGTACGGAAATAGGCATCTTTCAGTCCACCGATAACGGGCAAACATGGTCGATCCTGGATGACGGATTCCCATCCGTATCCGTTTGGGATATGAAAGCCGTTGATAATGAAATCGTTGTCGCTACTCAC
This sequence comes from uncultured Roseivirgaceae bacterium, assembly GCA_964395765.1. GTDB lineage: Bacteria > Bacteroidota > Bacteroidia > Cytophagales > Cyclobacteriaceae > DATDPY01. The sequence goes on along the minus strand of CAYNCU010000319.1, from coordinate 991 downwards.
GGCAGGGGGATCTGGACCGCTGCCATACCCGATCTGCCCAGTGTGATCTTGTCCCCCATCGTAAAAGGTTCGGGAGTTTCCTTTGACGGAAATCTTGTTATCGATGCAGGGTTGAGATCAAATTATGATTCAACCATTGTATTCGTTAACAGTGCCAGAACTACTAAATTAATGGATACTTCTTCCAAAGACAGTTTGCTTGCAATCAATTATATCGGAGCTGAAGGCGATGTGGATATCTTACTTACCTCATACTCCAATGGGAAAGCATACCCCTCCGTTCCTTATACTGCATTATATTTTTCACCTAATTCGGTCGCCGATAATTACGGCACTGATTTCAGTGAAAGTACAGCCCAGACGGATTTTATCGGCAACGGCCTTCAGATAGAAACCCTTACAGGATTCAGCGCTGCCATTCAATCTCCGCACAATTATGATACGGATACTACCTATTCGATAACCTTGCGTACTCCTATAAAAGTGGCAAGTTCCAATGCCACATTTTTGTATGACGATATCGCCATTATCGAGCCGGGTGATGCGGGTACAAGCTTCGGAGATAAAAATTTTTATGATTATGTCGTGGTAGAAGGAACCAAAGACGGCATCCATTGGCTGCCTCTTGCCCCCGGCTATGATGCCAATGCCAATCCGACCTGGTTGAATGCTTATAACAATAAACAAAGCGGAACCAGTGATATGTACCAGTCAGAATCGATTAACCTGCTCAACACTTTTAAACCGGGGGATATCATCTTTGTAAGGTTCCGGTTATATTCTGACGACCTTATCACTTCCTGGGGTTGGGCCGTGGATAACCTTTATATCCAGCAGGAAAAACCGCTGGCTTTAAAACAACCGGAAGTGTATGTAAATAATTTTATTGTATACCCCAACCCGTTTTCCTATGATGCCCATATTGAATTTACTACCATATCCGACGGGATTACCGCGCCCTTTTCGGCCAGCACTTCCACGGCGGCCACGG
>CAYNCU010000318.1:0-3520 GCA_964395765.1 uncultured Roseivirgaceae bacterium | reverse complement strand
GTGTAAATACAAATATTTCTTCGGTGAAAAGATTAGACCGGAAATCATCGATGAATTCTATGGCATTGATATCATTCTGTTCAAGCATATCCCTGACTTTCCTGATCCATTCTTCAAGGCCCGATTCAACGGAACCTTTGTAACTATCCTTGTATTTCCAGTGAGCAGCATATCCCTTCTCGGCAATTTCATCCATCCTGCGTGTCCTGATTTGCACCTCCACCCATAATCCGGTTTTACTCATTACAGTGGTATGAAGAGACTCATATCCATTCGCCTTGGGGGTACTTATCCAATCTCTTAAACGGTCGGGATTGGGTTTGTAAAAATCAGTAACAATGGAGTAAACCTGCCAGCAGGCAGCTTTTTCATGATCGTCGGGAACGTCCAGGGTAATCCGAACGGCAAATAAATCATATACCTCCTCGAAGGGTATGTTCTGTTTCTTCATTTTATTCCAGACCGAGTAAATCGATTTCGGCCTTCCCTTGATCTCGTAGGCGAATCCCTGTCCGCTAAGTTCTTCCTGGATAGGGGCAATAAATTTCTTAATAAACCGGTCACGCACCGGTTTATTAGCCTTCATTTTTTCATCTATTTCGTGGAAGACCTCAGGGTCGGAATATTTCAGGTATAAGTCTTCCAGTTCCGTTTTAATAGCATTCAGGCCCAGTCTATGGGCAAGAGGGGCATACAGGTAAATTGTTTCTGAGGCTATCCTGAGTTGTTTATTCCGGGGTAAGCTGTCAAGCGTGCGCATATTATGCAGACGATCAGCCAGTTTAATAAGAATAACCCGGACGTCTTCAGAGAGGGTCAGCAGCATCTTCCTGAAATTTTCTGCCTGCTGTGAAGTGCCGTATTCAAAAACTCCTGAAATTTTTGTAAGCCCTGAAATGATCCTCGCTACCTTAGGGCCGAATTCCTTTTCGATATCGGTGATCTCGAATTCTGTGTCTTCAACCACATCGTGCAGCAAGGCGGCAATAATGGAGGTGGTGCCCAAGCCGATCTCGTCCACGGCAATCCTGGCCACTTCAAGAGGGTGAAAAATATAAGGTTCCCCGGAGTGCCTTCGCATACCCTCATGGGCTTCCATCGACATAAAAAAGGCCCGTTTGATATACCGGGCATCGCCGTTCTTTAAAAACGGCTTGGCATGCCTCAGCAGCTTCCTGTATCTTCTTATAATCTCTTGTCTTTCAATGGCTTCTTCCGTCGCAATCATACGGGGCTATTCATTCATTGAGTTAAATAATACGAAACTATATGACTTCGTAAAAATTAATTTCATTACTTTTGCATTCCGTTTTTGAAACCGCGGATGTGACGGAATTGGCAGACGTACTAGACTTAGGATCTAGCGCCGAAAGGCGTGGGGGTTCGAGTCCCCCCTTCCGCACTTTTACACACACACCCCAGGTTTCAGATTCGGGGATGATCGTTAAATTGATAGAATAACGCAAATCTTTTAACTATTGGAAATAATTCTCGACAAAAGTTCGGCCACCGAAGGCTTAATTAAAGTTACTCTAAAGGAAGTTGATTATCAACCCAAAGTTGAAGAAAAAGTAAAGGAGTATAGCCGTAAAGCGCAGCTGAAAGGATTCAGACCCGGGAAGGTTCCCGCGGGACTTATCAAGAAGATGTATGGTAAATCGATCCTGATTGATGAAATCAATGAACTTCTTTCCAAATCGGTATTGGATTATATCAAGGAAAATGATATTAAAATCATTGGCGATCCCCTGCCGGTCACCGAAAAAACAATGAAGATCGACTGGGATAACCAGAAGGAATTTGAATTCGAATACATGGTGGGACTGGTTGAGCCCTTCACAATTGATTATACCCAGCCGGTTGACAGTTACCAGGTGGAAATCGATGATGCCACCGTCTCGGAAACAATCGAAAGGCTGAAAAAGGAATATGGCAATTATCTGGAACCTGAGGAATGGCAGGACGGTGATGATATTTTCGGGGAATGGGGACCGGAAGGAAGTGAAGAAAAAAAAGAAGTCTGGCTGTTACATGATCAGTTGACGGAAAGTGAAAAGAAAAAATTCTCCGGAGCCAAAAAAGACGGCACCCTGAAGCTTGACATTAAAAATCTTTTTACAGAAACATCGAACCTGGCAAAAGCATTAAGTAAAAATGAAGAGGAAATGAATGATATTTCCGGCATCTATGATCTTAAAATTACCCGGATCCACAGGGTTGAACCGGCCGCTGTAAACCAGGAATTATTCGATAAAGTTTTCGGAAAGGAGGTCGTGAAGTCGGAAGAGGAATTCATGACAAAACTCCGGGAGACAGTACAGAAAAATTATAACCAGGAAGCAGATCATTATACGGATCATGCCATCCAGGATAAACTTCTGGAGAATACAATAATCAATGTACCTGAAAATTTTTACAAGAAATGGATCCTCGCCGTAAATAAGGGGGAAGTGACGGAAGAAGATATCAATAAAAATTATGACAATTACCTCAGGGAATTGAAATGGTCCCTGATATTTAATCGTGTTTCCGAAGATAGCGGAATTAAAGTGGAACATGAAGATGTAGTAAGCACTGCCAAGGATCTCATTAAAGCCCAGTTTGCCGCCTATGGCATGTCATCCAGTTTGGATGAAAACCTGGATGACATGGCCAATAATTACCTGAAAGGAAAAGAGGGGAATAATTATTACTCGACCTATAACCGGGTAAAATCGGAAAAAGTGATGAATGCGCTTCGTGAAAAACTTACAATTAACAGGAAAACCCTAAATCCCCCCGATTTCCTGAAAGCAATGGAAAAAACCCATTAGGCCTTAAATACGTTAATAGTATAGTCCTTTCAATTTAAAGGACTTTTTTTTTAATATTGATAAAAATTATAAACATGTTAAATAAAAAAGAATTCAGAAAATTCGCAGTTCACGGCCGCGGAATCAACGGCCTGACCTTTGACAAGCATGTAGAACAAATTGAAAATATGACCCGATCGGTTATAGAAGAAAGGCCGACAAATTTCCGTGAAATCGATGTATTTTCACGGCTTATCATGGACAGGATTATTTTCCTCGGGCTTCCTGTCGATGACAATATCGCCAATATTATAACCGCCCAGTTATTATTCCTTGAATCCGCTGATGCGAAAAAGGACATTTTATTGTATATTAACAGCCCGGGAGGGTCGGTTTATGCAGGCCTGGGGATTTACGACACCATGCAGCTGGTTACCCCTGAAGTTGCAACCATTTGTACCGGATTGGCAGCTTCTATGGCAGCTATCCTGCTTGCAGGCGGTGCGAAGGATAAACGTTCTGCATTGCCTCACGCCAGAATAATGATCCATCAGCCGATGAGTGGAATGCAGGGACCCGCCTCTGATATGGAAATATCCCTGAAACAAACCCTTTCTGTTAAAAAGGATTTGTACGACATTTTGGCTAGACATAGTGGAAAAACGTATAATCAGATTGAAAAGGACTCGGACAGGGATTTTTGGATGATTGCGGAAGAGGCCAAAAAA
>CAYNCU010000317.1:0-3620 GCA_964395765.1 uncultured Roseivirgaceae bacterium | reverse complement strand
CTGTTTAATTGAAAATTTCTTTCCTTCCCTGAATTTTTCCGACCATTTATTTCCGACCCTGATAATTTCCCCGCTGAATTCGTGGCCGATAATGACAGGGTGTTCGGCGACATCCTGTGGAATTCTTTTATGATCCGTTCCCAGTTTCGTTGCCTTGTAAGATGACATGCACAGGCTGTCTGCCATAACCCTGGCGAGGATTTCGTCCTCCCTGATTTCCGGAAGATCGAATTCATCGAGCCTCAGATCATCTTTACCATGTAGCCTCACGGCTTTTGTTTTCATAAATTTCAGTAGTCAGTTTAACATGATCTGGCCCCCGGTTACGGGAATAGCCTGGCCTGTTTCATACTCCTGTTCGATGAGGTAATACAGGGCCTTTACAATGTCCCTGGGAGTACAGCCACGGCCCATCGGGACCAGCGACTCATAATATTTCTTTACCTCGCTTATATTTTTTGCCCCGGGTACTTTTCCAGTGGTTAAATATTGTGCGAAAAGCCCTTTATCAGGATCTGACCAAAGCGGTCCCTCGAAATAATTTCCTGGGCATATGGCATTGACCTTGATGTGATACGCCGCCAATTCAAGTGCAAAAGACTGAACAAGGCCGATACTCCCGAATTTGCTTCCGGCATAAGCGAAATTTTTATTGCTGCCCGCCAAACCCGATTTACTGTTGATCTGGATGATATCCGTGTAGAGCGATTGATTGTACCTGTGCTGGAGTTTCATAACGGGAATACTATACTTGGAGCAGATAAATAGCCCGCGATAATTAATGCCGGTAATCCTGTCGAAGGACTCTTCATCCATTTCCTCGAGGCTGCCGGCTTTTAATATTCCTGCATTACTCACCAATACGTCAAGGCCGCCGAAATTAATAACCGTTTCGGTAACAAGATCCTGCACAGAGGATGGATCGGTAACATCGCATGGAACAAAAATGATCCTGTTGTTGCCTGCCTTGCCGTTTACCTGGGCCGCGGTTTTTTCCCCTTCCTCCTTATTGATATCCGCTATCACCACATACCCGCCTTCGCCCGCCACTTCCTCCACGATTCCCCTGCCAATCCCCATGGCCCCGCCGGTAACAATAAAGATTTTATTATGGACGCGGCCGTATTTTTCATTTTGCTCCTGAAGCGCTATTGTTGTTCCCTTCAGAAATTCATCCAGGTAATATATGGATTCTTCCAATGAAAATCCAATGCCCAGCAAGCCCAGGTCTTTTATCATAACCAGGCCGGAATGGAAATTTTTTTCCGCCTGATGGGAAGAAAAAATGTCAATGATTTTACCAGGATCTGATTCATTGATATATAATCCTTCGATTCCGTCCAGGGCACTTTCAAACTTTTTTTTTGTTTTACCGAGGGCAATTACTTTTTCAGAATGAAAATAGCGAATAACCGGGCTGATGCCTGACTGGGTTAAATGGGCACGGAGCGCCGGCATTATTTCCTTTAATGACTGGTTTATGGAAGAAGGTTTCATAATCATATGTATTCAATGGGCAATAAACCAGCGGATTACCGCATCCCCAAGGTTCGTCATCCGCTCTCTTTTGTCAAAATGCGGGACACCGTTTTTTTTGAGGTATCCTTCTTCATTCCTGGAAAGCAGGTACTGGTGGGCGGCGATAATACACGCGCCTTCATAATTAACAATATTTAATTCTTCGGTCAGCGGGATGCCGTCGCGGCAGGTCACCGACAAAGGTGCTTTTTTCGGCGTATTGTGTTCCGTGCCGAAAGTTACCACCATCTGACGCTGGATAAAAAATTCAACAAACTCCTTCAGGAACCATAAATTATTCCTGGCGGGGATAAGTTCTATACTGAAAATTTTCAGCTCAATCAATTGTTGGTACAATTCATTATAATTTTTTTCAAATTCAGTAAAATTTCCTTTTGCATCATCGAGTAAAACAGGATAACACGGGATTCCCCCGGCATCCAGAATTAAATTCCTGATCGCCTCTACGGAAAGAAAGGCGGAAGGGCTTTCCGCCACATAGGCCGGTCCCCCTTTTTTCAACAGGATACTGCGAAGCTCATTATCCAGGGCGGCCGGATCGGCAAGGTCGGCTTCCTGTTTCTTTCCCTTATAGATTTTCAACAGGAATTTTTTAAGATCGTGGGTCTCATTAAAATATTTTTTTAATTCCAGTCGTAAAGCTTTTGCAATATGTCTTTCTCTTACCAGGCCTTTGGTATAATTTTTTTGTATGATGTCAAAATCCAGCCGGAAGGGAGCTTTATGCCAGGCAAGGTGCCTGTTTAATTTTTTCACCATTTCCCGGGTTTGTTTCAGGCTTTCATTGAATACCAATTTGAGCTTCAACTGATTTTCAGCGCAAAGTTTATCAGCATTTATCAAGCCTTTTCCGCATAAATAAATTCTCCCCGGGTTATCCGGGTCATTGATCCGGATCCCTTTTTTCTGGGCGTCGGGTATAAGGCCCATGAATTCGATGTTGAATAGCGGGAAGCGGTGATTTTTTTCAGCAAGGTCGGCAAATTCACCGTACCCGGCAGTCGTGATAAAATCATTGATCCCTAAAACGCTTACGTTATCCTCTGCGGCAAGCGCAAATATTTCTTCGATGTTTTCAAAGGCACTAAAGGAATACGGAGTATGAAAATGGGCATTGACCCTGATGACAGGCTCATCCATATACAGCGGGTTCTTGCTGCCAAGCAATTCAGGGTCCGGCATATTGGAAAATATTTTCATACTTTATTATTTAAAAACCAATTCTGCATTCAATTGATTATTAATTTTTTCTACCGATTCGTATAGTTGGTTTTCTACAGCACTATCAATTCCGCAGATTTCGTTCAATATATCCCTTATTCCCTTAATCCTGAACTGTTCTGCCAATATCCTGTCCGCCGGAAACAGGTTGCCCTCGTCGTCAGTAGCACGAAAATAAAATCCGTAAACCAGGACCCGCAGGATATTATGGTAAGGCATTTTATGACTTTGCGCCATCCGGATGGCGCCCATTACCCGGTCTTCACGGCCCAGCTTGCGAGGTAAATCCTTCCCGATCCGGAAAACCGTATCGCCCAGGGCACGGTTCCGGAAACGTGACAAAAGATCCTCAATATGTAATTTTAAATCTGTCCTGTCGAATTCACGAGGGTATTCTTTTTCCAGGGCGGCTGCCGATTCCGCCATAACTTCGCGGGTAAATTCGTAAACCCGGGGATCCGCCAGAACTTCACTTAAGTATTTTTTTCCGGGATGCCTGAGATAACCGAAATAAGCCGCTGCCACATGGCCGAGGTTATGGATAAATAATTTTCTGTCAACCCAGGCCTTCATGTTTTCTTTAGGGGCCAGGCCGTCAATCTCCGGAATCGGGTTACGAAAAGCATTTTTATCGAGGATCAAGGTATTGTAGGATTCGGCAAAGACCTGCAAGGGATCCGTATCAATATCTTTCTGCTCCATAATAGGAACCATTTTCCCAATGCTTGTTTCAATCAGACCTAAATGCTTTTCGATGAATTCAGCATCATTTATTTCATTTTTAATTAAATAACGGATATAATTTACGGCATTCCGCAGGTTTTCGGCAATAATAATATCCGTCGTGGGATCGTGGCCTG
>CAYNCU010000316.1:0-3640 GCA_964395765.1 uncultured Roseivirgaceae bacterium | reverse complement strand
AAAAATATCCATGAAACAAAGCTTTAAGATATTGCTGGATGCCCTTCCGAGTTTATCACTGATCATTGTCGTCATCGGAGGAATTGTGGCCGGCTTTTTTACCCCTACGGAAGCTTCAGCTATTTCCGTAATTTATGCGGGACTGCTCGCCTTCCTGTACCGCGAAATAAAGTGGAGTGAACTTTCCGGAATTATTCTGACCAGTGTGGTCACCACATCCATTGTCATGCTGTTGATCGGCGCTTCGATGGGGCTGTCATGGACCATGTCATTTGAAAATATCCCCCAGGATGTTACAGCGGCCTTATTGTCGCTATCATCCAATAAGGTAGTCATCCTGCTGATCATCAATTTTACCCTGCTTGTCGTCGGCGTATTTATGGATATGACCCCTGCTGTGCTGATCTTCACTCCCATCTTCCTGCCGGTAGCCTCCAGTCTGGGATTGAACCCCGTTCATTTCGGAATAATCATGGTATTCAATTTATGTATCGGTATCTGCACACCTCCGGTCGGATCCGTATTATTTGTCGGTTGCAGCGTGGCGGGAGTAAGCATCGAAAAAGTGCTGAAGCCGCTCATGCCGATGTTCATTTCCATGATCGTGGTTTTACTGATCGTTTCCTATATACCGCAACTTTCTCTCTGGCTGCCTTCGGTATTTGGATATTAATTTGATTAATTTTAAAAATCGTATTATTCAATATTTAATATTCATTCTATGAAATTGCCATTCCGTGGTATGATCCTTTTATCCCTGTTGCTGGTTTACGGCTTTCGCCTGCATGCGCAGGAACTGAAAAGGTTTGCCCCAGAAATCAAAGCCTTTATAAATTCCGACAAGGCCTCTCCCCCGTCCACCGGATGTATCCTGTTCGTAGGAAGCTCATCGATACGGTTCTGGGAATCGCTGGCAAAGGATTTCCCGGATTATTGTGTAATGAACCGGGGTTTCGGAGGTTCCGAATACAGCGATGCAAATTATTATTTTAATCTTATCGTCGCTCCCTACAAACCCCAGATCGTCGTAGTTTATGAAGGCGACAATGATCTTGTGGATAATAAGACCCCGGAAATGGTATATGGCGACTTTGAGAAATTCATGGAAAAGACCACCACCCTTCCGGGGAATCCTCCTGTTTTGGTGATTGCAGCCAAACCGAGCCCTTCCCGCTGGAAATATAAAGACGATTACCTGAAATTAAATTCCATGGAGGCTGATTATTGCAAGCGCCATGATAATGATTTCTTTATTGATATATTCAATTCCATGCTCGGCGATAACGGCAGGCCGGAGCCCGACCTTTACCGCCAGGACAGCCTTCATATGCTTGCCAAAGGATATGCGATCTGGAAATCAAAACTTGATCCTTATCTTGAAAAATATTATGATCCGGGAAAAGTGATGTTGAATAATCATTGAGATTACCATGAGAAATTTATTTTGCTTTTTGTTGCTGTTAATCGGAACCGGGGCCTCCGGCCAGGGCTGGTTTTCAAAACACAACCAGGGGGAACCTGTGGCCGGATACATTGTAACCATTGCAGGCGATACCATAAAAGGCGTGATTAAATACGATTACCCTGTGGTGATGCAGAAAAGAGTGTCATTCACCAGGGAGGGTACTACCGATGGGGTCATTTTTCAATCCAAAGATATCCGTGGCTATTCCTGTGAGGACATGCAATGGGTAAGCACAAATGTTACCATAAAAACCTATAAAGGCCCGGTAAATTTCCAGCGCTTCGGGATTCTTTATTCCGGAAAAGGACCCCTGGAATTGCTGCGGATATTCCCGGAAAAGGATAAAACGATTAAGAAAATGAGCAGCAGCAAAGCAGAGACCATGGGTAACAATATCGGGCTGAGCCAAACCCCGAATTCGTTTAAAAACCTGTACATCAAAAAACTCGAAGATCCCGCCGAAGATGTGACTTCCTCCACCTATAAGAAACAATTTATCCAGAAAATGGCCCGGCTTGTTTCAGATGACAAGGACCTGATGGACAAGATCAACAATAAGGTTTATAAATATAAAAACCTTCCTGAAATCGTAAACGAATACAACCAGTGGTACCTGAATAAGAAATTCAGCAGGTAAAATCATTTAGTCCGCATTTAAAGGGGGGTAGATGAATTCAACTAAAATAATATTATCATAAGGAGGAGGATCCAAGCCACAGCACTCCCATGGTTTGTGGCTCGCAGGCTACATTTCTAATGAACCTTTATCGTAAAAAGCATAACGCGATTCAAAAACAAGAATGTGATTTGTTGTATAGAATACAAGCAGAATTAACAGGCAAAATTTGATTACGGTCTTAGATTACGCAGGGTGCGAAAACCGAAAAGGAAGCGCATGGAAAGATCATTCATCCTTATATTGCCGGAAAATCTTACGCTGCAAAATCTAGGTGGCTTCCGCGGGCCCTGCGGTTTACTACCTGTCAGTTAAAAATTGTATGCTATTATATTTCAGAACCACGTAAAGGAATAAGGTCAGAACTTCTCTCCCAGTTTCCCGGTGCCGGAAACTTTTACATCCAGCTTCACCGGCTTGTTGTAATAGTACAGGCTGCCTGTGCTTTCCAGGGTTCCGGTTAAAGAATTTACCGGGTAAACTTCAATGGTATTCGATCCCTTATGGGTAACGAATATGTCATCACTCACCAGCCCTTTTCCATGGAACTGACTGTCATTGGTAAATCTTACGGACAGGTAATTCACATGCCCCGACATCGAAAAATCCGAAATAAATTCCGAATCAACAAAAAGGGAGTCGCCCGATACATCCAAATTAAAATTACCAGTGCCATCCGTAAACAATTCCAGGGACTTAATCCTGAAAGTATCCGACGCGTAGATATTAATAAAACCATAGGTTTCAATTCTCTTCAGTGAATCGGAATAAATATACACTCCCGGGTTGCCCGGACCGCGAACCCAGTTGCAACTGTTCCGGTTATGGATCGTAAGCGTTCCGTCATTGACAGTCAGCTCGATGTGAGGGATCAGATGCTTCCCCGCTTTGACCACCACCTTTTGCGAACTGCCATTCAGGAGGTATAGGTCAATGTTCTCATATCCGACAATTTTCTGAAATGCCGGAAGGTCTTCCTGTTTTTCTTCATACGGTCCCGAGGATTCAAAGCAATCCAGTACACCCGGGCCTTTACAGGAAAGGGTAATCAGCAAAAGCAGGAAAAGCAGAATACGGGAAATATTACTCATTTTTCTACAAACTAACTCCTATCCCCAATTCACCGTTGGACGCCTTGGCATAATGCGATAAAAATCCGTAATGAATAAAAATATGATTGTTGACGTAATATTTTAATGCATAACGCTGGTAAATGAATTTCTCTACCTTGTACGGGCGATAAATATAAATTCCGAACTGGGTAAGCATGGCAATCTTACCTAATCTCAGTTCATGACCTACCATGATGCCGATCCTTTTGTTATCAGGGTAATCTTTTGGATTCAGTCTGGTCCGTTCCAGTTGCGCCTTTAAGGCCGTATTGTCAAAGCCGTCAATGCCGAGATTAATTATGTTGGTTCTTGAGACTTGTTTATTAACATAAAATGAAAGTTCGTAAACCGGGTATTTTGGTCCTCCTATCGGCGTAATAACCATCA
>CAYNCU010000315.1:0-3646 GCA_964395765.1 uncultured Roseivirgaceae bacterium | reverse complement strand
AATTGGGAACTCCTATCTCATCTCTTATTGCATGGCTTGAATATTTCAGGTCGGAAGAGGGTTATGCCGATAAATCTTCATTGCCCGAACTGGAAAAGGATATACAAAGACTGGAAATGATCACAGCGCGATTTTCCAGTATTGGTTCGGTACCGATGCTTAACCATGAAAATATTCCCGAATCCATCAGGAATACCGTCGCTTATTTACAGAAACGACTTTCGAGTAAAGTGAAATTTCAGATTCATGCCCTACCCAACGATCTGAGGGCACGGATCAACAAGCCGCTGTTTGACTGGGTGGTAGAAAACTTATGTAAAAATGCTGTGGATGCCATGAGTGGCGTGGGAGTGATCGATATCAATATTAAAAAAGCGCAGGACGGAAGTATTATTATTGACGTATCCGATACGGGAAAAGGTATTCCCAAATCAAAGATAAAGCATGTATTTCAACCGGGGTATACTACAAAATCGAGGGGTTGGGGGCTGGGCCTTGCCCTGGTAAAAAGAATCATTGAAATCTACCATCAGGGGAAAATTTTTGTTAAATCATCGGAATTGGGAAAAGGGACCACTTTCAGAATTGTACTAAAAGATTAAATCGTATATTTAACCCCGATTCGAGTATATTAATTGTAAAGATTTATTTTTCAGGGTAATTTTGACCTCTATTTTTATTACAAAAACCCTCATTGAATTATGACCAATATTGGAAGGATAGCACAAGTGATCGGACCGGTAGTAGATGTGAGCTTCGATCAGGAAGGTTCAACACTTCCTAACATTTATGACGCCATTGAAGTGACAAAAGCTAATGGTGAAAAAGTAATTTTGGAATGTCAGCAGCATTTAGGTGAAGATCGTGTTCGTACCGTAGCGATGGATGCCACCGAAGGATTAGTTAGGGGCATGGAGGCGATTCATTTAGGAACCACGATTACCATGCCAACCGGAGAGGCTATTAAAGGCAGACTATTTAATGTTGTAGGGGAGGCCATTGACGGCATGCCGGATGTTAAGGCTAAGGTCCGGCTTCCGATCCATCGCCCGGCACCAAAGTTCGAAGAACTTTCAACTTCAACAGAAGTATTGTTTACCGGTATAAAAGTGATTGACCTTCTGGAACCCTACCCCAAAGGAGGTAAAATCGGTTTATTCGGCGGCGCGGGTGTAGGAAAAACGGTCATTATCATGGAGCTGATCAATAATATCGCCAAGGTATACTCTGGGATGTCGGTTTTTGCAGGGGTTGGCGAAAGAACCCGGGAAGGGAATGATCTTTTAAGAGAAATGATTGAATCCGGCGTAATCAAATACGGGGATGCTTTTCTTAAGAATATGGAAAAAGGGGGCTGGGATTTATCTTTGGTTGACAAGGATGAACTCGGCAAGTCGCAGGCGACACTGGTCTTCGGTCAAATGAATGAACCCCCGGGAGCCCGCGCCCGTGTGGCCTTATCGGGACTTACGGTGGCTGAATATTTCCGTGATGGTGACGGAAGCGGAAAAGGAAATGATATTCTGTTATTTATTGACAATATTTTCAGGTTCACGCAGGCCGGTTCTGAAGTATCAGCATTACTTGGCCGTATGCCTTCCGCAGTAGGCTACCAGCCAACCTTGGCCACAGAAATGGGAGCCATGCAGGAAAGGATCACATCCACGAAACGGGGATCCATTACTTCCGTTCAGGCTGTATATGTTCCTGCCGACGACCTGACCGACCCTGCTCCCGCTACAACATTCACGCATCTGGATGCGACAACCGTATTATCCAGAAAGATCTCTGAACTTGGAATTTATCCTGCTGTTGACCCGCTGGATTCCACCTCCAGGATATTAAATGCTGAAACCCTGGGTGATGAGCATTACAATACTGCCATGAGGGTAAAAGAAATACTTCAGCGTTATAAGGAATTGCAGGATATAATTGCGATCCTCGGGATGGATGAATTATCCGATGAGGATAAGCTGGTGGTGGCAAGAGCAAGAAGGGTGCAAAGGTTCCTTTCACAACCATTCCACGTCGCTGAAGCTTTCACCGGAATGCAGGGAGTTCTGGTTGACATTAAGGATACCATTAAAGGATTTAATATGATCATTGATGGTGAACTCGATCATCTTCCTGAAGCTGCATTCAGTTTTGTAGGATCCATTGAAACCGCTATAGAAAAAGGTGAAAGGCTGATCGCAGAAGCCAATAACTGATCCCCGTTATGCTTTTGGAAATTTATACTCCGGAACAGAAATATTTTAACGGCCAGGTAGAATCCATAACCTTCCCGGGCATTGACGGATCCTTCCAGGTACTGAATAATCACGCCGATCTCGTTTCTATTCTCGATAAAGGAAAAGTTAAGTACAGGAATAATAAAGATGAATGGGAAATTTCCATTATGGGGGGAGTGGTTGAAGTACTTAACAACAAAGTAACTTTGCTGGCGGATGGAATATCCGCTGAAGAAGAAACATAATGGATCCGTTATAAATTTACAGGTGGGTAAGCATTTTATAAAATCCAAAGATAACCAATGCGAAACCTGCTATGACCAGTATCAGGGGTATCAGATGAGTGGCTCCTAAAAGTGACCCGACCAGTACTAACCCGAATCCGAATACGACAAAAAGAAACCCCTGCAATGCCGGGTGCAGATCGCTGAATCCTGCTTTACGCGAAATTTTATTAATTTTCTTTACACCCGCAACTTCCAGTTTTGACTCTTTTGTTTGAACAGACTGACCGGCTTTCTCCCTAGCTATTGTTTTTTCTTTTAGATTTCCCGGTGATTTTTTTTCTGCCGATTTAATAACACCGGAATTCCTGATTTCAATATTCGCTTGCATTCGGATCGTTTCAGGAATGGTGTTTTTCTTCTCAGCAAGCGCAATAACTTTTCCATTGGAGGCCAGCAATTGAGGTGTTTGATTATCCTTTTTTATTTCCGGATATTTCAGGTATTTAAACTTATAGGCTGTCTTAAAATCGAATTTTCTGGTCGTGCTGCAAGACGTGATTAAGCATAGTAAAATAAAGGTAAAGAGTAGTCTTGGCATATTTTAAAATAAGCCGTAATATCAGTTATTTTAACAATAGTTAAAAGTTTTTGAAAAGTTTCCATAACCCAGACCCCGGCAGCGGCGCCGATATTTTTATAGCATCTTTTTTAACCGGATGAATAAATTCAATACAGGCAGCATGAAGATAAATACTTTTACCGGGTCCTGGTTCCTGAGCGCCATATTTGATATCCCCCGCCACCGGGCAATTGATTGCTGACAACTGGACTCTTATCTGGTGAGAACGACCCGTCAGAAGATTAATCCGCAACAAGTAATTACCGGAGTTCTTATCCTCCACTTCGTATTCAAGTTCTGATCTTAAAGCCCCCTGGGTTTCCTTATTAAAAAGTTGAACCTTATTGTTAACGCTGTTCTTTTTGAGCCAATGTACAAGTCTCCCCTGTTTTGCCGGTGGTTTATTTTTTACAATGACCAGGTAGGTTTTCTTTACCTGTTTTGCTTTAAAGGCCTGGGTTATCCTGCTTAATGCTTTAGAGGTTTTGCATATTATTACCACTCCGCTTGCCGGCCGGTCTATCCTGTGTGCCAAGCCGACGAATACGTTACCGGGTTTACGATATTTT
>CAYNCU010000314.1:0-3711 GCA_964395765.1 uncultured Roseivirgaceae bacterium | reverse complement strand
CCGTCACACGTCAATCATTGTTTCATTAATTCATTAGTATAAAATTGGCATGAGAACCTCCGCTACAGGCTGGCCCGGTCCTAAAGCCTTCCACCGGAAGCCTTTTTTACGGACCGTCCCCCCGTTTAAAAGCCGGGGCAATAGCTTTCTTGTGTAGAAAATTCTAACGTGCCCTATTTTCCAATTAACCTGATATAAAAGGCGAATCTATTAATTTAACGAGAGCAAAACTGGACACTGGTTTATAAGCTTCGAGCTTACTTAAACGGCGAATCTTTCTCCCTCGCCATTTCCCGATAGGTCATCTTATCCATCCATCCCGGGAACCACTTGTTTAAAAAGACTACCGTCTTGCCGAGAGGGGTGAGCACAATATCCCTTTTCTTTTTCCGGATCCCTTTCAGAATCGCCCTGGCTACGGCTTCCGGCGTCATCATTTTGCCTTCGTCACGGGGTGAATCCTGCTGGGGATGACCATCCTTATCAAGCGCCGCCTTCCGGATGTTGGTGCCCGTAAAGCCCGGGCTTACCACCATCACATGAACATTTCTTTTCATGACCTCCGTCCTGAGCGCTTCAAAAAACCCTTCCATGGCATATTTGGAGGCTGTATAGGCCGTCCGGGCCGGCGTGCCCCTGTGCCCGTTTATGGATGACACCCCGACCAGGGTACCGTGGGATTTCAGGATCCAGGGCAAAGCATACCGCGTGGCATATACCGTTCCATAGAAATTAATGTCCATCACCTTTTTAAAGGTATCAATGCCGATTTCTTCAAACAGCGCCCGCATGGAAATGCCCGCATTATTAATAAGGATATCAATGCCGCCGAATTTGTTCACCGTTTCTTCGATCATTTTCCTGTTGTCCTCTTCACTGGCGGCATCCATGATCAACGGCAGAAATTCGGTATTCATCCGGCCCAGCATTTGTTTTACCTCTTCCATTCTCCCGGCATCCCTTCCGGTAATTACCAGACGGGCCCCTTCCTTGCCGAAAATTTCCGCACAGGCTTTTCCGATGCCGGAGGTGGCGCCGGTAATGATCACAACTTTATCTTTAAAATTCATCGATTTATTTTTCAGTCATTAAAATTATAAAAAATACTTCAATCCACCTTTGTGTTCCGCTTCGGCAGACAGGAGAGAGGTGATTTTATGATGTGCCGGTTGCCTCAGAATAACAGGACCGGTGCTTATTTTAAGCAATTATACCTTTAAATAATGAAGGATAAACGGCGTGAAAAATCAATTATGTTTAACTTTGGACCCTATGGATAAAAAGGAGAAAAAGATCTATAAAAATATTACCATCCATGATTTTGCCGCCGAGGCGAAGTGCGTGGCCAAAATCAATAACCTGGTTGTGTTTGTCGAAAATGTCGCCCCGGGTGACGTGGCGGATATCGAGATCAGGAAAAAGAAAAAAAATTTTCTCGAAGGAAGGGCGGTAAAGATCGTGAAGTATTCTCCCAAAAGGGTAAAGCCTTTCTGCGAACATTACGGAGTTTGCGGGGGATGCCGCTGGCAGCATATTGGCTATGATTACCAGCTTGAATTTAAACGCAAAAACGTGATCGACGCTTTCCGGCACCTCGGCAAGATTGATATCCCCGAGGTAAAGCATACCATCGGCTCCGAAAAGAATACCTATTACAGGAACAAACTTGAATTCACCTTTTCCAATAAACGCTGGATCACGAAAAAGGAGCTGGATTCGAGGATGCCGGTCGACAGGGACGGGCTGGGCTTTCATAAGGCAAGGGAGTTCGATAAGATCATCGATATCCGGAACTGTTACCTGCAGCCGGAACCTTCCAATACCATCCGCAATTCACTGCGACAGTTTGCCAAGGACAATAAAATCTCTTTTTATGATATCATGGAGCATAAGGGATTTCTCCGGAACCTGATCATTCGCACAGCCAACACCGGGGAAGTGATGGTGATCCTCCAGGTAGCCGAAAGAGACAATAAGCTGATCACGTTACTGATGAACTACCTACGGGAAAATTTCCCGATTATCAACTCCCTGAATTACGTGGTGAATAATAAGCCGAATGAAACTTTCCTCGACCTGGGAATCATGACTTTTGCGGGCACCCCGTACATCAACGAAAAGATCGAGGACCTTTCCTTCAGGATCAGCCCCAAGTCATTTTTCCAGACCAATACGGACCAGGCCTATAAACTTTTTAGAATTGTCAGGGACCTGGCAAAGGCCGGAAAGGATCAAATTGTATATGATCTATATACGGGCACGGGCACCATCGCCAACCTGATGGCCCGGGATGTGAAGAAGGTGGTCGGCCTGGAACTTGTGGAACAGGCGATAGAAGATGCCCGGATCAATTCGGCGATCAACAACATCACTAATGTTCAGTATTTTGCCGGTGACATTTCAAAAATATTGAATAAGGAATTTTTTGAAACCAACGGCAAACCGGACCTGGTAATCACTGACCCTCCCAGGGCGGGCATGCATGACAGGGTGGTGGAGGCCCTGAACCGGATCGGCGTGCCAAGGATCGTATATATCAGTTGTAATCCCGCCACCCAGGCGAGGGATATCGGGCTGATGAAAGATTATTACAAGGTGGTTGAAATACAACCCGTGGATATGTTCCCGCATACCCACCATATTGAGAATGTAGTACTTCTTGAAAAAATCTGAGCCGCTATGGAAGAAGAAAGCAGCCTGTTTAACGACCCGGAGCTTGACGGCAAATACCTGGGAACCATTTCATCGGATTTCGTGAAGGTGGCGGATTTTCTCAGGGAGGCATCCTACCAGATCAGGGTAAGGGGCTTCTCCGATTACCCGATTTTTCCGG
The DNA here is from genome assembly GCA_964395765.1 of uncultured Roseivirgaceae bacterium. Taxonomy (GTDB): domain Bacteria; phylum Bacteroidota; class Bacteroidia; order Cytophagales; family Cyclobacteriaceae; genus DATDPY01. Next base: position 878 of record CAYNCU010000314.1, on the reverse strand, counting down.
TATCCAGGGAAGAACAGCCGATCGGGGAACTCTTATATGCCGGGAAGGACCTTCATTTAAGCTGGAATTACTATGCCTCTTATTTAGATGAATTCGTGGAAAGAAAGCTGATTGACGAGGATAAAATCCCGGATTTTAAGGAATCTTATAAGAATCCTGATGAGTACTGCTGCTTGTTCGTTATTGACAGCAACTTTACCAATTTTGTCTACATTCCCTTCCCTGAAGACTGATTCGGGTCCCTTTTGTACCATAAACTTTTTGATTGATTTTTTCGTTATTTTTATGAATATTTAATCTGTCAAAGTTTACCCCGGTGAAGAAATTATGGTTGTCGGCGTTTTTGTTGTTGCTGTTTCAATTCGGGCAATCCCAGAATATTAACGAGCCCTATGAATACCAGAAGGAACTTGCCTGGGGAATCACCAAGGCTACCAACAGCGGTTTGATCGGCGGCTTCCTCGTAAAAATGTCAATCCGGAAATCGGAAAAATCACTGCATTACTTCGGTGTCGAGATCGTGAACGTTAAACACCCGAAAGAGGAAAGGTATTATTCGCTCACCGGCAACACCTACATTTATGGAAAGTCCAATTACCTGTACAACCTCAGGACCTATTACGGGCGGGACTGGGTATTATTTCACAAGGCGCCGCAGCAAGGCGTACAGGTCGACGGCATCCTGTCGGGAGGGCCCACCTTCGGGATCGTGGCGCCCTATTATATCGAATACCTGACGGCGGAAAATTCAATCGTGAAGGAACAATTTGACCCTAAAAAACATGATAACCGTGAAAATATCCTGGGAACCGGAAACCTTTTCCAGGGTATCGGTCAATCCAAAATAAAACTCGGACTGAACCTGAAAGCAGCCCTGT
>CAYNCU010000313.1:0-3726 GCA_964395765.1 uncultured Roseivirgaceae bacterium | reverse complement strand
TCCCCGGGTGTCACAGGTTTTAAAATTCCTTTTCCATTGCCTTTGAGATACTGCCCTACCGAGGCATCACATTGCCCGTTAAAAAATTCCGAATTATAATCATTACCCACCAACAAGGCATCCGGGTTATTATCATTATTAAAATCCCCGGTAACAATCCCATAAACCGGAGCGATCTGGGCTATCAACGGTAGTTTTGACAATTTGAACTTTCCATTGCCCTGGTTTATTAATAAAATTGATTCAAATAAATCGGCCTTTGCCTGGTAAGCACCTTTCAATTCTTCTTCGGAAAATAAATCCGGGGTGGTGGCCAAACTATATTCTTTATAGGATGGGAATTTGGCTTTCATTCTTCCGATTTGAATATTTAATTCCTTTCGTAAGGCCACCGGGTAATAATTTCCCTCCCGCCATGAACTTATAATGGGATCAACAATTCCATTATTATCAAAATCCTTCGCTACAATCTCCAGGGGATGGTCAGGTACAGGCTTATACCTGAAATTAAGTCCTTGATTTCCAATGATATAGTCAATATTCCCATCTTTATTAAAATCTGCAGAGGCGATGCTGAACCACCAACCCCTGGTTTTTGATAGCCCCGCCTCTTCCGTTATTTCTTTAAATTTTCCATGGTCGTTTTTAAATAACCGGATGGGCATCCATTCACCGGTAATCATAAGGTCGACCCAGCCGTCTCCGTCAAAATCGGTCCAAATTGCGGAAGTGACTAACCCTGCTTTCATTAATTCAGGGCAAACCTCCTGTGTCACGTCTGTGAATTTTCCGTTATCGTTCCTTAGAATTACCGATCGTTCCGGCATCGGGTAATGCTGGGGGATTAACCTTCCGCCGATAAACAGATCGAGGTCGCCATCGCGGTCAAAATCGGCAGCGGTTACAATGGAAGCATCGATAGGAATTTGGGGAATCCGGGAAACGGCCCTGGTAAAATTTCCTTTCCCGTCATTGAGAAAAAGCCTGTCGTTAAAATGATAGGAATGAGCCAGAAATTCGCTGCTGCCGCTGGCAATATAGAGATCAGGATCACCGTCATTATCTGCATCAAACAAAAGGATCCCCCTGTCTTCAGCTGAGGAAGTATCAATGAATGAAATTTCATGAAACTGGTCATTTTTTCCCTGTAAAAATATATGTTCATCGGTTCCGCGACTGTTACCTACAATAAAATCTTCCAGGTGATCTCCATTTATATCTCCCACCGCAATGCCGGGACCTTCGTTGGAAAAGGTATGGGGCAACAGGCGCTGGATCTGGTATTCCAGAAAGGGCCGGTCCGAATCGGCATAAACAATCCCATCCTTCCCGGTGATATTGGTGAAATCAGGAATAGAATTTACCGATGGAGTAAGGGTGCCCGGAAGGGAGGCATTTTTTATATTTAATTCAAGTTGCTGATCCGCATTTATTTTTTTAATTGTCTGTTTTTCACCACCAGGCCAGACAACAGACAGGGAGTCTACCACGGAAACGGTATCCAGGCCTATATGAATAACAGGATCCACAGATGAAATATATCCCCGGACCGGATAATTTTCGTAATACTGCATGCCTTCGGTGGAATACAAGGTAAGTTTAGCGCCGAGCCCGTTCATGTTTTCATTACTTCCTTTCAATTTTATTCGAAGCCATTTTCGCTGTGGATAAACTTTATCAGAATTATTTTTCATGATAAAGGCCGGGTCATTAATATTATTGGTTACATAATCAAGATCACCGTCATTATCAAGGTCGACGTAAACAGCCCCACTCGAATAGGATTTTGTTGTTGAACCCCATGAATCCGAAACATCATCAACCTGCAGATTTCCGTTATTCTTAAAAAAGAAATTATTGACGTAAATCCGCGGCGTCATATCAAGTAATTGTTGATTAGTATATAAAACCGCTTTCATGGAATTTCTAAGGTCCATAAGATCATGATCGGTAACATCCCTGGGATACCCGTTGGCGATAGCCATATCTTTCCAGCCGTTATTGTTGAAATCGGCAAATAAAACGCTCCAACTCCAATTGGTGCCATTCACGCCTAATAACATGCTTATGTCGCTGAATTCACCGATGCCCCGGTTAAGTTGGAGAACATTCCGGAAGAACTGCTGTTCATAGCCGGTTTGTGCAATTATGCTGTTCATATAAAGATTGGATCCACCGTACATCTGTTTCAGGCGGAAATTATTGGCCGGAAGCATTTCGAGTGTCATCAAATCCTGGTTACCATCATTATTAATATCAGCTATGTCCATGCCCATCGCTGAAAAACTCTGGTGTTTCATATATTGGGCAATATGGTTTGTGAATGTTCCGTTCCTGTTATTAATGTAAAGTACGTCGTTGGTGATATAATCATTGCTGATGTAAAGATCCGGGTAACCGTCCTTATTAACATCCCAGGCTTCAACGCCAAGGCCGAATCCTTCGATCAGAATGCCGGCCTCCTTTGATACATCGGTAAAGGTTCCGTCGCCATTATTCCGGTATAATTTATCCGTAGTCTGGGACTGGCCCTGCAGGGAACGTTTGGCATATCCTTCTGTACGTTTGGCAAGGAAAACATTATTCAATAAAAACAGGTCCAGATCGCCGTCGAGGTCGTAATCAAAAAACAGGCTCTGCGTAGTGTGTCCGTCATCATCGATCCCATATTGATGCGCTTCATCTTTAAAAATAGGAATGCCGTTTTTCAGGCCCTGGTTGACAAACAATTTATTTCTACGGGTACCGACACCGTCTTTCATGGTTGCCGAAACATAGATATCCGGCCAGCCGTCATTGTTGATATCCACGATATTAACACCGGAAGACCAGATATCTGCAGCATCAACGCCTGCCTCCTCGGTTATATCCCGGAATTTAAAATTGCCTTCATTGAGGTATAATTTATTGGGCACAACATTCCCTGTAAAATAAAGATCTTCCAGGCCATCTTTATTGAAATCCCCTACCCCAACGCCGCCACCGTTATATATATATTCATTTTTGAATTCATTGAACGAATCCGTTTCTATGATGGAATTGACGAAATCCACTCCGGACTTTTGCTGTGGGATATAATCAAATAACTTCTGGGGTTGGCGTTGGCATGAAAAAAAGAAAATAAGATTTAGGATTAAAAAGATAATAACACTCCGTTGATTTTTGCCCATTTTACCTATGCTTCCTTAATGCGTTTAAATATCCCTAAAATTAAATTTAATATTAAAAAAAAGGCGGAATTTTTGAAATTCCGCCTTTTTTGAAAGGTATTATTTAATCAATATTAATATCCGGGTACCTGGTGTAAGGTGCCGTTACTTTCATCGATCGGGGTCTGGCCTATCGGGTAACGAACATCTTTGTCATCAAAGGTCTTATCATTAAATACATAAGCCTTTGTTGTCGATTCGTTCTTCCAGTAGGTTTCCAGCGTCGATTTAAGTGTACCCCAACGCTTGAGGTCCCAGAAACGAAGACCTTCTTCTGCCAGTTCTATCCTTCTTTCCATACGGATGGCTTCAATTGCATTGTCCTTGGTGGCAAATGCAGGAGTGCCCGCGGGATATACGGATACCTCGTAGTTGGCTGCAGGCGTGCCATCGTCCATGGTCACAAATCCAGCCGGATTAGCAGCCCTGGCCCTTACCTGGTTTACATAACCCATGGCTTTAGAAAGATCATTATTGACTTCCACTTCGCATTCAGCGGCCATCAGCAGGACATCGG
>CAYNCU010000312.1:0-3739 GCA_964395765.1 uncultured Roseivirgaceae bacterium | reverse complement strand
GAGTTGTATGGATCGGATGAATTATCATTTGCTATACTACAAAATTGATAAATCTTTTAATTTCGAAGGTCCTGAAATAATTTATTCCGATCTATACCGGATTTCGGTAATCCTGGATAACCTGATCTCGAATGCCATTAAATACAGCGATATAAGTAAATCTTCAAGCCATATCAGGTTGGAGTCTGACGTGGATCCGGAATATTTAAGAATTGAAATCAATGACAACGGGATTGGTATTCCCGACGAGGCCCTGCCTCATGTATATGATATGTTTTACCGTGCCACTGAAAAAAGTGACGGGGCCGGCCTCGGCCTTTATATTGTAAAGGAAATGCTCGACAGGCTAAAAGGTACTATTGATATTTCATCTAAAGAAGGGGAGGGCACAAAAGTGAAGATAACCATTCCCAATAATAATATTAATCAGGTTTTAATCGAGCATTAAAGGAAGTGCAGGTGATAAATCGTTCGGTTTTAAAAACCCGGCTAAACGACTTTCTCAAAACCCGGATCATCTTCAAAACTTTCTTTAACCTCTTTTCTGGACTTTTAAATGAAGTGCCAATTCCTTAGGATACTGGCCCGGAACCAAAAATAGGTAGGCCCTGCGACGCTGATCATAAAACATCATTCCCATTGATCTTCTTCAACATCAGGCTTAGCCCCGGGATTTTCCATTAAGATAATAATTAGGCTCTTTTCTTTTCCCTTACTTCAGGCGCATAATAAACAAAATTGTATCCCCGGTTCCACAGAAGTCCATTTTGTCAAGAATGAAATTGCTCCTACAGGGATGGGAGTGCCGCCTTTTCCGCCGGTTTTCGGGGCCCTGGCCAATGCATTGTATAAAGCGACGGGTAAACGCCTGTATAAACGGCCATTTGTAAATGAAGGAATTTCGTCAGGCCAGGAGTAACCGGTCCCAACCTGCCCCCCGGATATTTGAAATGAACGGGGGTTTATTTATATTGAGGCTCAATCAAATATCTATAATAATGGAACCACTGGCATTATTTTATATTCTGAAGTTTAACCAATTGCCCAAAAAAATTTTCCTGGTAATTGAGACCATAGAAATGAAGGATAAAATTTTAATGAATTGGGCTTACTTTTTTCAGGATTTAAAGAACAGCGATAAAATAAAAGTTGGGCGCAGTTCCCATAATAATCACTTGTTTAATTCAATTAATGAAGAATGGGAAAATGTTGTCATTGAAAATTTAAAATATGAAGTTTTTAAAGATTTTATTGCGAGTCATCAATCCGTGTATGATGAAAAAATCAATACTTATGAATTTAAAATGATTGACTATGCAAACTTTGACCCCGCGGGATTTGGTATAAAGACCTATAACAAGTTAATGGATCATTTTAAGGACAAAATATTAAAGAAACGATTTGAAGATTTAAAAAGCATCCCCGCAAAGTGAATACCCGGGAAAAAATCAGGCCGGATCATAGTTTTATTTATTGCATTATAACCATTTCAACGTAAAGTCAATAAGCTTCTGCTTGAAGTCCGTATAGGGCGGGCTCATCAGATCCAGACCGTTCACCGGGGACCATTGTTTCAGGATGGCCCTTGCATTCGAGAAGGCTTCAAAACCATAGAACCCGTTTCCTTTTCCAATCCCGCTGTTATTGGATCCGCCGAAAGGAAGGTTATTATTAAAAAAATGAATGGCGCAATGATTGATGCAGGTTCCCCCGGCCCGGGTATGGTTTATAATCTGATTGATATTTTTTTTGCTTTTACTGTATATATACAACGCCAGGGGTTTTTCCTTTGAATTAATTTTATCGATTACTTCCCGCAAATCTGAATAAGAATAAAAGGGTAAAACAGGACCGAAGATCTCTTTTTCATTCAAATCCGAATTTTCGGGAATTTTTGTCACGATCGTCGGCCCGATATAATCCTGTGCCGGATCGGTCTTGCCTCCATATTCGATCCTGGCCCCTTTCGCCAGTGCATCTTCCAGATAACCCTTTACCCTGTTATAGTGCTTTTCATTTACCATTCGGTTATAAGAAACGGAGGAAGCGGCATCCTCTCCGTAAAACAAATTGAGTTTCGCTTTCAATAAACTTAAAAATTCATCCACTACCGATGCATGAACGAACAAATGATCGGGGGCTATGCAGACCTGCCCGTTATTCAGCCACTTACCAAAGGCGATCCGGTGTGCGGCATCCTTGAGATTGGCACTTTCATCAACAATGGTGGGGGATTTACCGCCCAGCTCCAGCGTTACCGAAGACAGGTGAACGGCAGCAGCCCGCATAACGATTTTACCGATCTCCGGCGCCCCTGTAAAAAATATATGATTGAAAGGCAACTTTAATAATTCTGTGGATACCTCAATGTCGCCTTCCACCAGGGCCACTTCGGCTTCATCGAATAATTCAGTGACAATTTTTTTCATCATGGCGGAGGCATGCGGCGTGTGTTCCGAGGGTTTTACGATAGCACAGTTGCCGGCGGCAATGGCCGAGATCATGGGTCCGAAAGTAAGGGTGAACGGGAAATTCCACGGCGCTATAATTAACACAACACCTTTCGGCTCGTAATGAATATAGGAACTGGCGCCCAGTTGTGCAATGGGGGCGGCCACCTTCTTCGGCCGCATCCATTTTGACAGATGGCGGATGGCATACTTGATATCGGAAGTCACCGGATAGATCTCGGCAAGATCCACCTCGCTGGGATGTTTACGGAAATCATTATACAGGGCTTCCCTGATTTCATTACGATATTTCAAAACCGCCTGAAGCAGAGCTTTCAGTTTTTGTTTCCGTTCCCGGGCAGTGGAATCTGCAATTTTTTGCTGATTGGCTTTTTGGAGATTGAAGATCCGTTCCATTTCTGTTTTTAAGACCCGCTGAGCGGGGGGGGCTTGCGTGAGTTCCATTGGATTGGATTTTTATAATCGATGCGATATGTAATTAAAAGAATTTTTTCTTAATCTCTTAATGAATTACCGGAATAATTCAGTTTTTCGCTTTGGTAGAGTCTGTTATTTCTACAGTTCAGCTACTCCGCCCGATAGCATGCTTCATCACTTACAAGTGTAATCTTATCGCTTCTTCGATAAAAATTAAATTATTCTCATACTAATCAAATATTGTTATGCATCCGAATGAGATTCCATATTGTTTTTATAAATAAAAATGATTATGATTTTCTCATAGGAAATCTTTTCTATTTTGTGAGCCTGTTAGGTTATAAAATGCAATGCTTCAGCGATCCATTATAAGATCATGGGAGAGGGCATGCCGATATAAATATTAACCGGAGGCCTGGGCCCAATCGGTGAATCGATACCCCTGATTTTAAACAAACCTATCCGAATTCAAAACTAATTTTTATAGAAAAATGCAGTCATTTACCTTGAATTGAAAAACTGAAAAATCTTATAATTCAATTGTAGGTTTTTAAATGACTATAAATCAAGATAGGTCATCATTGAACAGTTGGAGATGTGAAGGACTATTTTTACTTTGCAGATAATGACATCAATCGTTTTTTCATTAGACAAAAACTGGTTGCAAGATAGATATATAGTGTATTCAAGAATTTTATTTCCACTGGAATTATCATCAACCGGCCTCGCTCAGCTTAAGGTGTCAATTATTATCGACGGGAGAGTGCAATACGCCCGGCAGAAAACCGGCCAGCCGCTGGACATGAAGATCATTCCGCAACTGATGCCTATCATTGAGTATTTTACCGAGG
>CAYNCU010000311.1:0-3757 GCA_964395765.1 uncultured Roseivirgaceae bacterium | reverse complement strand
CTGTTGAGGAAGCAAGGGAAATCGTTAAATCAGGTGATGCCGAAGCCATTCGTAAAATTGATGGACAATTTGCGCTGGTTTCGGTAGAAGGAAAAACGGTAAGAATGGCAAGATCCATCGGTATGCCTTTAAGATATTTTATTGCCAAGCTGATCGATGGCCCCTGCCTGGTGATCAGTGACAGGATCGATAAAATTTATGAATGGCTGAAAAGGGAAAAGCTGGATGACCAGTTCCATCCATCGTATACGCGGATGGCGCCGGCTCATTATATCACCAGGATTGAATTGGTGGGATGCCCAGACCCGAATCCCCAGTATAACCGGTTCTTTACGCCCAGGCGCAACAGTATACAAAGCAAGGATCCGGAAGAAATAGGTACCGTTTATATCAGCGCCGTTTATAATGAAATAATGAAATGGCTTCATAATAAAGCCAATAAAGGCCCTGTGGGGGTAAGCTTTTCTGCCGGGATCGACAGCGGTTCGGTTTTTTTATTGACTTATCATGCTTTACGGGAATCCGGCGAAAGCCCTTCAAGGTTGAAAGCCTATACCCTGGATATCGATGGTGAATCGGAAGACCTAAAACAGGCGATGGAGTTTATGAAGCTGACTGAACTTGAAATGTTCCTCGAACCAATGCATGTATCTTCATCGAAACTCAACTGGAAAGAAGCCATTAGCATAACCGAAGATTACAAACCTCTGGATATTCAGTCGGCAACCATGAATATTGCACTTCTTAAGGCTATCAGGAATAAATACCCGGAATGGAAATATATGATTGACGGCGACGGCGGCGATGAAAACCTTAAGGATTATCCTATAGAAGAAAACCCTGAATTAACCATCAAAAGTGTATTGAATAACCTGATGCTTTACCAGGAAGGATGGGGCGTTGAATCGATCAAGCATTCACTCATCTACTCTGGCGGATTGAGTAGGGGTTATACCCGTTCTTATGCGCCGGCGAAATTACTGGGATTCGATGCGTTCAGCCCCTATACGGTACCGAATGTCATTGAAATCGCTGAAGGGATTCCCTTTATCGAAATGACGGGATGGGACCATACAAAATTATATGATCTGAAAGGTGAAATTGTTTCGGCAGGGGTAAAAGCCGTTACGGGAATTGAAATGCCGGTGTTTCCAAAAAGAAGGTTCCAGCATGGTGCTGCCTCCGGCAAAGTGTTTAAAAAACAATTCCCTGAAAAGGAGATTGATTACAGAAAAGCATTTCTATCGATCTATGGATGATAATAACGCTTTGCCATTGATGCCACTTCTGGGCACATTGCAGAAGATCCTGATGGGGAATAAGGGACTCTCCTGTCAGCGTCTCATGAAGTGGACTTTGATTCAGGTGCCGGAATTTGAACATCAGAGTCCCTTCCAGGAGACTCTGATGGAGAAGGTGAGTGAGATTGATTACAGAAAAGCATTTCTATCGATCTATGGATGATCGTTCACCCGGCTTGATAAATGATAATTGGATCCGTTCACTCCGGGGAGACAAAAAGGGCGTAAACCCGGAAAAAGCTTATGGTTGGCTGATAGAAAAGGAAAGAACACGCCTGGGCAGGGTAGAAGATACGGCTACTGTATTCCTGACGAACCGGGAATGTCCGTATACCTGCCTGATGTGCGACCTCTGGAAGAACACTACCGACCGTCCGGTAACTCCCGAACAGCTAACCATGCAATTGGCCCGGCTTGTGCCGAAGATAAAAAAGGCCAGGCACCTTAAACTTTACAACAGCGGAAATTTTTTTGATACCAAGGCCATCCCTGAAAACAGTTATTCTCCAATGGCCGAATTTTTATACGGATTTAAAACCGTCATTGTGGAAAGTCATCCCAAACTGATCAATGACAGGGTATTGAAATTCCGTGACCACCTGGAAGCCGAATTACAAGTTGCCATGGGACTGGAAACGTCTAACCCTGCCGTTCTCTCCCAGCTGAATAAACAAATGACACTTAAAGATTTCAGCATGGCAGTCAGATTTCTTAACCATCACCAGGTTGAAGTCCGCGCATTTATTCTCCTTAAACCCCCTTTCCTGAAAGAAAAGGAAGGCATTGTCTGGGCAAAGAGAAGTATTGATTTTGCTTTCCAGTGCGGAGTGGAGTGCTGTGTTATTATACCGACAAGAAAAGGAAACGGGGCCGTGGATTGGCTGGAAGAGCATGGCTATTACGAACCGCCGAGAATCGAATCCCTGGAAGAGGTCCTGGAATATGGGATTCGTCAAAAGTCGGGAAGAGTATTTGCCGATCTCTGGGATATAGAAAAGTTCTCGAGATGTAATGATTGTCTTGACAGAAGAAAAAACAGGATCAATGAAATGAATTTGCGTCAGGTGATACCGGAACAAATTGTATGTAGTTGCCAGATCAACTGATAATTATTTGAGGTCTGAAGTCGGAGGTCTGATGTCTGAGGATTTTGTTCCGATAATAGGATGGCAATACAAGATAGGGATGTAACTGTCCTCGATTGCACCATTCGACATTTATCTAGTTCACCAATACTCAGGCTTCTTGATAATCAATAGTAGTTATTGTGGAATCGGGCAAACGGGTAATCGGGTAATCAACGTATTCTTATGGGAATTATATCACATAGATAATGTGGTTCTTAAATACCCGATTCGTCGGTTCCGTTATCCCACAAAAACACAGGTTCCCTTAATCAACACCCCGCTCGTTATAGTATTCAACATTATACATGTTGATCCGCCAAAATAATCGAGGCGGCAATATTTACCCCTTTCTTTGCCACGTTTCCGCATTTGGTACCCGGATCGCCGGCGACAAATTCGGCGTGATCGTCAGGGTTCCGTAAATCGAGGCGCTTGCCAAATTCCTTTTCAACGATATCGCTGCAGTATGTACTTCCCATTTCCTTTTTAAACGTTTCCACAAACTTACCGGTCGGCACCAGTGAATCGCGGTATTTCTGCCAGTCGTCGAGGTTATTCCTGCCGTATAGTAACCCCATGACCATTAAGGAGCCTGTTATCACCCCACAGGTGCTACCGGTCTCAGCAATTCCTGGCAGCGGGGTTAAGGCCTTGAGTATTTCTTTGTTTTCAAGTCCGAATTGTTCGCTAAGGGCCATGAAACTGGATTGCGCGCAGTTTCCGCAACGACGGATATACTGATCCACCCGCTGGTCGAGCATGGTCATAATTTCTTCCTTTGTCATCCCCTTGTTAAGATCGGCCCGATCTTTCGATGTCATTTTTTGATTTTCACCAGGCGTTTTTTCTGCCGGTTTTTTTCCGGAGCAATGCAGGCAGGTGAGGGCAGCTGCGGCAAGTGCTGAGATTGCCACGAATTTTCTTCGGTTAATCTTTCCCATCGGTTATGAGGTTAAAAAATATGCAGGACTAATATAATAAAAAATAGCTACTTATGGAATCTGATAAGTAGGAATAATGCCATAAATCAAATGTTAAAAAAGTTAATTTCTTTTTGAAATTAGCAATATTTTTATACTTTGAAATGATATATGATTTTTTAGCCTTTTTACAGCTAGCGACTGGTTTAATTTTGAATAAGTGATGTATAAAAAAGTTCTTTTTTTAGCTTTGGTTCTTCTGTTTTTAAGAACCAGCTTCAGCCAGGCCCAGGTAAATGTAATACAGCAGGATTATGATGCGTTGGTGGCATTATATAATGCTACCAATGGACCGAATTGGACAAACCATACCAATTGGTTGACACCAGGTGATGAAGGGACATGGTAC
>CAYNCU010000310.1:0-3795 GCA_964395765.1 uncultured Roseivirgaceae bacterium | reverse complement strand
GCCTGTTTGAAAGCAAGCCGGTTAAATTTACTATTTCAGTTTCCAGCGTAAACTCCGGTTTTACCTGGTCCCCGGATACTTCCCTTCTTATATCAAAATATATACTGGATTTAAAAGCTTTACAGACCGGAATGCCCGGTTATCAATGGAGTATCAATGACGAAGTATACAGTCACCAGGAGGATACTATTTATAATTACGGAAACCTTTCAGGATTTAATGTCAAATTGAATACGGTAAACACTACCGGTTGCCACGATTCTGCTTCAATGGAAATTATTCCGAAAATCAGCCAGGTCCTTTCGCCGGTGGAAAAATATTACTGCCAAGGAGACAGCGTCTTCATTGACCCGTCCGGAGCCGGGATACTGATCCTTTTCAGCGATTCTTCCGGCAGCCTTTTAATAGGTAAAAGTCATGGCATTACAATTCCGGGTTTACAAGTTGATTCTACCTTATATGTGGCTTCCATTGATTCGCTGATAGAAGGAAACATTGTCCCGGTTCATTTATTGATTTCTTCTCCAGTTGCTGATTTTATCATAATTCCCGATACATTGAATGTTGAGGAAAGAAATGCTGTCAGTTTCAAAGATATCAGCCTGGGTGAAACTTCACGACGGTGGGATTTTGAAATAAACGGGCTGGATACAGTTTCAAACCCCGTCCGGAATTATTATGATCCGGGAGACTATAAAATATCTTTGTTTATAACAGACAGTCTGGGATGTACCGATGACACCACCGGTTATCTTCATGTCGTTTCAGTTAGCGCACTTTCACCGCCGGAAAATCATGAATTAACGATTTATCCGAACCCGGCAAAAAATTCGGTTATTATTGAAGGAGATAATATTATTAACATCCGGAATATCCGTCTTTATTCCTTAACGGGTAACCTACTGACCGATAAATATTTTGAGGAAAGTAAAATGAATATAAATCAGAAAATACGAATTAATTTCCCATATATTAAGCCGGGATGTTACATTTTAAAATTAATTTTTGACAAGGGATCAGTAAACAGGAAAATCATAATCGACTGAAATGATCAAAGCATCTGTAATTACCATAGGGGATGAGCTTTTATACGGACAGACACTGGATACCAATGCTCACTTCATTTGTGAAAAACTGAGCGAATCAGGCTATAAAATTGTGACCAGGATTTCAATAGGCGATAATGCAGGTGAAATCAAATGGGCCCTGGACAGGGCGGCTGAAAGATCCGAGATAATTCTGATCTCAGGGGGCTTGGGTCCAACGCGTGATGATATTACCAAGAACACCCTTTCGGAATATTTTAATTCACCACTTGTTCTGATGGAAGATGCTTTAAAGGAGGTAACGGCTTTCTTTGAAAAGAGGGGATTGAACCTATCAGAAATTAATAAGCGCCAGGCATACCTCCCTGAAATAAGCCAGGTGGTAAGGAACCCGATGGGTACTGCGCCGGGAATCTGGATCGAACATGATAATAAGGTGTTCGTTTCAATGCCCGGTGTTCCGCATGAGATGGAATATATGGTTGTCAATAATGTAATCCCTTCCCTGAAAGTCAAGTTTCCGCCGCCTGTTATCCTTCATAAGGTGATTATGACCGCAGGTATTGGTGAATCGGTATTGTCTGAAATGATAAGAAAGTGGGAAGATGAACTTCCATCCTATATGAAGCTGGCTTATTTGCCGGGTTTCGGGCAGGTTAAGCTTCGCCTCACGGCAACAGGCCGGGACAGGAAAGCGCTGGAAGAAGAATTGGATGAATTGATTAAACGCCTTGACCCGATCATCGAACCCTATATATATTCCCATGAAAACAGCAGTCTCGAAAAGAAAGTCGGGGACATTCTCAAACAGAAAAAATTAACAATAGCATTGGCTGAAAGTTGTACCGGAGGCTATGTGGCGCACTGCCTGACAACCATTCCGGGAAGTTCAGAATATTTTTTGGGAGGGATCGTTTCCTATGATAATTTGATAAAAGAAAATCTGTTGGGGGTTAATAAAGAAACGCTCGAAAACTTCGGCGCAGTAAGCGCTGAAACCGTAGTTGAAATGGCGAATGAGGTGAGAAAAAAGTTCGGGAGCGACATTAGTCTGGCTACCAGTGGCATTGCCGGCCCGGGGGGGGGAACGAAGGAAAAGCCTTTGGGCACCGTTTGGATTGCCATAAGTGATAAAACAGGAGTTATCTCAAAAAAATTTGTATTCAGTAAAGACCGGGTAACCAATATAAAATATTTTACGAACGCTTCATTAACCTATCTGTGGCAAAGGCTGGAAAACATAGAAAAATGACATTTGTTTAATAGCCATTTAGTACTGTTTCAGTTCGTATTTAAGCATTTTTCAGTTAATTTTCAGGAAATTGCAGAACACAGTTCATCGAATTTTACAAGTTGCGTTATCGGTTTTTTTTTATTAGTTTATGAAATATTCAGATTAAATTTGTTTTACTTCCGCATATAAAAATTAATATCTATGTCTCTGGTAGAATTGATCATGCCGAAAATGGGGGAGAGCGTCATGGAAGCCACCATTCTTTCATGGCTTAAAAAGGAAGGTGATTCCGTCAACCAGGATGAATCGGTACTTGAAATTGCAACCGATAAGGTAGATACAGAAGTGCCTTCTGCACACTCGGGAGTTTTAAAAAAAATTCTTGTTAAAAAAGGTGAAGTAGTTCCGGTGGGCCAGCCTTTGGCTATTATTGAAACCGAAATGGAAATTAAGCATCCCCTCGGACTTGACGAGCTTCCGGATGATTATGAATATACCGAGGAACCCAGCGGTAATGGAAAGGATTTTGTTTTCAGGGCTGATGGCTTGAGTGCCCTTACCCGGCCCGGATCGAATCGTTTTTACTCGCCGCTGGTCAGAAGCATTGCCCAAAAAGAAAATATCTCACCGGATGAACTTGACCTGATAAAAGGGACCGGGAAAAAAGACAGGGTTACAAAACGGGATCTGTTGGATTACCTTGAATTGAGAAAAACGGGCAAGGATTTTAAACAAAATGAATATGCCACCTCACCACTGGGAGCCTCAAAATCAATCCTTGCTGAGGATGAAATAATTGAGATGGACCGGATGCGGCTGATGATCGCCGAGAGGATGATAGAATCGAAAAGGATTTCTGCGCATGTTACTTCATTCGTGGAAGCAGACGTTACTAATATCGTAAAATGGAGAGAAAAAATTAAAGAACAATTTTTAAGAATACATGGGCAGAAGCTTACGTTTACTCCGATCTTTCTCGAAATTGTAATAAAGGCACTTCGTGATTTCCCGATGATCAACGGGTCGATGGACGGGAACAAACTGATCCTGCATAAGAACATCAACCTGGGAATGGCCGTAGCGTTAAGAGGTTTTAACCTGATTGTTCCGGTAATTCATCATGCCGACCAATATAGTCTTGTCGGGCTGGTCCAGGCGGTCAATGACCTGGCTGAACGGGCCAGGAACGGGCAATTAAAACCTGACGAACTGGTAGGGGGGACTTATACGGTTACTAATGTGGGATCCTTTGGAAATATTATGGGCACCCCGATTATTTTACAGCCTCAGTTAGCCATTTTAGCGCTGGGAATGATTAACAAAAAGCCTTCCGTCATTGAAACTTCTTATGGGGATACCATCGGTATACGCCACAAAATGTACATTTCACATACTTACGATCACAGGGTTATTGACGGCGCATTAGGCGGGGCCTTTATCCGTAAAATCGCCGACTATATTGAAGCGTTTGATCCGAACAGGGAAATATAGTATTTCATCCAAATCCCTGATCCT
>CAYNCU010000309.1:0-3862 GCA_964395765.1 uncultured Roseivirgaceae bacterium | reverse complement strand
GTATTACCGACTGAACCTCATCACCATTTATACCTACCTCGATCAGCGTTTCGGCTTCTGGTCCTACAAAACGGGAGCATTTTTTTTCCTGGTATCACGATCGGTAGGGGCCTCGCTACGGTTGTTCCTGGTGGCCGGGGTTTTACAGCTGGCGGTTTTTGACCACTGGCACATACCCTTCTGGGTAACCGTCATGATCACGATCATTCTCGTCTGGATTTATACCTATCGTGGCGGTATTAAAACCGTCGTCTGGACCGATACCCTGCAAACCCTGTTCATGCTTGCCGCGGTAATCATATCGATTATAATTATTAAGAATCAATTGTCGTTGTCCTATCATGATGTGTTCCAAAAAATCGACCGGAGCCATTACTCGAAGATCTTTAACTGGAACTGGGACAGCCCGCAAAATTTTTTCAAGGAATTTTTTTCCGGGGCATTTATTGCCATCGTAATGACCGGCCTTGACCAGGACATGATGCAGAAAAACCTGACTTGCAGGAACCTGAAGGAGGCCCAGATCAATATGTTTTCATTCAGTGTGGTCCTCGTTTTTGTGAACCTGTTATTCCTGGGTCTCGGCGCCCTGTTGTATATATATGCCGCCAATAAGGGAATTCCGATACCGGCGCGGACCGATAATCTTTTTCCTACATTGGCCATCTACCATTTCTCCGCCTTAGCCGGTACGATTTTCATCATCGGCATTACCGCGGCGAATTACTCCAGTGCGGATTCCGCCCTGGCAGCGCTTACTACTTCCTTCTGTGTGGACTTCCTCGGTTATAAAAAGGACAAATCCATGAATTTTGAAAAAACCAGGAAAAAAGTCCATTTTGCGTTTTCGGTACTGATCATTATTATGATCCTGGTATTCCGCGCGATTAACGATGAGGCGGTCATTAATTCGTTGTTCATTGCGGCAGGTTATACTTACGGCCCCCTCCTGGGACTTTTCAGTTTCGGGATGATCACGAAGCACGCCATCCGGGATAAATGGGTGCCGCTGGTGTGCATTATTTCACCTTTGCTATGTTTCTGGATAAGCATGAATTCGGTGGCCTGGTTCAACGGTTATAAATTCGGTTTTGAAATTCTCATTCTAAACGGCGCCCTGACTTTTCTCGGATTATGGCTCCTCAGGATCCGAAAGCAGTTTCTGCCTGACCAAAATCGAAAACAGAATTTTACCTGATAATTATATTATTGCACAGCGATACACGAGCAGGCGCAGAGTTTCTCAGCGATTAATTCGTTCAGTCGCTTCGTAACTCCGTCACTAAAAGAGTTCCTTTCCCGGATCCCAGAACACTTTCTTAAAATTCCTGATCTTATCCTTAACCACTTCAATGCCTTCTTTCTCCAGCAATTCCTGCATCCTGGTGGGTGAACCGAAAAAATGTTTCCCCGTCAGCACGCCGTTTCGATTCACGACCCGGTGCGCCGGGACCTTAAGACCGTGGGAACTGTTCATCGCCCATCCCACCATTCTGGCTCCGCTTTTCATGCCCAGGTAGGCGGCAATGGCCCCATAGGAAGTAACGCGGCCCTTAGGTACCAGTTTGACCACTTCGTAGATATCTTCAAAAATATTTTTGTCTTTTTTACGCGGCATGTTTAACGATCGTAACCTGCTGTAAATATACTTTCGGGCGAAAACATAATAAAATTAATATTTAAATCGTACCGGAATGACATATCAACGATGGCTATGTTCAGGAGTGATTTCTTCCTCCCGAAAATTGAATATCGAAAATCAAATATTGAAGATTAAAGTTGATCTCCGACATCCGGGCTCCGGCTTCCGGCTTCCTTTTATGGTATATTTTTATATAGCTGATAAAGAATGGCTTACATTTAATAATATTTAACTTCTGTTAATGTCAAATAATAGCGAATGATAAAAAATTTACGGAAATTTGAGTATTAAAGTCATTTTTATGCTTCTCATTGCTGACAGCGGCGGGACCAAGACTCACTGGAGATTAATTTCGGATAGTACCAATTTTAAATCTGCCAAAACCCCGGGTATAAATCCTTATTATCAAACTTCAGAACAGATCTTTACGGACCTGAAAAGGGAAATGCCTGAAGAAATTATAAAGCAACAGGTAAATGATCTCTTTTTTTACGGGGCCGGATGTTCGGTAAAGGAAAAACAGGAGACGGTTAGTTCGGCGCTGAATGAGATTTTTAAAAATGCAAAAATATCGGTCTACGGCGACTTGCTGGGAACCGCACGTGCTCTTTGCCACTATAGTCCGGGCATCGCCTGTGTTATCGGTACCGGGTCCGGTTCCTGTATTTATGACGGCAACAAGATCATCAATAATATCCCTTCCCTGGGTTATATTATGGGTGATGAAGGAAGCGGTGCTTACCTGGGAAAAAGGCTCCTGCAGGATTATCTCCGGGGAGACATGCCTCAGAAGGTAATTACCAAGCTCAGGGCGGAATTTGAGATCAGCAAGGACGTGGTACTTGAAAACGTAAATCGCCGGCCTATGCCCAGCCGGTACCTTGGAAGTTTTTCCGAATTCATCCGTGAAAATACAAAGATTGAATACCTGCATAATCTTGTACAAAACAGTTTTAATGATTTTGTCTCCCGGTACATCCTTAAATACCCTGATTACAGGAATTACAAAACGTATTTTACCGGATCGATAGCCTATCACTTCAGGGAAATCCTTAAGGAAGTTTTAAGCCGGCATGAAATCGTCATCAGCAATGTGGTGGATTCTCCCATGGAAGGCCTGATGAATTTCCACGTTGAGAAACTATGAGTAAAAGAAAAGTACCAAGTACTACGGAGTCGCCTTCCCGTTATTCCGATCTTGAATCCCAACCCGTAAAAGAACTCCTGAAAAGCATCAACGGGGAAGATAGGACCGTCCCCATTACGGTCGGGAAGGTCATCCCGGTCCTTTCCCGTTTTGTTCCGAAGATCATCGAAAAGATGAAAAAAGGAGGGAGGCTGTTTTATATCGGAGCAGGGACCAGTGGCCGGTTGGGTATCGTCGATGCTTCGGAATGCCCGCCGACTTTCGGCGTTCCTCATGGCCGGGTTATCGGTCTGATGGCGGGTGGAGACAAGGCTATTCGCAGGGCCGTGGAATTCGCCGAAGATGACCCTGAACTGGGTTGGAAAGATTTGTTGAAATACAAAATTTCCGATGCCGACATCGTGATCGGTATTGCCGCAAGCGGCAGAACTCCTTACGTGGTTGGGGCCATCAAAAGAGCGCGCCAACGTGGCATTCTTACCGGGTGTATAACCTGTAATTATAATTCCCCACTCGCCAAAGCTTCCGAATACCCTGTTGAAGTGGTGGTAGGCCCGGAATTCGTGACCGGCTCAACACGGATGAAAGCCGGAACGGCTCAGAAACTTGTGCTGAATATGATTTCCACCACCGTTATGATAAAACTGGGCAGGGTGAAAGGAAACAAGATGGTGGACATGCAGCTCGCCAATACAAAATTGATCGACAGGGGAGAACGCATGGTCATGGAGGAATTGAATGTGACACGTAAAAGAGCGGCGTCCCTGCTTAAACGTTATGGGTCGGTCAGGAAAGTTCTCGTTGCGGCCAAGAAACGGGATTAATTTAGGGGAAGTTGAGCCACGAAATCATGAAGTGGTCTGACGGATAGTAACGAAATCCAATGGATCAAATTTTCAGTTTAATCCAATAAATCTTCTAAATAACCAGGAACTCCAGGCCGTCTGACCGCTATATAAGATGAAACCTCAACTGTTACTACGTTCCGGAAGTAACATCCACACCAGCGTAGTCGGTGAACCACTAAAGAGTGACGGAGTGACCAGTTTTGTTTTAATTAAATTAATCGAATC
>CAYNCU010000308.1:0-3864 GCA_964395765.1 uncultured Roseivirgaceae bacterium | reverse complement strand
GACTTCCTGGCCATCTTTCAACAGATCGGCGTTCGGGATCATTTCCTCCTGAAGAGCCACCTGGTCAAAAGTGTTGCTGTCCATAAAATGATATCCCATATCGTCTTTATACAGAAACTGATGCGGCCTTTTTTCAATTCTGGCCGTAGTAATTTTTACACCGGAATTAAAAGTATTTTCGATTACTTTTCCCGATTTAAGGTTTTTGAGCTTGGTCCTTACAAAAGCTCCGCCCTTACCCGGCTTAACGTGTTGAAACTCAACGATTGAATATAAGTCGTTATTATACTCTATGAATAATCCGTTCCTGAAATCGGCAGTTGTAGCCATTGCCAATAAAGTTTAAGTCTTCAAATATAAAATTTTAAATCAATTCAAAAAATTCAAACTTCCATCAATGAACATAGCAGGATTTTTTTTGTTCGAAATCATGATATTTGATAAACTACGGATGGTTGTCTGTACATTTCCCGTCGGTAAAGGCGTTGTTCAAAAACCCTGACATGACTTATTTTTCCGGGATCTTACGATTACTTATTAAAGGAAGGAAATTACTTATAAAAGAAGATAATGATAACCTTTATGAAAATCTATTTTTCTTGTTTTTCCATTACTACTTTCCCTTTGTAATATAATTTGCCTTCTGACCAATGAGCCCTGTGATATATATGAGGTTCATCGGTGGTGGGGCAAATGGCAATAGTTTTTTCTGTCAGCTTCCTGCTGCTTCTTCTTTTATCCCGCCTTGTTACTGAATGTCTTCGTTTAGGATGTGGCATAATTTTATAATTTATTTTTCCTTATTATTCTTTAGTTTCTTTAATGTTTCCCACCGGGGGTCTATTTCAGCGTTATCTTCATTATTCCCGGGTTTATCGGGCCCGGTCGTATAAATCAATTCATCATTTTGCATGTCCTGGTTCCGATAACGGGGATGAAGTTTTTTCATAGGTACCGATAAGGATATAAATTCATAAATAGGCTGGGCCAGATTTATTTCCTGATGGTTCCTCGGAATGATGATAATTTCATCGTCAATTTCCTTCATTTCCGCTCCGTATTTATAAATGATCAGACCGTTGGTATGGATATCGTGATTGAAAGGATCAAGACTCCGGTCACAAATCAGTTCTATAAAACCGTCGATAAAAATATTTACACGAATAAAAGAACTTGTTTTTTCAATAACCGTTTTACAAATAAGGTTCCCCTTTTTTATCTCCGAATTTTCAAAATTGTTGAAAAACCCTCCGTCAATCTGATATTCGAATTCATACCGTTTATTTTCAAGGCCCTGTATATTAATCCCGAAATCAGACAGCTTATCCATTTTCTTATTCGGAAAATTGGTTTGCAAAGGTAATTAACCCCCCATTTAAAATGAACTTTTTTTTTATAAAGTGTATTTTCAGCCGATTTCAGGTGGTTTTTTCCGGAATTAACTGGAGGTGGCTGTAATAAATATCCTTTGCAAGAAAAATGGCCGAACGGATCGAAATTTCACTGGCAACGTTTTTACCTGCAATATTATAGGCCGTTCCGTGATCGGGCGAAGTCCGTATGAATTTAAGTCCGGCGGTCATATTGACTCCTGTATCGAAGGACAGGGTTTTAAAAGGCGTAAGTCCCTGATCGTGGTACATGGCAAGGATTCCGTCAAAATTCCGATACTGGTTTGAACCGAAAAACCCATCAGAAGGATAGGGCCCGTATATCAGGTGGCCCTGATTTTTAAATTCGTCGATCACCGGTTTTATTATTTCGGCCTCTTCAGTTCCAAATAGCCCTTCATCGCCGGCATGCGGATTCAGGCTTAATACGGCTATTTTAGGCTTTACTACTGA
This sequence comes from uncultured Roseivirgaceae bacterium, assembly GCA_964395765.1. Lineage (GTDB taxonomy): Bacteria > Bacteroidota > Bacteroidia > Cytophagales > Cyclobacteriaceae > DATDPY01. The sequence goes on along the minus strand of CAYNCU010000308.1, from coordinate 2,020 downwards.
GAAGTCTTTTTTTAGTGAATGCAACATCAGCTTGATCTTAAGTGTGACTCGCTCAGGGGTAATCAATGATGCAACATCCTTTAAGGCAACGTGGGTAGTAACCAGGCCTACACGCAAGGTTTCACTAACCAGGATCATAATGCTGTCACTTTCGCCGGATTTTTTCGCCAGGTATTCCGTTTGGCCCGGGAAATTGAAGGACTCATTCTGAATAAGTTTTTTATTGATGGGGGCAGTCACCAGGGCGTCAATTTTGCCTTCCAGGGCATCATTTGTGGCCTTCTCAAGAGATTTAAAAGCGTAGATCCCATTGGCGGCTACAGCCTGACCAGGATTGATCTCCACATGATCTTCCCAGCAGTTTATAACATTAATTTTTTTTGGCGAAAAGGATTCGTCTTTAACCTGCGTGTAATTAAAATCATTGAGCTCGAAATGTTTTTTGTAATAGTTCAATACGCGGGTGGCGCCGTAAATTACCGGGGTGAAATAATTGAGCAGGCGGGTATCCAGTAATGCTTTAATAACCACTTCAGGTCCCACGCCATTCAAATCTCCAAGGGTAAGGCCTATAACCGGTTTTGAATCAGCAGATATCTTCCCGTTTTTATCCATCTATGAATGAAATAAATAAAAATCAATGCTTTATGGTCAAAGCTAACTAGCTTTTAAACCATTATCAAAATTTTAATAAGTCAAATTTATCTGATTAAATTGTGCTTTGTAGGTGATTCTATATGGTAAGACCCAAAAAATATTTAGGACAGCATTTCTTAAAAGATAAGAATCTTGCCGCAAAAATTGTGAATTCATTGTTATTGCATAACCAATATCCTAATCTGCTTGAGATCGGGCCAGGTAAAGGCGTACTGACACAATTCCTGTTCGGACGAAGTGATATTCAAACCTGGATAATGGATATTGATGAAGAGGCGATTCAATACCTGACAGGAATTTTTCCAGAACGGAAAAATTATATTCTGAAAGGAGATTTCCTTGCCTATGATCTTTCTTTTTTGGGTACTCAATATGGTATTATCGGGAATTTTCCCTATAATATCTCATCCCAGATATTATTCAGGGTTCTTGACAACCGGGATAAGGTGGAGGAGTTAGTAGGCATGTTCCAGAAAGAAGTTGCCGACAGGTTGAATGCCCTGGAAGGAAATAAGACTTATGGCAAACTAACTGTATTGCTGAAGGCATTTTATAAAGTTGAATATCTGTTTACCGTCAGGCCCGGAGCATTTTATCCTGTACCGAAAGTAAACTCGTCCGTAATCAGGCTTACACGGAACGAGGTTAAAAAACTAAATTGCAATGAAAAACTTTTTTTTGATGTTGTAAAATCGGGATTTCAAAACCGACGTAAAATCTTGCGGAACGCCTTAAAAAGTCTAAATTTGCCTTCCTCATTTGCGGAAGAGCCTCTTTTAAAAAAAAGAGCAGAACAGCTTTCGGTCAAGGAGTTTGAATACTTATGTTTAAAAATTGAGGAATCTGCAGGAAAGCAAAAGGCTTCAGATTGATAATTGATTTACGGCGTTTTCTATTCAATAAGCATGCGCGGCAAGATTTTAATTATAGACGAAATGCATCCCGGCATTGTCCCGGGACTTCAAAAGCTTGGATTTACAGTCGATTACAGGCCGGAACTGGATCGGAATGGAATATTAAGAATTATCCGGGAATATTTAGGTTTGATAATCCGAAGCAAAACCGAGGCCGACAGGGAACTTCTGGAAAAAGCGGTGAACCTGAGGTTTATCGGCCGAGCCGGTGCCGGCATGGATAAAGTGGACGTTGATTATTGTACTGAAAACAATATTACCATTCTGAATGCACCTGAAGGAAATCAGGACGCCTTGGCTGAGCATTCGATCGGTTTATTGTTGTCCCTACTGAACCATATCCCTTCTGCTGATATCGAAGTACGGGATTTTATCTGGGACAGGGAGGGTAACAGGGGAACAGAGCTGCACTCTAAAACGGTCGGAATAATCGGATATGGCCATATGGG
>CAYNCU010000307.1:0-3896 GCA_964395765.1 uncultured Roseivirgaceae bacterium | reverse complement strand
CGCCGGATCGGCGAACCGGAGGATATTGCCAGGGCTGCGGTCTGGCTGGCATCGGACGAATCGGATTATGTAAACGGGATCACTTTGTTCGCCGACGGCGGCATGACTCTTTACCCGGATTCGCTACAGGGGGATAACAGAGCCCCGGTTGTTTTTAAAGGGCTTGCCTTTTGTACCCGTATTTCGAAAATATTCAACAACCTATTGAGCATGCATTATAATTTTATATATTTTTGGGTGGTTTATTTTTATAGATAACATGTGAGATCTTACCTGAAGTTCAGGTAAGAAGATTAACCTCCAAACCGTTAAACTTTTTTAGCACTTCATAAAATGATCCGAAAATTTTTCCATGTTTTTTTTAGCCTGATTTTTTTATCTGGGATTTCCGTTGCCCAAAATTTTGTAAGCTCGAACCTTCCTATCATTAAAATCAATACCCTTGGAGGCACGATCGTGGATGAACCTAAAATCCATGCCATTATGATGATCATTGATAATGGCCCCGGCCAAATAAACAGCTTGAATGATACCTCTTATAATTATAACGGTGATATAGGGATTGAACTGAGAGGATCCAGTTCACAGGCTTTATATGACAAAAAGAGTTTTGGCATTGAAACCCGGGATTCACTGGGAGATAATCTGAACGTTTCATTGCTTGGTTTGCCGGAAGAAAACGACTGGGTTCTTTATGGGCCTTATGGCGACAAAAGCCTTATACGTAATGTCCTTGAATATAAACTCAGCAATGATATGGGCAGGTATGCTTCCCGGACCAGGTATTGCGAACTGTCCCTTAACGGTGATTACCGGGGGATATATGTTTTAATGGAAAAAGTGAAACGTGATAAGAACCGGGTAGACATCGGTAAGCTCAACCCGGATGAAAATTCCGGGGATGATCTGACCGGAGGCTATATTGTAAAACTTGACAAGTATGACGGGAAAAATTCGGGCCTGGGCTGGACATCACCCTATCCCCCGCCCGAAATATATGATACGGAAAAAACGGTCTATTTCCAGTATGAATACCCGAAAGATGAAGATATTACCCAATCTCAGCAGGACTATATTAAACAATATGTTACTGCTTTCGAGGATGCCCTTTATAAAGAGGATTATAATAATCCAATTACGGGGTATAAAGCCTATGCGGATATTAATTCAATGGTGGATTATTTTATCCTTAACGAAATATCGCATAACGTTGACGGCTATCGTTTGAGTACTTTTATTTATAAAGATAAAGACAGTAAGGACGGCAAACTTACCTTCGGACCCATCTGGGACCTTAACCTCGGTTTTGGCAATGCCGATTATTGTGACGGTGGCAGCAGTGAAGGTTGGGCATTTCAGTTTAACGGCCGTTGCCAGGATGATGATTGGTTTGTTCCTTTCTGGTGGTATAAATTATTTGATGATGTGAATTTCAGGACCCTGTTATTGCGGCGATGGAATCAGTTACGGCAAGGTCCTCTTAAAACCCAGACCGTTTTGGATTTTATCGATTCCACCGCAACTTCATTACACGAAGCTGAAGTAAGGAATTTCACCCGGTTTAATATATTAGGAACCTATATCTGGCCTAATTTATATATCGGGTACTCCTATGCTGCCGAAATCAATTACCTTAAAAATTGGGTGTCGGACCGGTTTGCCTGGCTGGATGAAAATCTGGTGCTTACACCCGACGGATTGGAAAATAATCTCATGGAAAAACAGACGGTCATTTACCCTAATCCATTCAGGGATAGAATCAATATTTTATTACCCCCGCAACCGGGCCATAACCTGATTGTACATCTTTATGACTTGTATGGAAAAGAAATCTGGCATTACCCTGTATCCGATAAAAATTTCAGGTCGCCTATTCAATGGATAAATGGAAGTTCAAGCTACGGTAAAATTCAGAATGGCGTTTATATCCTGTCACTTACTTCCGGAGAAAAAATTCTATTCACCAGAAAATTATTAAGAATGGATTAAGAATCCTTTTTTATTATTTTGAGTTTGTATTACCAATATTCTTATAATCAAATTTCAGGATGCTATTGGATTAACGCTGATAAACACGAACATAATCCACATCCATTTCATAAGGCAGGGACGAATCATCAACCCCCTTTTGTCCGCCCCAATCCCCACCTACAGCAATATTCAATAGCAAATGAAATCGCTTATCAAACGGCCAGGCTTTAAAACCGCTTTTATTATTAACATAGGTAAAATATTTTTTACCGTCCAATAACATGTTAATGGTATCCTGCTGCCACTCCATCCCATAAACATGGTAATTATTGCCGGTATCATCAATATATATTCCCTCCGTTTTATTGGCTGATTGGGCATGAATGGATGCGAAAACCGAATCCGGCATGAAGCCAACCAGTTCCATAATGTCGATTTCCCCGCTTTCGGGCCATCCACCATATTCCCAATCAGTGGGTAACATCCAGATGGCCGGCCAGGTACCTCTCCCGGTAGGCAATTTGGCGCGCACTTCTACTTTTCCGTACAGCCAGTCGCCTTTATGTCGGGTAACCAGCCTTGCCGATGTATAATTGCGACCATTATAATTCTCACGGATGGCCCTTATCTTCAGGCTACCGCTATCAACCCATGCATTTTCCTTTCTTCCGTAGGTGTAATATTCAAGTTCATGATTTCCCCAGCCGGATTTATTCCCGGCTGTATCATAACTCCATTTGGTACTGTCCGGTAAACCCGTATAATCAAATTCATCCTGCCATACGAGTTTGTATTTATTTTCATTTTTATTTTCCGGCTTCCTGTTTCCGCAGGAAGAGAAAATAAACGCCATTAAAAGCGGAAATAAAAAAATCGAAGTGAGCTTTTTCATTTTCTGTAGGATAAAATATAAGTAAACTTAAAATTCAAAACAGGCATTAACAAAATATTAAATTAAAATTTTTAAATTTATGACTTGCCAAAAACGACCAATCGGAACGTTCTTAATGATGAACCGGATGGATTTTTAAAATAAATTAAGTTTGGGATCGATTACTATTTTGTTTACCTATTATTGTATAGTCTTGCAATCAAATTTTTAAAGCCATTAAATAATTTTTTAAACATAACCGATAAATATGCTCGATCAGGAAGGATTGGAAAAATATACAATGATCACCGGTGCAAGCCTGGGGATCGGAAAGGCCCTGGCGACAGAATTTGCCAGAAGAGGTTATAATCTTTTTTTAATTGCCTTGCCGGGACCCGAACTTGAATCTACTGCCCATGAACTCAGGGATATCTTCAAGGTGAAAGTTATCGCTTTCTCGATCGATCTGACAACAGAAGAAGCACCGAAAAAGGTTTTTGAATATGCGAAAGAAAAAAATATCCCGGTCAATGTCCTCGTCAATAATGCCGGTTTCGGGATCAACGGATTATTCGAATATTCCTCTCTTGAAATAAATTACCGGATGTTATTACTGAACAACTTTGCCCTCGTGGGTCTTACCCATTATTTTATTCCGGAATTAAAAAAATTCAGTGATTCCCATATTTTGAATGTAAGCAGCATGGAAGCAACACTTCCCCTGCCGTATAAATCCGTTTATACCGGTACTAAAAATTTTATATATTCATTCTCCCTCGCTCTTTATGAAGAATTAAAACCGGATAATATCAAAGTGAGCGTCCTTTGTCCCGGGCCTGTTATTACCAATGAAGAAGGCTTACGTAGAGCCAGGGCCCAGGGATGGAAAGCCAGGCTCATAATAAAAATGCCCGAGAATATTGCCTCCGTAGCTGTTCCGGCGATGCTAAGGGGTAAAACGATAATCATTCCGGGATTTACGCCATGGTTGATGACGAAAATTATGAATTTTATCCCTGAATTGTTGAAAATGCGGATTTTGGAAAGGATATTC
>CAYNCU010000306.1:0-3925 GCA_964395765.1 uncultured Roseivirgaceae bacterium | reverse complement strand
TTCCTTTCCAGGGTATAGGCCGTTATGTACGACCTGAAATTCTGTACACACCCCTGGCTGATAAGAAAGACGGCAAAAAAAATGGATAACGGAAGCAGAATGTAAACGGTCGACCGTGTCAGGTCAACCCAGAAATTTCCTATGTTTAATGTGTTTTTCCTTGCTATGCCCCTGATCAGCGCCATGAGAACCGCCATGCCGGTGGCAGCGCTTACAAAATTCTGAACGGTAAGGCCCGTCATCTGGGCAAGGTAGCCCATGGTGGTTTCCCCTGCATATCCCTGCCAGTTGGTATTGGTCATAAAACTTATGGAAGTATTAAAAGAGGAATCCCATGATATATTCGGCAGATGCTGCGGGTTCAGTGGTAGCCATTGTTGGGTCAGTTGTAGCAGAAAAACTACCAGCCAGCCGAAGAAATTAAATAATAACAGGTTAAGCGTGTATTTTTTCCAGCCGTTGTCTTCCTCAGCAGCAATGCCGCAAAGCCGGTAAATGAATTTTTCAACCCGGGAGAGTACCGGAATATTAACAGGCTGATGATCATTGAATACCTTGTACATGTAATTGCCTAAGACGGGTGTGAGAGCGGTCAGTAAGGCAACATAAATTACAATCTGAATAATTTCATGAAAGGTCATTTTGGTTTACGATTATAGAGTTGAGTTATATGTTCGTTAATCCTGAGGATTCTTCCCACGAGATAACTCAGGGCAAACAGCGCAATCATTCCTCCGAAAAATTTTCCTATGAAAATCACTTTTCCAATAAATTCAGAAGGCCTTATGGTATTCATTACTTGCCATATATTTTCATTCAGAATTTTTCAGGTTTGAGAAGCGTATAGGCTAGGTATCCCAGTAAAAGGATGGCGATGATACCGCCTATAAGATAACCGGTTGAATCGTTCATGAATTTTTCACCGGTTGTGCCGGCCGCGATATTGATCAATAATGGTTTTAATGTAATGAACAGTTTGATCATACTTTATTATAAAATTTCACAATACAAAATTGACCGGTTATTTATAAAGGTTTTATAAAATAAACAGTGAAGGCAATAAAGATTTTATAAAGGAAACGGAATGAGCATTTCACTTTTATAGGCAAACCCCGGCTTCCGTTATTACAATATTCTTTGAGGAGGATAGGAGTGTGATCCGTTGTTTTAAATTGAAACCGCCTGTTGCATTATCCGACAATCGGATTCGCTGATAGTCTTGTAACTTATGGATTGTCTTTTATATATCTTTCCGGCATATTTTTTAACTGAGTGATGGGATTTGTGATTTAATTTGCTATCCTTGAATTATATTTTCATAATTACCCGGATTTGTGGCTATCGTAAATTTTTCGCATGAATAAAAGCGTAATTAAATTATTTATCGTCGTTGTTTTATTATTTGCCGGGGATTTTGCCGTAGCCCAGAACAAGGACAGGATTGTAAAACAATTTTTTGATGCCATCGGGGGCGAAAGGGGATGGAGGGAAATTTCGACTATGACCATGGAAGGAGTATTTATAAATTATAATATAGCAACGGAGAAACCCGATACTGAACGGGTATATAAATATTTTAAGCGGCCGAACCGGTTCAAACAGGTATTTATTAATAAAAAGGGCGATACCACGGTCTATGATTATGACGGGCATGTATTCTGGCGATCACAAAACGGCAAGCGGGAGAATTTTACCGGAAAGGTTGTAGATTACCTGATCAGTACCCTTGCCTTCGGGGATTTTCCTGATCTTTTACTCAGCCTGGAAAATACAATATCTTATAAAGATTCCCTTATGGATAATACCGGAAAATATGATATCCTTTTGATCAAAAACCCGTACTGGCCGAAAGCATTTAACTATTATTTCAACCGCAATACCCACCTGCTCAGCCGTATCACTACGGATGACCCGGCATCTGATTCGAAAACATTAGTTAAAGATTATAAGCCGATCAATAATATCAGTTTCCACCGGGTTGAAGAAGTATATAAGGATGATCATTTGCAGTCAAAAACGATCAGAAATAAAATAGTCCTGAACAAACCGATGAGTGATGACTTTTTTTATTGAATAAGCGATAGTATTTCCCGCAGATCCCGCAGATCCCGCAGATTTCCGCAAATTTTTTCTATGTATATCTGAGCGATCTTCAAAATATGACCTTACGATTTTTTAAGCAAATTTTTTTTTGTTTCTGCAACCAGGCTTACCGAAAGTTCCGGGTTGTTCAGAAATATCAGATCGTTGGTATCGCCCATTACCTCATCGATGATCCCGAATTCCCGCGCTTCCTCGGCATTCAGGTATTTATCCCTATGGAAAAAATCTTCCATTTCCTTCCAGGTATGACCGGACTGTTTTCCCATGAGATGAAAAATCTGAGTCTGCAGCCTTTCCTGTTCACGGGTGGCTATCCGTACATCTTCCGTGTATCCCTGCGAGCCGCCCCCGGTCGGGTGCATGTGTATGGTAGAGTGGGGAAGGGCATAGCGTTTTCCTTTTTCTCCGGCACATAAAAGAAAAGTTCCCATACTCCCGGTCAGGCCGACGGAATAAGTGACCACCGGAGCGGAAATCAGCTTCATGGTATCGTAAATGGCCATGCCAGCGTATACCCCGCCACCCGGGCTGTGAATATATAGGTTGACAGGAAGTTTGGGATTCGCGCTGTTCAGATATAATAATTGGGCAACTACGAGATTAGCTACTGCATCATTGATGGCGCTTCCAAGAAAAATAATCCTTTCTTTCAACAGAAGACTGTAAATATCATACGCTCTCTCGCCGCCCTGGGCATTGTCGATGACCATGGGAATTAAATTGGCCCGGATCATGGTTGGGGATGATTAAAAAGTTTTTGAATGGCCCGCTGAAAATATTTTTTACCCGGATCTGAAAATAATTTTCGATGAATGGCCTCAATTTCTTCCCTGCGTTTTTGACGGTGATACATTTTTATGAAATGCCTGGTATTCTTTTGATAAAAGACGTCCGTTTTCAGGTTTGGATTCAGCATTATTTTAATTTCACATAGAAGCCTGTCTCCGGCTGGGAGGCTGCCGTCGATATATTTTTCTATGAGTTTTGTATTATTCAATGAAGTCGTCATAATGCAATGATTTTTCTTTTACGGTATTTCTTATCTTTTCAATGCATTTGTATTTCTGTACGCTAAGGGAATGTTCCCCGGAATAACCCAGTTGGCCGGCCAGCGTTTTTAAATTTGTCGTTCGATAATAAACGGCATGCAAAAGATCCATGCATTTTTTCCCTGCGGAGATCAGAATTTTCAATAACCTTTTCTCATTGACCGAAGGATAAAAATTCTCAGGAATGCTGATTACTTTTTCAGTATCTTCCAGGCTTACCTCCTTATTGACATTCGGGTATTTTCTTATCCAGAGATGCTTTGCGATGCCCACCAGGTAAGCTTCAGCACTGAGATTGATCTTATCCTGAATTGATTCACGTTTTTCGAGGTATATCACCATCGCATCATGAAAAATATCCCTGGCGTCTTCGAATGAACCTCCACGTCGGCTTACAAATTTTGCCACACCGGGAAAGGCATTTTCATAGATCCGGGAAAGTTCTGGTTCCTGATCGGTTAAAATTTTCTGTTCCGGAAAAGTAATTAAGTCTTCCATGCATTCCAATGTTTAATACTAAGTGCTTTAAAAGGACATGATATCACCTTTAAAGATAATTTTTTTTAATAATCAATATTCAATAATCAATATTCAACAAAAAAGACCGAATCTACTTCTACCCCCTGGTCTGTGGCGCACAGACCGGAACCCTAATCCCCTGGTCCGTGATGCAAAGACCAGAGCCTTGCTTTTCGTAATTCATTTTTCTGACAGCCTCCCCCCTGGTCTGTGGCGCACAGACCGGAACCCTAATCCCCTGGTCCGTGATGCAA
>CAYNCU010000305.1:0-3928 GCA_964395765.1 uncultured Roseivirgaceae bacterium | reverse complement strand
TCGCTTAGTACCCGATTTCCGTTCCACATTCCTTTCTGCAGGTAAAGCTGTCCGAACTTCGCCAGGCTTTCAGTACGCATCCGTAAATGGGAAGCACCCATGTTTACGCCTTCCCAATTTTCAGTCCAGGTGGCTTCGGTAATATCAAGCGGATCGTACAAACGGGGTTTTAAATATTCATGCGCTGTTTTACCCGTCACTCTTTTCACGATGGAACTCAGCATAAAGCTCGCGCCGGAATTATACATGAATTCCGAACCGGGCGGAACCACCACGGGCTGGGCCAGGAAAGTCTTTTCCCACGGCACGCCGGGAGGAGATGCTTCCAGCAAAAGAATAGCATCCCGGGCATGCCCCACCGACATGGACAGCAGGTGCCGGACCTTCATGGCTTTCAGGTTATCGCTTACTTCATCCGGCAGAAGATCGGGAAAAAATTTTATAACCGGATCGTCGACGGTCATAAGGCTTTCTGATACCGCGTAACCGATGGCAGTGCCCGTGAAACTCTTGCTGGCCGAATACAACTGCATCCGGTGTTCCGATGAATACGGAGCCCACCATCCATCCGCCACCACGTTTCCGTGACGAAGGATCATCAGGCTATGGAATTCCTGTCCGCTTTCTTTTACCTTTTGAAGGAAGGTGCGGATGGCAGCAGAAGATATACCCTGGGACTCAGGTGTTTGACGGGGCAATATAAAAAATCCATTACTTGTCTTTCCCGGTCCGCACCCCGGTAAAACAGGTATAAGTCCCAGGGCCGCTAAACCCAGGCCGCTTTGTTTGAGAAATCTTCTTCTTTTCATCAGGCTAAATATATCTTAAATAATATTCACGAATTTCCGACACTGGTTAACAAATCTGCAATATAGGTGATTTAAAAACAGTGATTTTGAAATTATTCCAAATCGTGCGTATTATTAATATATTTTTGAAATCGGCAGACAATTTATAAATCGATTTAGCTAATTTCGTTTCAGGTAAACGTATCACGCTAAAAATTTTTTAATTATGAATCCTCAAGCTCAATCCCTGAATCAAACTATTGAACAAATTAATCCTGCTGTTTTACAGATGCTTTCTGAAAAAGGAAAGAATATATTTTTCCCCAAATCGGGAATCCTTGCCCAGTCCGCCCAGGCCAAAGGAAAGGATATCAATGCCACCATCGGCGAAGCCCGCGAAGACGACGGCTCTTCCATGCACCTCGAAGAATTCGAAAATATTATAAAAATACCGGTACAGAATATTTTCCCTTACGCACCCAGCTACGGTAAGCCTGAAATGCGTGATAAATGGAAGGAATTCATCATTAAGAAAAATCCCGGGCTGAAAGATACGGTTTTCAGCCGGCCCATAGCCACCAACGGGCTGACCCATGGGCTCAGCATGGCGGGTTACCTCTTTGTGGATGAAGGGGATACCTTAATCCTTTCCGACCTTTACTGGGGAAACTATAACCTGCTTTTCGCCAACGGTTACGGGGCCAAAATGGAAACTTTCAATTTATTCAAAGACGGAGGATTTGATACAGATGCCTTTGCTGCCAAGCTGTCTACTGTTGATAAGGACAAGGTAATCATCCTGATGAATTTCCCCAATAACCCTTCAGGCTATACACCGCTCAACAAGGAAATGGAAATCATCGTTTCCGAGCTTGAAAAACTGGCGAAGTCCGGGAAGAAAGTGATCGTCCTCATTGACGATGCCTATTACGGTTTGGTATACGGAGAAAATGTTTTCCCCGAATCGATATTTGTCAGGCTGGCCGGATTGCATGAGAACCTACTGGCCGTGAAGCTTGACGGAGCTACCAAGGAAGATTACGTTTGGGGATTCCGGGTAGGCTTCATTTCCTTCGGGGTCAAGGGAGGAACACCCGAACTGTACGAAGCGCTTGAGTCCAAAACGGGCGGCGCTATCCGCGGTAATATTTCAAACATCAGCCATCTTTCCCAAAGCTTGCTGCTGAATGTTTACCTGACGGAAACCTACGAGGCCACAAAAAAGAAAAAATACGGCATTCTGAAAGCCAGGTATGACCTGCTTCAGGAATGTCTTAAAAACCCGGATCATGCAAAATATTTTGAACCGTTGCCCTTCAACTCGGGCTATTTTATGTGCGTGGTGATCAAACCGGGCCTGGAAGCGGAAAAGATACGGTTGCACCTGCTGGAAAAATACAGCACGGGCGTTATCGTAACCAAGAATGTGATCCGGTTGGCATTTTCGGCTACACCGAAGGATAAGATACCGATGCTGGTGGAGAATCTTTACAAAGCCTGCCAGGATCTGGCGAAATAAATGACAAAGAACAAATAACAAAAAAAAAAAATTCCAATATTCAATAATCAAATTTCAAACCCGGAAATTCCTAATGGTTTTCCGGAAACAAATAGTTTGGTTGATTGAATATTGGCATTTGGAAATTATTTGAAATTTGGAGTTTGAGGATTGGATTTTTAAAGGCTCCTGATAGACTAATCCTAAAAGTATAATATAATTTCTCATTAATAAATGCATATTTTTACATAAAATCTTCACCCGTAGTTCAACCCCGCCGCAGACGGCACCAGGCCAACGCAGGCGGGGCAGGTTGGATATAGAGAGTACCCATAAATAGTTTACGTTCTTTAATTAATTTACTGCACCCGTAGTTCAACCCCGCCACAGACGCTACAAGGCCGACGCAGGCGGGGCAAGTTGGATAGAGTGAGTACCTATAAAGAGTTTACGTTCTTTAATTAGTTTTCTGCACCCGTAGTTCAACCCCGCCGCAGACGGCACGAGGCCAACGCAGGCGGGGCAGGTTGGATAGAGTGAGTACCCATAAATAGTTTACGTTCTTTAATTAATTTACTGCACCCGTAGTTCAATTGGATAGAATATCAGATTCCGGTTCTGAGGGTTGAGGGTTCGAGTCCCTCCGGGTGTACTCATGGACCTATTTTTACTGGCAAATTCTTGTCTTCCATTGTTCCGTCACCTAACTGGGCATTGCCGTTGCTTCCCCAAGCCCACAAGGTGCCATCTGTTTTAAGAGCCAAAGAGTGTTCACGGCCTGCGGTAATTGCTTCATAATCGGAACCTATCTTCACAGGTATGCTCTTATAAACATTTGTTCCATCTCCCAACTGGCCGCGACTGTTACTTCCCCAGGCCCACAGTGTACCATCAGTTTTCAAAGCTAAAGAGTGAAGATCTCCTGTTGCAATTGCTGCATAATTCAAACCGATCTTCACAGGTGTGTTCTTATCTTCCAATGTGCCATTTCCCAACTGGCCGGTAGCATTTACTCCCCAAGCCCAAAGTGTGCCATCTGTTTTCAATGCCAAGTTGTGAATTCCACTTGCAGCAATCGCTTTATAGCCAGAACCTATCTTGACAGGTCTTAATCTATCCACATTTGTGCCATCACCCAATTGACCATTAAAATTACTTCCCCAGGCCCACAGCGTGCCGTCTTCTTTTAAAGCAAACGAACATAAACCGCCTGCTGCAATTGCAATAAAAGTGGAATCTATTTTCTCGGGCATCATTTTATCCACTAAAGTACCATCGCCCAATTGACCAAAATTATTGTTTCCCCAGGCCCATAGTGTGCCATCTGATTTAATAGCCAGGGAATGAATACTTCCCGCCGCAATAGCCATATAACCGGATCCTATTTGCACGGGTGTACTTTTATCTGTTGAAGTACCGTCTCCTAACTCGCCGTGATCGTTCACTCCCCAGGCCCATAACGTTCCATCAGATTTTAAAGCCAGTGAGTGATATCCACCCGCAGTAATCAATTTAAAGCCGGAGCCAATTAGTACTGGTTTATTGTTATTTAACAATAAACCGCTCGAGTTTGGCTATTTTCTTGCATAAAATAATGTTGAAAAAGAAGGGTTTACATCTTTTTTCAATCTCTTGATAGCTG
>CAYNCU010000304.1:0-3947 GCA_964395765.1 uncultured Roseivirgaceae bacterium | reverse complement strand
ATTAACCTTGTAGTCGTAGCCGCCGCCACCTCAGCCTACACAGAAAATATCGCCTTTACTGCTTTGGAATCGGGAGTTGATTATTTTGACATTATCTATTCAAAGCAAAAAACCAGAATATTGAAATCCCTTTCTTTGAAAATAAAAGATTCGGGTTGTTGTTTTATTACCGATGGCGGATTCCACCCGGGCCTTCCCGCAATCGTGGTGAGAGCGGGCGCCCTATACTTCGACAAAATCGAAAAAGCAATCACAGGAAGCCTGATCCGGTATAATTGGAAAAATACTCGATTCTCCCGCACTACTAAAATGGAATTTGTAGATGAGCTTTTAAATTATGAAGGGATTTCATATCGTGATGGGGTCTGGAAAAAAGCAAATCCATGGAGTACAGGGGATTTTGTGAAGATCGATATGGGGCAACCTTTCGGAAATCAATCCTGCATGCCTATGTACCTTGATGAATTGCAATGGTTACCGGAACAATTTCCGTCATTGACCGATACCGGATTTTATATTGCAGGTTTTAACACTTTTATTGACTGGGTAATCTTTCCTTTTATTTTCATTCTAATGAAGCTTTTCGGAAGAATTCTGCTCTCCCCCTTATCGGGTCTGTTATATTCCTGCCTGAAAGTCACCGCTCATCCTCCCTTTAAAACCATTTTAAAACTGGAAGCTTCAGGGCTAATAAAAATGAAAAAAAAGAAACTCTCCATGATTCTGGCACATCCCGATAGCTATGAATTTACAGCCATACCCTCTGTTGCCATGCTTTTACAATATCTTGACGGTTCGTTCCGTAAACCCGGATTATGGTATATGGGAAACCTCGCTGAACCCGGAAGAATGATGACGGATATGAAAAGAATGGGTATTGAAATCACAATTACTGAAAATTAAACAAGGAAAGCAGCAATTAGTAAATTCTAATAAACTGATATTCAGCAATTTAAAATAAATAAATCAAATTATAGTTATATTACTACATTTATAGTAACATTATTATTTATATAATTATATTTGCAAAATGAAAGAATTAACAAAAGCGGAAGAACAGGTTATGCAGTGTCTTTGGAAACTTGAGAAGGCTTTTTTAAAGGACATGGTAGATCAGTTTCCCGATCCAAAACCTGCCTATACTACCATATCAACGGTAATCAGGGTACTGGTTAAAAAAAATTTCATCGGTTATAATTCCTACAGCAAGGTTCATGAGTATTATCCGCTCATTTCAAAAAATGAATACTTCAAAGATCATTTTAAAGGTATTATTAAGAATTTTTTCAACGGATCAGTATCCAGTTTTGCATCATTCTTCACAGAAGGAAATGATCTCAGTCTTACTGAACTGGAAAAAATAAGACAAATGGTTGATAACAAGATAAAAACCAAGAAGAAGTCCAATGGATAACATCTTTCTATATTTCATTAAAACAAGTATTTGTATTGCCGTTTTATATGGCTTTTACCGGATATTTTTAAGCCACAATACATTTCACCGGATCAATCGTTACTTTTTATTATTAATTTTCCCTTTATCTCTTATCTGCCCTTCGCTTCATATCGCTAATTCATTGAATCCCTATTTTATGCATAGTAATTTTATTGCAGAGAGTTTCAGCGATTTTGCAGGGAATATAACAGGCAGTAAAACTCCTGATGTTCAGTCCGGGATAAGCCCGTTAAACTTTGTAATTATTTTCGTCTATTTTACCGGGGTTATATTTTTCCTCGGGCGTTTCATCGCCATGACCTTCAAACTGTTCCGGGAAGTAAAAATGTCTGTTGCCGATAATTACGAGGGATATACTATTCTCCGGACAAATCATTATAATTCGCCATTTTCATTTTTCAAATGGATATTTATCCCTGAGGGTTTTGACGGGCTTGAAGGGTATTCATTAATCCTTGAACATGAAAAGGTTCACGTTCACCAGAGGCATTCGCTCGACCTGCTGGTTATGGAGTTATTGAGCGTTGCTTTCTGGTATAACCCATTTGTATTCTTGATAAAAAGATCCCTTAAATCGCTTCATGAGTTTTCGGCCGATCATGAAGTAATCAAAAATATATCCACGGTCCCGGAATATCTTTCCTTACTGGTATCCGGCACAGAAATAAGTTGTTTAACAGGGATTACCCATCATTTTAAAAGTTTAATCATTAAAAAAAGAATTACCATGATCTCGAAGATTAAAACACCATCTTACAGGAAATATTTATACCTGCTGACCCTTCCCCTGGTTGCCCTGATGATCCAGGCAATCTCGCCGGGAAGCACGAATAATAATCCTCCTTCTATCAGACCGGTAAAGGATGGCGAAATTACATCCGCCTTCGGAGTTGAACGAAAAACGCCATTCGTCAAAGAAAAGACCAGGCATACCGGAGTGGATATTAAAGCGCCCATTGGTACTGATATCATTTCCCCGGCGGCAGGTGTTGTCCTTGAAGCGGATCAGGATAAAGACTGGGGATTTAAGATCCTAATCAAACACGATGAACACTTCCAGACATTTTATGCCCATATGGAGGATGTTACTGTTAAAAAAGGGGATCAGGTCAGGAAAGGACAAATCATTGGCCACGTCGGTAGCACCGGTTTATCCACTGGCCCCCACCTGCATTATGAAGTGATCAAAGACGGTCAAAGAGTTAACCCGGAAGATTATTTCAATATCCGCAATAATTAATTAACAATCATACAAGGCTTAAGTCCATGCGAGGTTAGGATAACCAGATAATGGTATCCTTACGGTGCATGGACTTTTTTTCGTTTTTAATAAATTCAGAACGGTTTCTAATCCGAAAATTAAGGTAAAATGAAAATAAATTAGAAAAAATTTGGATAATATCAATTTTTAATTGGATTTTTGAAGGGTAACAATCTTTTTAGAATGATAAGCTGGGAAACTAAAAGCGGGTACAAAATAACCCGGCTTTTACATAAAAGATGCAATGTTTTTTTATTATCCGGAAAAACTCAACATATACTTATTGATACCAATCGAAAACGTTTCAGGAAACCCCTTATCCATTCTCTTGAAAAATCAGGCATTGAAAAATTAAATGCCCTTATTCTTACCCACACGCATTTTGATCATGCTGAAAATGCCAATTTCATAAAGAAAAAATACAACCCGAAAGTAATCGTCCACCAATCGGAATCAAATTACCTGCATACCGGTGAATCTCCCCTGCCTGACGGATCGTTTTTTTTTACCGGAATCATAACACGATTACTTGCCAAAAGGGTGCAGTCGTGGTTTTCGTATGAATCATGCCTGGCCGACACAGAAGTGACGGATAACTTCAGTCTTTCCGATCTGGGTTTCAATGCTTATCTAATCCATACTCCCGGTCATTCCCAAGGGTCGATGAGCATTATCATAGATGATGAAATTGCATTAGTAGGAGACACTATGGAATCCATATTGCCCTATACTATTTTTCCAGCCTTTGCTGAAGAGCCGAATCAGGTTATAATAAGTTGGGGGCGGTTACTGGAATCAAATTGCAGGCTATTTCTTCCTGCTCATGGTAATGTTATCACACGCGAAAGGCTGGAATCTGCCTATAAAAAGAAATTACAACTTACATAACACCGGGTAATAAAATAAAAATCCTTAATTCATTACAGGAAAAGCCGGGGAAATATTATGTTTGGCCCTGGCATATTGTTTTGACAGCATGTAAAATATAAAAATGGCAAAAATCTATTTATGAATAATTTATTGAATAAAATCAAATCAAAGGAATTATTAGAATTTTCTCTTGTTGTAATCGTATCCGGATTCTGCTGGTATATTTCATTCGGGTTAACCGGCAGGTATTGGTATCTTTTATGGATCGCTCCCATCCCGGTATTGATTGAGGCATTCAGGACAAACAGAAGGAATACTTTCATTATTGCATTTCTCGCTTACCTGATTGGCCGGCTCAGC
>CAYNCU010000303.1:0-4006 GCA_964395765.1 uncultured Roseivirgaceae bacterium | reverse complement strand
CCTGTTTTCATACGAGTGCAACCTGTGATGCTCTGCTTCCATATCATTAATGAAAGTGAGGGTTGCCGGATCCCAATTTACGGGACGGCCAAGCTCGGTCGCCATATTCCCGAGGATGCAGGTGATGGCCGTGCTGCACCCCACCTCAATAGGGGCGATGGGTTCCTTTCTTGAACGGACGCAGTCGACAAAATTCTGTTTATGAGCATCTTTGTAGGCGAAACTTTCGGGTGCATTACCTCTCATTTGCCGCATCTTTTCATAAAAAGCTTTTCTTTCTTCGGGCGTCATTTCTTTCGGGCGGTTACCTGCAATTTCCTTCGGGACCAGGTTTGACTTGGAACAGGCGAGATATCCCCGCGCCACTTCAATCCACCCGTCATCACCGATAAACTTAATTCCCTGGGCATTGGGAACATCATCCAGGTAGGGCTGTTCCGTCATGATTACTCCACTCAGGTACTTATAGGTAAGATAATCCTGGCCGTTATAACCTTTCGGGATTATTTCATGAGGGCCGGAACCGTCCATACCGATAGCGGCCTGGGCAATGTCAAACATGTGAGCGCCCCAATCGGCGGTATAACCATTGCCGGTTTCACGATACCAGCGCCAGGCTCCCCAGAGCTTTTCGTCTACTTCCGGATCGAGCGAAACCACCGGGCAGATATCCGAATTATAATGTATTACGGGGTCGTTCAATGGACCCATCCAAAGATTAAAATTTAAATTTCCCGGTACAGGCATCTCAGGGAGATCAAACGGCTTGGGGGGATCACCGACTCTTGCATAAATCTTGTTAATGTGACCGATGGCACCGGTCTGGACAAGTTCTATGGCTTTCTGAAATTCAGGACTCGAACGTTGCTGGCTGCCCACCTGCACGACCCTGTGCGTATGACGGGCTACTTCTGTCATTTTCAAGGCTTCCCTGATGGTATAGGAGATTGGCTTTTGTACATAAACATCCTTGCTGGCCTGGCAGGCATGTATCGTCGTCAGGGCATGCCAATGATCCGGCGTAACCACTTCAACGGCGTCAATGTCCGTGCGCTCAAGCAATTGTTCGTATTGTTCATAGGTATCACACCGGGGAGGAATGCCGATGGACTTTTGCCAGTCTTCTACTTTTCTTTTAAATCGCTCCTGTTTAATGCTGTCGACATCACAACAGGCGGCGACCTGAACACCCGGCACGCCTGCAAAACCCCGCACATCACTGATCGCCTGCCGGCCACAACCGATAAAACCGACCACTACACGGTCACTCGGGGCTACCCGAACGCCTCTGATTACATAACTGGGAAGTATGGTAAGACTGGTTAACCCGAGAGCGGATAAACTCATGAATTCGCGCCGGTTCATGCCTTTTTTGCTTTTTTCTTTCATTCTTTAATTGTGATTTTAATACTTATGATAACCTTCAATTTTCGTCATTCAACTTAAGAATAATCAACCCAACACACAAACGAATTATAAAATAATACTTTGAAACTTAAATTGGAAGACTCGTAAATTTTCATAAGATTGTAAAGCACATTGAAAGATCATGGTCACAAATTTTATTTATCTCAGCGATTCTTACGCCAGGGAATTTGATGCCTTGGTAGTAGAAACCGATAAGTCATTAAACGCGGTCCTCCTTTCAACGTCCGTATTTTACCCGGGGGGTGGTGGCCAGCCTCAGGATTACGGAACGATTTATTCGGAAAACGCTTCCTTCCAGGTGACCCGGTTTGAAAAATCAGAAAACAGGGTCTGGCATGTCCTGGATCATGGATGGATTGAAAAGGGGATGAACGTGAAAGGAGTTCTTGATTGGGAGAGGAGATATAAACTAATGCGAACCCATACGGCTATGCATATTCTTTGCGGTGTTATCTGGCGGGACTACCAGGCTCCGGTGACCGGCGGACAAATGGAACCATTGGGAGGGAGAATGGACTTTGAGTTTGAAAAAATGAACGCTTCCCTTGTCCATGAAATAGAAGAAAAAATAAATATTGAAATCCAACAGGAAAGGGACATTGAAGTTAAAATCCTTCCCCGGGAGGAAGCGGAACTGATCCCGGACCTGATCAGGACGAAAGTGAATTTACTTCCGCCCGGGTTGACTGAGATCAGGATCGTTGATATAAATGGACTCGACCTGCAGGCCGACGGTGGCACCCATGTCGCAAATACTAAAGAAGTAGGGAAAATTAATATTTATGATTACCAGAGCAAAGGAAAAATCAATAAAAGGCTGAAGATAAAAGTGCTGGATTAATGAAGGCTAAGCCTGGCCTGAATTGAAGCACCCTGGTAGGAAAGAGGCGTAATTAAAACCGGTTCAGGAACTTAAATAAAAATATTTTATAACCTTGTTTAAAGAATCAATGTGAATAGTTAAATTGCCATCCGATTAAATTCAATACAATTATGAAAAGCATTTATAAAATATTTTTTTATGCTTTTATGATAAGCATGTTAAGTGCTTACAATGGTTCGGCCCAGGGTTTTTTAAAAAAAATGGGTCAAAAATTGGGCAATGAGGCCGGAAAAATGCTTGATAAAGGTGATAATTCCAATAGCGATCAGAACAATTCCAACCAAAATTCAAGCAACACGAACAGCCAGGATAATTCCTCGGTGGTTTCACAAAATAATGTGACCACTTCAAGTACCGGCCGGAAAAAAATGAAACCGCCCGATGTTAAAAAGCTGATTGCAGATGCGGAAACAGCATATGGTTCGAAAAATTATGAGGATACAAGATACAACATCGAACAAGCGGAAGCCGGCATCGAGCTGGAAATCGGCTATCAGATCCTTGATTCCCTTCCTAAAAGCGTAAACGACCAGAACTATAAGGAAGATGATGACCAGGTAATCAGCAACGGATACGGTTTCGCCGGTTTCGATGTGGAAAGAAGCTATTATACCAAGGAGGATAAAACCCTTGATATCAATATAATGAATAATTCTGCCGTTTCCTCCGGGGTGAATATGATGCTCACCAACCCGATGTATATGAATTCATCAAATAATAACACGAAGGCTGTTAAGGTGGGCGACTACAGGGCGGTGCTTACTGCCGAAGATGATGGAAGTTTTACCCTGAGTATTCCGATTGGACAATCGTCCGTTATCATAATGAAATGCGGTAGCTGTAAAGATGAAGATGCCGTAACCCAGACAGCCGGTAATTTCAATATCGAATCGATTAAAATGATGCTCGGCGAACAATAAAATCCAAGGAAAATGAAATCCATCTATATACTTGTTACTTTATTTCTGTTAACCGTTACCACGGGGTATTCACAGGATGACGTTGAAAAATATATTACCGAGGCAAAGGATGCCTACGGCTCGGGGAAGTTGCAGGACGCAAGATTTGCTTTACAACAAACTCTGCAGGCTATTGATGTAGTGATCGGACAGGAAATACTGAAGATATTGCCCACAGATATCGATCAGTTTAAATATGATGAACACGAGGATAATGTAATGGGCAACGCCGGAGGATTTACCGGACTTAATGTTTCCAGGCATTATGATAATACAGCGGATTCTGCAAAAACCCTTGAAATTACAATTTTAAATAATTCTCCGATGATCGCTACCCTCAATGCTTTTTCCAACGGAGATCAGAAAGTGGTGAGAGTTGCCGGTTATAAGGCCGTATTGAATAAACAAAAAAATGATGAGACCCTTACCGGATATGAATTACAGATCCCATTCAATCAATCGTTAATGACTTATACCTGCCAAGGTATAACCAATGAAAACGATATGATAGCCCTGGCTGAAAAGGTTGATATCAAGGGGATTATTAAGCTTGCAGGAGGAGGGAACTGATACCTTTTTCGTTTTATAGACCCAATCCCTGAATTCAATTTTACCCGGCCTTTCAGCCAAGTCAATTGGTATAATATTAATCTGGAAATTTTCATTCAATATATTGCGCCATAATGGCGCATTTTTTTATAATCCGAATAATTAATTCGGTCATAATGACAGATAT
>CAYNCU010000302.1:0-4042 GCA_964395765.1 uncultured Roseivirgaceae bacterium | reverse complement strand
ATCATCGTCGTACCCTCGGGCGAAGCGCAGAGCCATTGAATCAGTTTGAAGGCGCCTTCCGGGTCCTTCGCGCCCCGTGGGATCGCCAGACACCAGCCTCCGACCCAGGAGCTGTTGTATTCGCCGCCCTGAACGTCGACGGTTGCGATATTGCCGTCAATATCAGAAATTCCCACCGGAATGCAGATCTGCCCAAGGTCGCAGGCAACCAGCGATGTATCCGTTGGCAGAATAAATATCCTGGCTTCCATCATTGTTAAGGTCACCGAATTGCGTTCCGTAGCTCCAGCCTCCTAATTCCACCCCTTTATCCCGAGCCTTATTCTGAAAAACAATGTTCTTTCCTTTTTGGGAAGGTATCCAGAAATTGTTACCCTGCAATAAGACTCCCATGGCAGTAATATTGGATATATATATTCCCAACTTCCCGCTGTTATCCACATCGCCAAACGACACATTCATGCCGCTTTTAGGCGAGTAGCCGATCCCTGCTTCTTTTCCTATCTCTTTGAAAAACTTTCCCTGCTGGTTTAAAAATATTTCATCAACACTGTAATCATTGGCAACGATTAAATCCTGGTAGCCATCCCGGTTAATATCCATAGCCCCGGCAGCCAATGTCCATTTCGTGCTGGTCAGACCCATGGGAAAGGTAACATCGGTAAATGTCCCGTCGCCGTTATTTTTCAAAAGGAAATTTCTTCCGCCGTTATTCGCATATTCAAAGCTTTCCGGCATGATGACCGTGGATTTTAAATGCCAGAGATTAATCGTATCGGGATAATAACAACCGATGAAAAGATCAAGGAGGCCATCATTATTGTAATCCACCCAAATGGCGGTATTGGCATTGATCCATTTGGGTATCCCGGTATTTCCCGATACAAGTTTAAATCCTTTGCCTCCTTCATTTTTAAATAATTCACATTTGCCCCATTTATAAACGAACAGGTCTTCGTATCCATCGTTATCATAATCGCCCCATACTGCTCCCATCGATACCCCCGTACCCTTCTGGTTTACATCGGCCACTCCCAGTTGACCGGCAACATCTTTAAAAGTACCATCCTTTTCATTATGATAAAGGGCATTCGGATATCCCTGCCTGCTGTTTGTGGTATAAAAATCATTCCATCCGTCCTTATCATAATCACAAACCGCAATAGAGGCGCCCATCGAAGCAATCTGAGGCAGGATCGGGTCCAGCTTTTTATCAAGTTGTGGTGAATGGTGGATAAAGTCTACCCCGCTGGACGATGTGACGTCTTCAAAATAAAGGCCATATTTTTTTAAGGATGTTTCTTTTTCTTTCCGGGTCATCCTGACTTCGGAATCCATCCTGTGTCTCGTAGTTAAAAATGCGGGAAGGACCAAAAGGCAGACGAACAGCAGGCTTACTATTATTTTTTTTATTCCCCGGTATTTTATTTTTTCCTTTCCCACCTGATTATAATTGCTGTATTAATTAACTGAATTCACTTTCACACTAAGATAAATTAGGCATAAAAACCTTGAATTTAAGTCGATTTAAGCGAAAAACAAAATAATGAAGGGCAGTAATACCGGGGGTGATTACCGAATATTTTTATAAATTGACAAAGCTGCTTTAAAATTACAAATCCGGGAAATGAAGGCTTTAATTTCTGATGGATGGCATGATTATGAACTGATTGATTCAGGCGGTCGTGAAAAACTGGAACGATTCGGGAAATATGTATTACGCCGGCCGGAGCCCCAGGCGTTATGGAGTAAGACTCTTGAAGAAAGAATCTGGCACACCAGGCAAAATGCATTATTTATAAGGGACAGCAAAAAAAGCAGTGGACGTCCGGAAATTTCGGGCTTATGGAAAACTTCCGGAAATGTTCCTGATGAATGGCCCGTAAACCTCACCCTATCCGGCAAAAAACTTCGGTTACTATTAAAAAGAACTTCCTCCGGACATATCGGTATTTTTCCCGAACAATATATGAACTGGCATTATATCGCTGAAAATACGGCCCGGATCAGGAATATTATTGATGCTCCCAGGGTACTCAATCTCTTTGCCTATACGGGAGCAGCATCACTGGCCTCCCTGTCATCAGGCGGGGACGTAGTACATCTGGATTCGGTAAAACAGATGATCGAATGGACGGAAATAAACCGGGAAAACTCGAAGTTGCCGAAATCACTTCACCTGGTAGTGGAAGATGCTTCAAAGTTTATAAAAAGGGAGCTGAAAAGAAAAAAGGTATACCAGGGAATCATCATGGATCCACCGGCGTATGGCAGGGGTCCTGAAGGTGAAAAATGGATTCTGGAAGACAATATCTATGAATTAATATCTAACGCTTCCCGTATCCTTGACAAGGATAATAATTTTTTTGTGTTGAACTGGTATTCCATCGGCCTTTCTCCATATGTAATGGAAAATATCGTGCGGGAATTTTTTCCAGGCATTCATTCTGAATACGGTGAAATGATCATCCGATCGGGAACAGGAAATCTCCTTCCATTAGGAACCTATCTCCGTTTTAATTCGTAAAGCCCAAACCGCATTGTCCTATGGTCTAATCACAAAATCAACAAATCACAAAATCAACAAATAAACAAATAAAAAAGGGGGCAATTGCCCCCATTGTCAGACGTAGTAGATTGATCACATTCCAAATCCGTAGTATACTTTACCGGGAGAATCTTCATACATTCCCGCAATCAGTACCCCGCCTTTTTTATCTGTCAGTGCTTTGGTAACATCATCAACTGTTTTAACCGGTTTTCCATCGATATCCGTTATGATAAATCCTTCCTGCATATTGGTTTGTTGTCTTAATTTCCCGGGATAAAGTTTTGTCACTTTTACACCACCGGGGATATCAAGTTTTTTAGCAGTTTTCGCATCTATGGGTGCGAATTCAGCCCCCAATTCGTTTAATACCTCATTTTTAGGTCGTACTTCAGTTTTTGTATTACCTTCAAGATTTTTCAGTGTTGCAGTAACGGTTTTATCCTGACCATCACGGTTTAACTTTATAGTTACTTCGTCGCCGGGTTTATGGCGGGCAACATATTCCTGTAATTCAGGGGAATTGTCAACTTCCATACCATCCACGCCGGTGATTACGTCTCCAACCTTGATGCCAGCTTCTTTAGCCGCGCTGTTATCCAGGACACTGTCAACATATACCCCTTGTGTAAGGCTGAGATTTTTCTTCTGAGCGATATCGGAATTCATGCTGGTGATATCGATACCGAGATAACCCCGTTGTACACTGCCGTACTTGAGAATATCTTCAACCACCTTGCTTACCAAGTTGGAAGGAACGGCGAAACCGTATCCTGCATAGGAGCCGGTCGGGCTGGCGATTGCCGAGTTTATCCCGATCAAACCTCCATTCAGGTCCACCAAAGCTCCTCCGCTGTTACCGGGATTAATGGCAGCATCGGTTTGGATATAGGCCTCAATGGCATCCTTTCCGTGCAGTATATCAATATTTCTTGCAGTAGCGGAAACGATACCTGCCGTAACCGTCGAATTCAAATTAAAAGGATTGCCAACTGCCAAAACCCACTCACCCACTTTTACATCATCCGAATTTACGATCGGCAGCGAAGGCAATCCTTTTGCTTTTATATGTATTACAGCCAGGTCCGTGGTAGGATCCGTACCCACTACGGTAGCTTTAAATGATCTATTATCCGATAAAGTTACCTCAATGTCATTGGCATTTTCGATCACATGATTATTAGTGACAATATATCCGTCATCATTAATAATGACACCGGAACCGGAACTGATTTCAGCCTGCGGGTTTTGAGGTTGATTATATCCCGGTCCGAAAAATTGTTTGAAAAACTGATCACCAAAGAAATCCCTGAAGGGATCGGGCACGTTCTGATTACCTCCCCGCGAGGCTTCAAAAGTTTCAGTGGAACGTATATGTACAACCGTTGGGGTAACTTTTTTTGCTATCTCTGTAAAATCAACGGGCGTATAATCACCATTTGTGCTTTTGGAATATAAGACCCCGGAGACAGGCTTTGCATCAATATGTTCAAT
>CAYNCU010000301.1:0-4048 GCA_964395765.1 uncultured Roseivirgaceae bacterium | reverse complement strand
TACCTATATTAATTTTAACAGAAACCTTGGCCTTACCCAAAGTATACATTATGTGATAGGATACGAATTCCATCCCAACCGGTATTTTCACCTGAAAACGGAAATTTATTATCAGCAATTGTCTAAAGTTCCTGTGGAAATCAAGCGATCGTCTTTCTCGATGCTAAATACAGGTGATGATTTTGTAACCCCGATCAAGGATAGCCTGATCAACCATGGAACCGGCAGGAATTATGGCATTGAATTGACTGTTGAAAGAACTTTTTATAAACATTTTTATTACCTCGGTACAGTTTCCATCTTCAGTTCCAGGTACAGGGGCAGTGATGGAGTTCTGAGGAACACAGCGTTTAACGGGAGATACGTGATCAACTTCCTGGGAGGAAAAGAATGGATCATCGGCAATAAAAGAAATGTGTTGTCGGTGGATTTAAAATCGACGACGGCAGGGGGAAGGTATTATACACCCATTGATGTTCCGGCCTCGATCGAAGCAGGGGAAGAAATGAGACAAGACGACAAAGCCTATTCGATTGAGTACAAGCCCTATTTCAGGATCGATCTGAAACTATCCTTCCGCATGAACAGTAAAAAGATCACTCAGGAGTGGTCCCTGGATGTTCAGAATATCACCAACCGGAAAAACCAGTACCGTGTCAGTTTTGATCCTACTTCAGGGAAAACGCCGATACAATATCAATTAGGGATTCTCCCGGTTCCGCAGTACAGGATCCTGTTTTGATCTGATAAGCGGTTGATTTTTTCATTACTCAAAGGCAACAACGAATAGGGGAAGGGAAAAGGAAAAAGGAATTTAAAATACTCTTCGTGATCTAAACATTGAAAACTACAGGTATAATCCGTTTTATAATCCCTGATCTTTTGCTAAACATTGACGAGCCTGATTATATCCGCTGATTATTTGAATTTGAATTGATTTGATATAATTTAAATTACTTTTTGAACCTTGATTTTTTAAACCTGATAATTATGAAAAATTCTAAGAAACCGGGGAATAAAATGCCCCGAAGAACCTTTATCAAAAATGCAGGACTTACTGCCGCCGCCTTCACGGTTGTTCCGAGATATGTTTTGGGAGGTAACGGATATGTCCCGCCCAGTGACACTGTTTATATTGCAGGAATTGGGGTTGGTGGCGAAGGTGTTCCCGATCTCAATGAATTAGCAAAAAGCCCGAATGCGAAAATAATATTCCTTTGTGATGTTGATGACCGCCAGGCGGTGGAATCCCGGAAAAACTTCCCTGATGCAAAATATTACAAGGATTACCGGGTGATGTTAGACAAGGAAAATAAAAGCATTGATGCCTGCACGGTGACCACACCTGACCATAACCATGCCGTCATCGCGATGAAGGCGATGAGTATGGGGAAACATGTTTACGTGCAGAAACCCTTAACCCACGATATCTTTGAGGCCCGGATGCTGGCAGAAGCGGCTGAAAAATATAAGGTAGTTACCCAAATGGGAAATCAATATGCCTCGGAAGAACCGGTGCGCAGAATGAAGGAAATCGTCGATGCCGGTCTGATCGGAGAGGTTCACCGCGTTTGGGCCTGGACCAACCGCCCGGTATGGCCGCAGGGTGTTCCTCAGCCCACGGGAACCTTCCCCCTTCCTTCGGAACTGGATTGGGATCTCTGGCTGGGTACGGAAAGTTTCATCGATTACAATCCGGCCTACGTTCCTTTTAACTGGCGCGGATGGTGGAAATTCGGCACCGGAGCCCTGGGAGATATGGGTTGTCATATCATGGACCCTGTGTTCAGGATTTTCCCGATCGATTTCCCGACCGATGTGGAATGCAGTATCACCACCAATTGGGTCGATTTCTTTAAGGTAGCACATTATGATGCGAGTTGTCCTGCGTCGTCAATGATTCACCTTAACTTTCCGAGAAAAGACGGAAATGGAAATCTCAAACTTACATGGATGGATGGTGGATTACTCCCGGAACGTCCTGAAGAGCTCAGGCCTGATGAAGATTTGCTTGAAAACGGCGTGATATTCGAAGGTTCAAAAGGTAAGCTGCTCGGTAATTACCGTGATGCTCCCCGCTTGTTACCGACGAGCCGTATGCCTGAGATTGATGAAGTTCCCAAAACCATAAGCAGGGTACCGGAAGGTCATTACGTGCAATGGGTAAATGCCTGCATGAAAGGTTATGGAAATGCAGAACTTAGTTCGCCATTCAGTTATGCCGGTCCCTTTACGGAAGCGGTGATCATGGGAAACCTTGCCATACGAAGCTATCAATATTATGATGAGGCGACCAAGACGTACCCCGGAAGAAAAAAATTATTATGGGATGCCAAAAACATGACCATCACCAATTTTGATCAGGCTAATGCTTATGTAAAAAGACAGTACCGGCAGGGCTGGAGTTTGTAACGAATAAATAATCATTAAAGCCATGAATGCACGAATGAAATTATCACATTCTGTCATTTATGGTTTTTTTATTCATTTATTTCTGGTGAATGCTGCCTTGCGAAATCATGATTATACGGAACCAATTATTCCGGAATTTTGGTAATAAAAATCCCGCCGTGCAAAGTGATCTCGATAAAGCATTGAATGAATGATTTTCACGAAAAGGCACTTAGTATCTTTAGAAAATATTGGAAGGCCTTTGCGATCTTAGCGCCTTTGCATGAAAAAAATTTGCATATTCTACTACTTTGCGTGAATTAACCCTGGTGTTCATAATCATTTACTGGAAGTGCACATCCGCCCCGCTATTAGTTGAAATATGCTGCCTCTCCGGATTGCCGGTAACATAAATATTGCTGCCGCTTGAGGAATGCACTTCAATGGATCTGCGGGCGATCACATGGATATTGGAACCACTTGAGCTGGATATGGAAACGTCGTCTGCTTCAAGGTCCTGTAATTTTATATTACATCCGCTGGATGCCTGGATATCCAGGTCATTCGTTTTGCCGTCCACATTGGTATTAGCCCCGCTGCTTGAGGAAAGCTCGATGGATTCGGCTTTCAAAGTAATATTGATGTTACTGCCGCTGCTCGCACCCATGGTAAGATGATCGAAATTAAGGGTTTCATCGGCTTTTACATTGGCCCCTGCACTGGCTTTCAGATGATCGATATTTTCAAATGTTACTGTAACGGTGATGTTTCTATTGGCCCTCCAGAAACTCCGTTCACAATAAATTTTTAATACACCACCCCGAACTACGGTTTGAATGTCATCCTGCAGATCCTTATCAGCCCTTACGACTACTTTATGCGAGGATCCCTGGCTTAAAATCAGTTCAATTCCCGAGGAAACATCAATTCTGTCAAAGTCAGGAACATCTCTCTGGTCCGTAACAATATCCCCGCTTAACCGGGCATAACCAGGACCGAAATTACAGGAGGAGAATAGAATAAAAACGGTTAAAAAAGAAGTAAAGATTATGAAATACTTTTTCATAGGATGTTGTTTTTGAGTTGTTTAAAATAATTAACGTGTTGTTTAAAAATAAGTTAAAATAAAACAGGGAAAAAAGCATAATCGCACCCAATAATGATGGGCTTGTTCTTAATATAAAAATAATAAAAGACGGGGATATTTAAAATTAATTTGAAGAGGATCGGTACCCTGGAGTCAGGAGACCCCGATAAACCTTCCTTTGGTAAAAATGCGGATACCGGCATCTTTTCCTTTCCTGGAAAATCTCTGAAGTTCAGCAGGTTGATGAATTATTTCCCTGCATGATGCCGAGCAGCATCCTTCCATTTTTTCCCTGCATTCATCACACTGGATAAAGAGCAGGTTACACGCGGGGTTTTTGCAATTGGTATGATGGTCACATGGCTTTCCGCACTGGTGGCAACGGGCTATGATGTCATCCGATATTCTTTCACCCAGTCGTTCGTCGAAAACAAAATTTTTGCCGATGAAATGATTTTCAAGATTCCGGGATTTAACGTCAGCCGCATATTTTATAATTCCGCCGTCCAGCTGAAATACATTTTGATATCCTTTGTATTTAAAATAAGCACTTGCTTTTTCGCAACGGAT
>CAYNCU010000300.1:0-4095 GCA_964395765.1 uncultured Roseivirgaceae bacterium | reverse complement strand
TTGATGTTCAGGGTAATAAAGTTGCCTCCTTTCCCATGGGATATCTGGCGAGAGGAAAACATGAATTTGACTGGAATACAACAGGTTACTCCAGGGGGGTATATATTGCCAGGGTATATAATAACGGCAGATTCAGTACCGTTAAAATGATTAAGAACTGATTTCAAGATAATTCTTCACATAATCTTCAACACCTTTTTCAATATCAGTGAATGCTTTCCCGTATCCGATTGACCTCAATTTATTCATCTCAGCCCGGGTAAAATACTGGTATTTATCCCGGATATCTTCCGGGGTATCGATAAACTCAATCTGGGGAGTAATATTTAAAGCGTTGAATACTGAATTTGCCAGGTCCAAAAAGGTTCTGGCTTTCCCGGTTCCGACATTATAGATCCCTGAATAATTGCGATGATGTAAAAGATAAAAACAAACATCCGTAACGTCATTGACATAAATAAAATCTCTTTTTTGTTCTCCGTCCCCGAATTCGGGATTATGTGATCTGAATAACTTCATTTTTCCGGATGCTTTAATTTGCTTGTAAGTATGAAATACAACCGAAGCCATTCTTCCCTTATGATCTTCATGAGGCCCATAAACGTTGAAGAATTTTAATCCGGTCCAGAAGAAAGGGCCGCTTTGTTGTTTCGTGACCCATAGATCGAAATTATTCTTGGATACTCCATATGGGTTCAATGGATTTAATTTCGGAATAATGAGTTCGCTGTCAGAATAACCGTATTCCCCAAGGCCATACGTTGCCGCAGAGGAAGCGTAAACAAGCGGGATCTGGTATTCGGTACATCTTTTCCAGACTTCCCTGGAATAATCCGTATTGAGTTCGGTTAATAATTGCAAGTTGAATTCCGTGGTGTCCGTCCGCGCTCCAAGATGAAATATAAATTCAATTTCCCGTTCATTTTCATCGATCCATCGAAAGAAGTTTTTCCGGTTAACTTTTTGGAGGATATTAAGATCTTCGAGGTTCTTGTTTTTAAGCGGATTTGAAAAGTCATCCACGGCAATGATGGCATTGTATTTTTCCTTATTTAGCCTGGCAATCAGGCGACTACCTATAAAACCAGCGGCTCCGGTAACGATGATCATGGATTTTTATGCATATTTGTACCCTGTGTAAAATTAGCCGTTAAGATGGTTTATTTAAGCAAACAGGTTCATTTTTCTGCAGCTCACAAACTTTATAACCCGGAATGGAGTAAAGAAAAAAACGAGGAGGTCTTCGGCCTCTGTGCCAATGAAAACTGGCATGGACATAATTTTGACCTTATTGTTACCATTAAGGGAGAACCTGACCCCGCTACAGGTTTTGTTATGAATTTCAAAGACCTGAAAAAAGTTATAGAAACCTGTATCCTTGAAAAAGTAGATCACAAAAATCTTAACCTCGATGTGCCGTTCATGGCCGGTAAAATTACTTCCTGCGAGAATCTGGTTAAAGCTTTCTGGGAAATCCTGTTTCCTGAAATAGCTGCCGTATCGGGCCGGAGGGCTTTCCTTCACCAATTAAAATTATATGAAACGCCGACCAGCTATTCCGAATATTACGGCGAAAATTAACGATGAAATATTATATCATAGCCGGTGAAAGATCAGGTGACCTGCACGGTGGTAACCTGATTAAATCGCTGAAAAATTCCGACCCTTTGGCAATATTCAGGGTCTGGGGAGGAGATTATATGAAATCTGCGGGTGCCGACCTTGTGATGCATTATAATGATCTGGCTTTTATGGGCTTCCTGGAAGTAGTCCTCAATTTCAGGAAGATCCTTAAAAACCTCGATCATTGCAGAAATGACATAGTGAAATTCAAACCGGACGTATTAATCCTGATCGATTTTGCCGGATTCAATTTTAAAATAGCAAAGTTTGCGCATCAGCAGGGTTTCAGAATATTCTATTACATCTCACCGAAAATCTGGGCCTGGAATACGAAACGGGTCTATAAAATAAAATCCTGGGTGGAAAGAATGTTCGTAATCCTTCCTTTTGAAAAGGATTTTTATCAGCAATATGGGGTAGAAGTGGATTATGTCGGTAACCCGGTTGCGCAGGCAGTCCATCATCATAAAGTAGACAAAATATTTGCTGATGAAATTCGAAATAAGGCTTATGATAAAATAGTCGCATTGTTACCGGGTAGCCGGAGACAGGAACTTCTTCAATCCCTGCCCTTGATGGTCCATACGGCGAAACATTTTCCCGATGTCCTTTTCCTGGTAGCAGGGGTCAATAACCTTCCCAATAAATTATATGATATATGCAAGGAGGTAAATAATGTACAAGTAGTCTTCGAAAAGGCTTACGACATCCTTTCCATCTCCCACGCGGCCATTGTTACCTCCGGGACCGCAACGCTGGAAACTGCTTTATGGAAAGTTCCCCAGGTGGTAGTATATAAGGCCAACCTCAGAATTTCATACTGGATTGCCCGAATGGTTATTAAGGTCAGGTTCATTTCGTTGGTCAATTTAATTGCCGGCGAAGAAGTTGTAAAAGAGCTAATCCAGGACAATCTGAATGAAGTGTCGTTGAAAAATGAATTCCATAAGATTCTCAATGATGAATCAACAAGAAACGGGATATTGAACGCTTATGACAAAATTGATAAGGAGCTTGGACAACAGGTTTCATCTGATACTGCTGCCGGATTAATGATCCGATATCTCCGGAAAGCCCCGCGCTGACTAATTGATCAGGGAAATCAATCTCCAACTTCCTATTTTCAACACTGTTTAGAATGAAAAACCATCGAATTGTTGAAAATTGAAAATTGAAAATTGGAAGTTGAAAATTGATTTAAGCTACTTTCAGTTTCTTCAGCCTCGATCTTTCGAATTTTTCAACCGCATATTCGAGGGTGATGGAAAATTCCTTAATTTCTTTTTGAGAAGGTAATTCAAACATGGCGTCGGTGATGATCGCTTCGCAAATCGAGCGCAATCCTCTTGCTCCCAGTTTGAATTCAACGGCTTTGTCAACAATATATTCAATAGATTCCGGCTGGAATTCAAGCTTGATCCCTTCCATTTCAAACAATTTATGGTATTGTTTTACCAGTGAATTTTTCGGGTCGAGAAGAATGCTTTTAAGGATATCCCGGTTCAGGGGTTCGAGATAGGTCAGCACCGGAAGTCTTCCGATCAGTTCAGGAATCAGCCCGAAGGATTTTAAATCCAACGCGTTGACATACTGAAGAATATTGGATTTATCGAAATCGGATGCACCGATCCGATCCGACTTGGAGGTAAATCCTACAGGCCGGGTCTGAACCCGTCTTGCGACAATTCTATCAAGCCCTTCGAAAGCTCCGCCACAGATAAACAGGATGTTTTCCGTATTGACTACGATCATTTTCTGATCAGGATGTTTCCTTCCTCCCTGTGGCGGTACATTTACTTTAGTTCCCTCCAGCATTTTCAGCAAAGCCTGTTGTACGCCTTCACCGCTTACATCCCGGGTTATGGAAGGATTATCCGATTTACGGGCTATTTTATCTATTTCGTCGATATATACAATTCCCCTTTCGGCTGCTTCCACGTCATAATTGGAAGCCTGCAGAAGCCGTGTAAGAATACTTTCGACATCTTCGCCCACGTAACCTGCTTCCGTAAGGGCGGTGGCATCGGCTATACAAAAGGGTACCTGCAACATATTGGCGAGCGTACGCGCCAGGTAGGTTTTCCCGGTCCCGGTTTCACCCACCATGATAATATTTGATTTTTCGATTATAATATCGTCTTCCTTTACTTGTGGCTGAGTAAGACGTTTATAATGATTATAAACCGCAACACAGATCACTTT
Source organism: uncultured Roseivirgaceae bacterium (assembly GCA_964395765.1). Classification (GTDB taxonomy): domain Bacteria; phylum Bacteroidota; class Bacteroidia; order Cytophagales; family Cyclobacteriaceae; genus DATDPY01. Next base: position 270 of record CAYNCU010000300.1, on the reverse strand, counting down.
CTTTGCTTCTTCCTGGCCGATTACATACTGATCGAGATATTTTTTCATGGCCTCCGGTGTAACCAGGTTAAAGGCCGGTTTCTGGCTTTCCTCCTTGATCTTTTTTTCTTCAAGCATGATCTGATAGGCCTGGTCGATGCAAAAATTGCATATATGGGAATTGATGCCGGAGACCATAAGATCAACATCCTTTTTACTCCTTCCGCAAAATGAGCAGGTAATCTGTGCCATGCTATCTATTTATTTCGTTCTTTTTTCAAGAACCTCGTC
>CAYNCU010000299.1:0-4111 GCA_964395765.1 uncultured Roseivirgaceae bacterium | reverse complement strand
CGAAAACAGGAAAGCCGTTATTCCATTCATTTTATAAGCAATCAGGATAAAAAATGTACGACGATATTTAGATTGCAGATAATCCTATAATTTATATTATCACCCTGTTCATGGATTTATTCCAGCATTGGAAAGAAGAAATTATCTACTGGGAATAAACCCTCTCACATAATCCAATTCAAAAGTTTGCGGAAATACAGTGGAGTCATTGGGCGGTCCTACAAAGGAGCCACCCACTGCGAAGCTGATGTATAGCCCGAAATAATCATTGAATGGCCATCCGGAGCCTAATTCCGATTTGTTGAGTTCAAGATATTTTTTGTTATCTACGTACCAATCAATTTTGTCCTGTTGCCAGAGGATGCTGAAAACGTGAAACTCGTCTGCAAAGGTTTCGCCATAACCCGGAAGTGTATAGAAACCGTCTTTTCTTACCGGGTCGGTAATATCATAGAAGGCAGAACCGATCATCTGGCCCGGGACCTGTCCCTTTAAGGTGGCTATATCCATTTCCCCGCACAGAGGCCAGTTAGTTCCATTATAGGATGATCCAAGCAACCATACCGAAGGCCATAATCCGGTGCCTTTTGGAAATTTTGCCCTTATCTCAACCAGACCATATTTGAAAGGATGAGTGGAAGCGGAATTAATACGTCCTGACGTATAATGGCCGGAGTTATTCCGTGCAGTGATCTTCAATAAACCTCCGCTCTCCCGGATATTATCAGGGTTGGAAGTATACTCCTGCCACTGATCCGCCCATATTCCTTCCCCGACATCATAGCTCCACTTATTAATATTCACTGAAGAATCATTGAATTCATCATCGTAAAACAGGTACATATTACGATATGAATCCGGGGAAATAAATCCATCGGCAACCTGGGTAATATCCAGGGAGTCATCATCGTAAATTGTGATCGGGAGCGACAGCCCCGATCCCTCTGCATTCTGGACGGAATTTATCTGAATTTTAAATGCTTCTGTAAATTCAATAACCGAATCGGATATAATTTCAACCTGAATGGTTTTACTCGTTTCGCCGGGTTGAAAAACCAGAGTGGCGTCAGTGATTGGAATGAAATCCTTATTCCCTACGGCTGTTGAGTCGACCGTAGAATAAGTAATGGTAACCGGGACATCCGCTGCCGGCGATAGAGTAACCGTAACGTCGAGCATTTTATTTTCACCGGTCCCCTCATAATCGTTTCGGGGTAAAAGTTTTACTGTCGGGGTAAGATTCCCATTATCATTTTTACTGCAAGAGGCAAGAATACAGAAAATGCCAAGCAATAGTAATGTACAGGATTTAAAAAAATAATTTTTCATCGCAGTATCTTTCTGGGCCTGAATAGGCAATAAAGATACTACGATGATTTGTTATAAAACAGCGATACTATGTATTTATGGTCAAGGCGTCCGGGTAATAGAAATATCAATGGTCGTCTGCAAAACCAGAATATCCGTTCCAGACAAATCCACGCCTAAAGCCTGGAAAAAATCCGGCGGTAAGGGAATGGTGGTTGATCCGGAAACACCGGTACTGGATTCATTTAAATCCGTAATGGTCAGGTTTACGGTTTGCTGGGTACTTCCATAGGGAATATTCAGGTAAAGAGTCATTTGTGTCCTGCCGGAATTAATTTCCCAGGTTCCGTTCTGGATACTGCTGTTTTCACCTTCGCAATCATACCAGATCTGCCCGTTGTTTTTTAATTCAAGCCTTGTGTCGGCAGCATTGGAACAGGAAGCGGAACTTAATAATGCAGCATTAATGGCTGCCGTAAGATCGGTGCCTTCCGGCAAAATAGTGTCACCCTGGTAAAGAAGAGGTTTTGAAAGCACAGCTGAGGATATAATATATTTACCAACAAGCGGATCCGCAGATTCCGTTTTATCTTTTTTGCAGGAAGCCAGTATAATTAAAAATAAGCCTGCAGTAAATATTAAAATTTGAAATGACTTTTTCATTTTATAACATTTAATTTATTAGCTGAAATTTCTGATTTTTGAGTAATTTATAAAAACAAAGCAAACAAGTTTATAAATTTTGACTGAATTGAAAGCAATTTTCAAATTATTTTTTTTATTAAGCCTTACAGGCATTTCAGGCGCCTTCGCCCAGGGAATCATCATTACCGGCAAAGTAACGGATACCAACAATATTCCGCTTGAAGGGGTAAATGTTTATTTCATGAATTCTTTCAAAGGCACCTCCAGTAACATGGACGGCCAGTTCTATCTGGAAAATCAATCTGCCCCTCCCCAGGTGGTTGTTTTCTCCATGGTAGGATTCGAAACGCAGCTGGATACGATTAAAAAGCCGGGGTCTTACCAGCTGAATGTTACGCTGCAGGATAAAATGCTTCTTGGTAAAGAGGTTGTTATTTCCGCCTCCAGGATTGAAGAAAGTATTCTTTCCTCACCGGTGACGATTGAAAAACTTGATGTTACGAAAATTAATTCGATGCCATCTCCGAATTTTTATGACGGCTTGTATCGCCTGAAAGGTGTTGATATGAATGTTCAAAGCCTGACTTTCAGGAATCCCAACACGCGTGGTTTTAACGGGAACGCCAATTACCGGTTTAACCAGATCATTGACGGGGTGAACAATCTGTCTCCGGGCCTGAGCTTTGCGGCAGGAAATTTACTGGGCATTCCACAGATCGACGTGGAAAGCGTGGAGCTCCTGACGGGGGCCTCTTCTGCTCTGTACGGAGCCGGCGGCATGAATGGAACCTTGATCATCGCCAGCAAAAGCCCCTTTGAATACCAGGGGCTTTCAGGAAGCATGCAAACAGGCCTAATGCATTTCGGTTCAGGTGGAAATTCCTCGCCCACACCCTATTACAATGCCGAACTCCGGTTTGCCAAAGTCATTAAAGACCGGTGGGCGGTAAAACTGGTGGGATCTTATCTGCACGCGGTTGACTGGTACGCCAATGACTACCGGGATAAGAATGACCTGAACAATATTCTTTCGACCCGATATTCAAATCCCGGTTATGACGGAGTTAATGTTTACGGAGATGATTTCGGCCTGAATTTAAAATCCATTGCCCCCGATGTGGCCAAAGGTTTTGTCCAGACCCTCGGACTTACGCCTGGCACCCGGGAATACGATTCCGCCTATAATTTCATCTATAATGCCGTTCCCAATGAAACGGTAACTCGAACCGGATGGAAGGAAAAGGATCTCGCCGATTATGGTGCCAGAAATCTGAAAACCAGCCTGAGCTTACATTATAAAATTACGGACAGCCTTCAGGCTATCGTGCAATCTAATTATGATAACGGCCAGGGACTCTATTCCGCGCAGGACAGGTTTTCACTCAGTAATTTCTGGCTCGTTAATTTCAAAACCGAACTGAAAAGCCCGCAATATTTTTTAAGATATTGGTATGTCCACGAAAATGCCGGCTATTCCTATGATGCAGGAGCTACGGCAGCTTTGATCAATGAGGCCTGGAAACCGAGTTCCCAATGGTATACCGATTATATTTCAAATTATCTCCAGAATAAATTACTGGGGTCCAGTGAAGAGGATGCCAACCGCATCGCGCGTTTGGTGGCTGATAACCGCGATTCAAAAGGTAATGTCCAGAACCCGGAACTTCCTGCCATCCCCCTGCCCGGTTCTGCCGAATTCAAGAAGTATTTTGATGAAATTACAAGCACACCAATTAAGCAGGGTGGTTCCCGCGTTTTGGATTACAGCAGCATGGGCGAGTTGGAGGGCATGTACAATTTCAGCAAACTACTGAAAGGAATAAATTTCCTGGCCGGATTCCAGTACAGGCGTACTCGAGCCGATAGTCATAACACAGTTTTCTATGAAGAGAATGGCCCGGTGTTCATCAATGAAATAGGATCGTATGCGCAGTACATCGGCAAATATTTTAATGACCGTTTAAAACTGAACCTGGCAGCCCGGCTGGATAAAAATCAATATTTCAAGAGCCAGTTTACACCGCGTGCTTCCATTGTCATTACAACAGGAAAGAAAAAGATAAATAATTTCAGGGCTTCGGCACAAACTGCATTCCGTTTCCCTGCCGTTTCGGATCAATGGACTGATATCATTGTAGGCGGTTCACACGTACTCGGA
>CAYNCU010000298.1:0-4113 GCA_964395765.1 uncultured Roseivirgaceae bacterium | reverse complement strand
CAGAGCAGCTGATTTGTAATCAGCGGGTCGTTGGTTCGAATCCGACTGGGGGCTCAGGATCAATTGGTGATTGAGTGATTTAGTGATTTTGAAGAAGAATACAAAGTTGTGGTTAATTTTTTAAACATCTTACGCAAAATCCGTTTTGCTTTTCGCTGTAATAGATATTCATCAACCCTGATTTGTATTGAAGATTCATGAAATACACATGTTCATCGGAGGCTTTTGACGAACTCCACCAGTATCCGGCTATCCGGATATAGTTGAAAGTGCCATTGTAACTCCGGTAGCCTCCGGGAAGGGCATCGAAACCCGAACTGTTGTTTGCCCCGGTGTTGGGAGTTTTCCAATGGCTTGTTCCGGCTTCCTTTAATTCACCTCCGGCATTACCTGGCAATTTTGAATTATTTTTTAATGTTTGCCAGTCTTCATAAGTCGGGACATGCCAGCCGGTAGGACAAAGTTTATTGGTGTTCACCGTATACCAGTTATAAAATGCACCCCATTCATACTTGTTGGAACTGTCGTTTTCATACCAGCAGTAGGCGGGGAATTTCATTTTTAACCACGAATCATATTCAGTTACCAGGGGTATTCCACTTCCGTCATTAAGCTTGGTTGTTTTTAAATTTTCTGCCATCCATACCTGTTTTCCGATGGTTACCGTTTTATATACATTTCCATCAACATCTTTTACCGAATTTTTATGGCACGCAGATAACAGGAATAGCATGGAGATTATGGTTAACGATGGAGTTCTTTTCATCATCGGTTACTTGCCGGCATTTGCCTCATCCTTTAATAATGTTCCGTTATTCATCCATAAAGTGACTCTTCCCATTCGGTCAAAAGGCGGATATACATGCATTCCGCCGGTAACAAAATCCATCTGGCCATCGCCGTTGAAATCCCCTTCTTCAAGGGTAATGATATGAGTGGGGGCATTGGCAATATTATGTTTAATAAATTGCATGTTACCAATATTTTCCAGCCAGATAAAACTTTGAGCCTTGGGATCGGCCCAGAGGTTGAAACCGCTGACAACGAAAATATCAATGTCACCATCGTGATCAATATCCACGGGGCGCGCACTGTAGGCCCCGATAAAGTTACAGATCCTGTGAAATTTAAATTTCAGGTCGCCGGTATTCTCCAGCCATTGAAGTCCATGCCAGGGTTTTCCCTGTGGGGGGATGTAATCGAATGCATCACCATTGGTATATAAAATATCCTGTTTTCCATCCCGGTTGAGATCGCATAGATAAATCCCACTCGACCCGTAATCTTCATTATCCGATCCCCAGATCAAATGTTGTTGAAAGTTTCCATTGCCTTCATTGATGAAACAATAAATTTCTTCCCATTCCTGGCTCACCAATGAAATAATATCCTGGTCGCCGTCCCCATCAATATCCGTAATTACAACATTGATAGGCCCCGAAAGACTTTGCAGCATATGGCTTTTGAATTTCCAGTTTCCAAGGTTTTCAATCCAACGCGTCTCGCCGTCATCGTAACCGAATTGGGCAACGGCAAGGTCGAGGTCGCCATCACCATCGAGGTCACCCGCCCGGACATCTGAAACGCGGGCCACATGATCAAGGATAACATGTTTTTTGAAATTGCATTTTCCGTCATTTTCAAGGATCACCACCGACCCTATTTTATCGTTGGAAGGGAAAAGCAAACCGAGGACCGCAACCAGGATATCATTATCACCATCGCCATCAAAATCAACGATGCTGACATGCGCGGGAGCGATGAGATCGTTGGCAAGGATCTTTTCCGTATAAACTCCGGCAGGGTATTGGCGGATCCAGGATACGAAATTGTTTTTCGGGTCGCAGACGATTACATCCGGAAGGCCGTCTTTATCGAGATCGGCCACAGCCAGGTTGGATATCTGCGGAGGATCTTTAAAACTTTGGCCGACGGGTTGAGGCACGAGAAAATCGAACTTTGGCCCCAAAGAGTCTGTCTTTTGATTATAAACTGAATTGCCAGGTTCGTCCCGGTCAATCTTCCGGCTAAATACCTGACTGAGACTCATGCCACTTGTGTGCGATTGATAAGTTAGAATTAATAGCGGGATTCCGATAAAAAGAAATAACAGGATTATTATAACAACGATATTGCGGAACCGCTTTTTCTTATTTTTCCCGGCCTTGGCGCCTTTCATCAGTTAAAAAAATCAATTCTTATCAAAACTATGCAAATCTTAATAATTTAAAGGTCTTTTACATAAATAATAATTATTATTGACTGCCCAAACCGGACTTTTTAAACCACATTTTTAGCGTGATACCGGATTTTTCATAATGAAAACCAGAAACAGATTTTTTAAGCTGTCCTTTATAATAATCCTGGGAGTTATATCCGGAATCGTTTGCCGGTTATATTCCCCGAAACCGGTCGACCGGTACATTCATATCCGGAATTTCAGGTATGGAAAGGATCCCTCGGTAATCCGTTGTAACCGTGGTGACCGGCTGCATCTTTCCTTTTCCACGGATGATACGGGACATTCCTTCTTCCTTGAAGAGTTCGATATTGATGCAAAAGTTAGCCCTGCCGACAGCGATGTTCTGGTATTCAAACCCAGTGATCCTTCTTTAAAACCGGGATTGACTCATGAAGTAATATTAAAGGCTCAATTCCCCGGAATCAGGAATTATTTAATTTCAAAAGTCAATTACCGTTGTCATGTCTGGTGCGGACCTATGCATGCCTTCGAGCAGGGGAAACTGGTTATCATGCCCAATACATTATTGTTCTTCAGCTTAGGATGTCTACTGGGAATATTACTCCTGTGGATCTATTCATTTTTCAATTCCTTAAATATTGTGCCCGGGGAATCTGCAGTCCCTACACAAAAGGATTTATTAAAAAATGCAGGGGTGATAAAAAGAGCCATCCTTTCCCGGTGGCCCCAGGTCATCATGACGCTGCTTGCCCTGGCATTAATCTACATCGTAATTATCACATCCCTGTTCGGCACCAAGGTATCGGGAAGAAACCTTGGCGTGTTACTGATGTGGACAGTTTGGTTATTTTTATTAATTATGGTAATGACTCCGTTGGGAGGGAGGATCTGGTGTACCATCTGCCCCTTGCCTTTCTTCGGGGACTGGTTACAAAGAGGATCTTTTTTTTCGCCCCGGAAAGGCAGGCAAGGAAAGTATAATAATTTATTCATTGGTTGGTTCCTTAAATGGCCGCACCGGTTGAGCAACAACTGGCTTAAACTGATCGTGTTTTTAATACTTGCAACCTTTTCCACAACACTGGTCGCTTCTCCAAAGGTTTCAGGTTTTACAATATTAGCGCTGATCCTGGTTCCTACAGTTATGGCTATGGTATGGGAATTAAGGGCATTTTGCAGGTATGTATGTCCCGTCAGCTTGTTTGTAGGTCCTTATTCGGGTATGAGCTGCCTGACACTTAACAATAAATCTCAATCCGCCTGCAATGAATGTAAATCACAATTTTGCGAAAAAGGAAATACGAAAGGATGGGCCTGTCCCTATGGCATCAATCTTTCTACTGCCGGAGATAATACAGAATGCGGGCTTTGTCTGGAATGTATCCGGGATTGTCCTTACGATAATGTCACGTTATATAAAAGGCCTTTCGGTGCTTTGAATATTCCGCACAATTACAGCGAGGTGTGGCAGACGATAATAATTTTTACCATCGCAGTGGTGTACTGCCTGCTATATCTCGGACCCTGGCCAACCATCCGTGATTATGTAAATATCCTGGATAAAAAAAATTGGGGATTATTTGGTATTTACTCCGCTATTTTATGGTCTTCGACGCTATTCATAGTTCCGGGGATTCAATGGATTATTACCTTGGTTGCCTCCTGGTTATCCGGATCCCATTTTGATAGAAAAAAAGTTTTCTTCCGCTTAACTGCCTCCCTATTGCCGATCGGTTTTTTAGTGTGGATGGCCTTTGTGATCCCTATGCTTTTTGTGAACATCACTTTTATAGAACAATCCTTATCCGATCCTTTCGGTTGGGGCTGGAACTTATTCGGGGCTGCCAATATTCCCTGGCACCAGTTTCTTCCCGGCTATATTCCCTGGTTCCAGGCGATACTTATATTGA
>CAYNCU010000297.1:0-4204 GCA_964395765.1 uncultured Roseivirgaceae bacterium | reverse complement strand
GAGCAGTCTGAAAACAAGCTAAAAGGATTATTTCTTGACCGACAAAAGACCCTGGAGGAATACCAGAATAAAATTCTATCGAATGAACTGGACAGACAGTCCAAATTATTCAACCTAGAGCAACAGATAAATCTCATCGAAAGCAGGATTGAGTCAAATAAAAAGATCATATCCGAACTTTCATCCGTTGAAAACGATGAAAACCCATCCCTTGACAGCCAGATCAATAATAACGTGGTAAAACTGTCCAGGCTGGAGGAAGAAAAAAACAATACGGAGCAAACATACCATATCAAAACACAAAAAATGGAACAGGAAAAAAACTCAGCGCTACAATCGCTGGATAATACCATATCGATCCATGATAAAGAGCTTTCGCAGTTGGAATCTGAAAAAAATGACCTGGTAAAAGTTTCACCCGTTAATGGGACCATTGGTAATGTTTTTTCCCAGATCGATGAGCTGGTGAAACCTTATACCACCATTATTTCAATTTATAAGGCAAATCCGACGGTTATTAAGGCCTATGTTAATGAAAGGCATCGCCAGGAGGTACGTGTGGGAGACAAGGTGCTGGTGGAATCAAGTAACCGGGAATACTCCATCGTGGGTGAAATTTTTGAAATCGGTTCGAGGATCACGGATTACCCTCAACGGCTTCTGGAAAACAAGCTTGATCTGTTCGGGCAGGAAATTTTCATCTCCATTCCGGAGAATAATAGATTTCTTAACGGTGAAAAAGTATATGTTCGTTTAAAACAGGGACTTTAAAGGGTGATCAGAAGCCTATTATTCTTATTACTTATAATATTTCCCGGAATCTCACGGGCCCAGTTCAATATTAACTCCTTTATAGGCAGCGCCCGAAATGATATAGACCTGTCCGACATTAAGGACAGGCTTGACTATCTCGGAGAAAATCGTATCAGTCCTCCTCCTATCGACAGGCTCGAATTCAGGATCAGAACAAGAGACCTGAATTTTTCCCCGGATGATTACAGGTTGCGAATTACGCCTGTTAATCCTGCTGAAATTATCCGCAACAGGCAATACCAGCAAAGCGCAGTAAATGCTCTGAATGATGATATGCAGTTTTCATTAAATAATGCCCTTAAAGTACGGTACCAGATGATTCTCCACTACCTTTTTTATAAGGCCAGGCTTAACCTTATTTCAGATGAGATAATACTTTTGAACGACGAATTGAAAGTGATCCGGAGCAAGGGTGAATATGAGGAACTGGATGCCGATGACCTGGTCAATACGGAAAGAGAGATCACCGAGGCAAAGGTGGATAAGGCAGGACTTGAAAACAAAATGAAAAGAGCCGAATTAACGATCAAAGGTCTTTATTCCTTTGAGGGCTCCATAAATATTAATATTGACCAGTTAATCAGCATTGAAAACATTAATTCAATGATTCTTCAAATCGGCTCTGTTGTGGATTCGTCAAACCTTTACCTGGCTCATGAAAAAACAAAATATGATTTAAAGGAATCGAAATATAAAGTAGACCTTTCCGAATCTTTCAGGAACCTTGGTTTTATTGAAGCGCAATACCGGTCATACAGGGACGATGAATTTTCACAACAGCTTGGATTTGAGATCGGTTTTCGACTACCGATCTTTAACGACGATAAGGCAGATCGTCAACGATCCTACCTCAATTTGATTGAAGATAAAGCAAAAATCTCCAAAGAGGAAAACCGGTTATCACATGAAAAGCAGGTAGCCCAGCTGAATGTATTATCCTCCATAAGCAAGTATGAAATTGTCAACTCCAGGTTGGAACAGTTGTTTCCCGGCAACAGCGCCGAAATATATAAAAAGGAACTTGAAAAAAATCCCGGTAAATTTTTATCAATCAAGGAAAACCATATCAGGATGAAAAACCTGAAACTTGATAACCAGGAAGACGCATACCTCGATTATATTGAATTCCTTGATGTTTACGGAAAACTGACCGAAGCTCCGTTAAGAAATTATCTGACGCCTTCCCTCGATACACTCTGAAACAAAATTACCTCAGGATCGTGATCATTCCATTGATGTATTTTCTGCTTGCCCGGGGATCATTCAGTTCCAGTGAATAATAATAAGTGGCAGAGGGTAAGTATTCGCCTTTAACCATCCCCGACCAGTTATTTTTATAGCCAAGGAATTCAACAATCTTTTTACCCCAACGATTATAAATGACAAGCCTGGAATGAGGATAAAATTCAATATTATCAATTACAAAAACATCATTTTTGCTATCTCCATTGGGGGTGATCACATTATAGGGATAAACTTCAGGGGCAAGGGTTATACAAGCCACATTGGACCAGGCGTAGGATTCGTTTCCCCCATTCTCAATAGCCTTAATTGCAAAACAATGCTCAAAGCCATCATTTTTTACGGTATCAAGAAAATCCATATTCCCACTTTGTGAAAATTTGCCGAATGGCTTGTTGTCAAGCTTTATCCATATTTCGTAATCTTTTACGCCCCCACTCCAGCCGGAATAAGTGCTCCAGTCGAGGCGTGCGAGATTATCTTCATTCTTAACATTTAACAATATGCTGTTATGAACTTCGGTTGAAATCACATCCGGGCAATCAAGATTCGTTTCAATTTTATAAAAATATTCAACGGAATCGGTTTTGACATTTTTATCCGATATGCTGTTTTCATTTATCGCGAGGGTATCCAATGCAATCCAATCTTCACTTAAATCGGACCGGAATAAATATAAAGGTTTGCTATAAGCTGTTTCAGGCGACGTCCAGTTTACATACAGTTTATCGTTGATAAAATCTTCATGGGTTACATTAATCAAATTCAAAACCGGGTTAAGTATATTAATCGTTTCAGTGAAAGAAGCATCGGCAGAACATATTCCCATGGTATCGGCAGTTACTGCCATAATATCATAACTTCCCGAACAGTTAAATTTTATTTCCGGCCGATAAGTTAGAGGAACCGTATCCGCTGTAAGGCCATTCCCAAAATCCCACGAGATAAAATTGAATAACGTATCCGTTTGAGCCATAAAAGCCACCGGTTCGCCGATTCCATAAGTGTCCTTTTGGGTGTTAATTTTAATATAGGGATCCGGTTTTCTTTGAATATATACGGGCAGGGTATCGGAAATTCCTTCGCATACCGTATCCGTAAAGCTTCGCTGTAGATACCATATATTCCAGTTACCCGGTGCTTTCCAGTCTGCCTGAACGGAATTTATGCTATCACTTCCGTTTAAAATGCCGTTATCCGAATACCACAGATAATAGGTTCCCGGCACTTCATAGGCTGTATAAATATGATTCGATTGATCATCGGAACATAAGGTGTCCATTCCGAAGGGCGGATCAGGCTCCAACTGATCTTTGATCTTCACTTCCTTGGTTACCGGTGTTCCTTCACATCCTCTTTCATTGACGGCTGTCAAAATGAGTTTGGCAGCAGGATTTGAATCACCCCAGTTAATCCAAACGGAATCAGTATTCACGCCTGGAATTAAGTCTCCACCTTCCAAAGTCCAATGATAATTAAATAAATTGCTTTTACCGGACCAGTACAATACACTGTCTGAATTGGGACAAACGGACTTCGGGCCGAAGATTGACGATTGAGGATCAAGTACTTTCAACACTTTAACGCTTTGGTCTTCAACTCCAACACAACCATTTTCTTTCGACCTAGCCTTCAGGTAAACAACGTACTTACCCGAATTTTTATAGGAATATAATACAGAATCACCCGTGTCCATTTCCAATGTATTACCATCTCCAAAATTCCACAGGTAATCATTGTAATGGAGGCTGGATTGAATGACAAAATAGAACGGGCTTTGATGACAGATACTATCAGATGAAAGAATCTGCCCATCCGTTGATTTTATCCTGATCTGCAGGTTAATATTTCCTAATCCAGCTCCGGTGGCATAACCGAAGGATTCATTCGAGCCATAGCCATAGACATAGGCAATAACCCCCTTTTGGGATTTTAATGTATGGTTTCCTTGCGAAATAAGTAATCTGCCGAAAGCATATTGTTCATTACCCGGAACCGCAGTAAAAACATATCCTATCGGAGTAGCATCCAACATAACCGTTTCAATATCAGACGTTTCAGCTATAACAGTTAAATCATAATTTTGAATCGTGGCGATCGCCGGAGCATAAAAAGTGATATGCTGCAGCACCTGTTGATAAGGATTAAG
>CAYNCU010000296.1:0-4216 GCA_964395765.1 uncultured Roseivirgaceae bacterium | reverse complement strand
CCGTTGTGGTGAAAATCGTCCCCGATAAACCAGTTGGTTACCGGCGCCTGGGGACTCACCGCTTTTAAGGCAGGGTGATCGCTGGCGGCGGCCATGGTAGAATAAAAGCCGGGATAGGATATGCCGAATACCCCGACTTTGCCGTTATTATGCGGAATATTTTTTATCAGCCAGTCAATGGCGTCATAGGTATCGCTGGCCTCATCCGTTTCCTTACCCTTTTTATCAGGGTTGAAGGGCCTGACATCTACAAATTGCCCCTCACTCATCCATCTTCCCCGGACATCCTGGATCACCAGGATATATCCTTCCCTGAAATAAGCTTTTTCATAGGAATTCCAGAAGGGGCGCCATTGGTCTTCACCATATGGGGCGCACGAATAAGGAGTGCGCGTCATCAGGATGGGATGGTTTTCCGTGGTGTCATTGGGGATATAAACGGAAGTAAATAATTTAATTCCATCCCGCATCGGGATGCGGCTTTCCATTTTGTGATAGTGCTGCACGATCCAAACGGAATCCTGATTTTGTGCATAAATAAAAAAAGGAATTACCAGGAATGCGGTTAATAAAAAACGCTTCATGAATGAATATAAAGGAATCATTTTTTCTATCGTTTAATGAACCAATATATACTATTTCAATTTTATTATTTCATGGTCCGGCGGAATTGTCAACGGGGGTATGGGAAAGTGGGGAAATGAATATGTCCAAGCCCCAATATCCAATCTTCAATATTCAATTTTCAATCTTCAATTTCCAAGTCGTTATTCCGATGAGAACATTATCGACTTGAATGAAATCGACCGGAAGTTGGAAGTTGAGAGTTGAAAGTTGCTCCAATTTTCAATTTCCGGTTTCCGTCCCTGACGTCCGGCTTCCTTCCTCAAAATAAAATTATGGATCTATAAATTGTTACCGGAATTGAATTTTTTAATATGAATCATTATTTTGTAAAAAATACCCGGCTAATGAAACTCAATAAAGAAAGTACGCTCAACCTCGTTCTCCTCATTCTATTATTCATCGTTGTTTTGATCTATTTTAATAAAAGCCGCAAGAATGCGGAAATGGTGAAATCAAAAATCGATACGCTTTCGGCGGAAGTACAACGCATGAATAATCTTACCCGTGCCGTCGCCGATAATCTTGAACACACGATCACATTAATCGGCACGGTTTCGGAAAACCTTGAAACATCCGGTAGTCAACTGGAAGAACTGTTACAGGAAGCCGGTTCCATTTCCTCCAACCAGAAACAAAAAATCAGGGAAGCTTTGAATGACATCCGGAATTCCAGGAAATCCGTGGAAGAGGAACGGCAAAAAGCGTTGCAATTGATCGGTGAATTAAACAAGGGCGGTAATGTTCCGCAATAAATTTTTAATCCTTTTACTTTTAACCCTTCATAATTCCCTGCTGCCGGCGCAGGTGAAACATTTTCGCAACGGCAATCGCGAATATTCTGCTTTCAGGATGAAAATTGAAAAAAATGATACGGTTATTATGGAAGTAGATTCCGCTTATATTTATTCCATCGGCATGGTCAGTAAAATTAATGAACTCGGGGAGCTTTATCTTTCCTGTTTAAATTTACGTGACAGTGATCTTTTGCAGATCCGTTCAATGCTGGTATCCGTACAGGACAGTTATTCCCGGGTGAATACCCTGATCAACCGTTCATCGGGTATTTCAAAAGAACAGGTAAATAATTTTCAGCAACAGGTTGGTAAAATAATTTCCGATCTTCAGCATGATATAACCACACTTCAGCAAGTGGAATATGACCTGACCAATGCCCGCGGTGAACTGGATGACATTAAAAAGGAGATCCGGAAGGAAAGAAGTCGTTTATGGTGGCAAAAAACCGGGAGCATATTTATTGCATTGATTGCCGGTTTTTCAGCAGGATTCATCATCGCCTCCTCCTGAATTTCCTTTCGCGACGAACGGGAATAAGATGGAATATTAAAAATATATATTTTTTATTTTTGAGTTCATGAATGAATTAAAAATTGAATCCAGAATTACGCAAAGCGATTATACACAAGTTGTTTATTTGCTGATTTACAGGAAACCACTTGTACTACTGATCAGCTTGATGGGGCTTGCCTTGATCGTGCTTTCATTATTATATTTTTTAAATATTTATACCCCGACAGAGAAACCTCCATATATTTCACTCCTGGCGGGAATGCTGATCATGATCGTATTCCCGGTTTCTATATACCGGATCGCTAAAAGGAATTTTAATTCCGGCAATTTGTTACATGAAAACATTATTTACACCTTTACCAATGATACTGTATTTCTTCAGGGGGATTCTTTCGCCATGACTATGAGCTGGAAAAAAATATACAAGGTGAAAAACCTGAACAAATGGATCCTCTTTTACCGGGATAAAGACCATATGAATTTCATGATCAAAAACACATTTAATAATACACAACAAAAGGAATTCAACAGGATTATAAAACTCAATAAAATTTTATGAAACGATTACTGGTAACACTGCTTTTTATTTTATTCGTATTAGCGATTCCGGGTTACCGGGAAAATACATTGGCTTCTCCGCCAAAAAATCCGGTGGTCCTGATCTCGACGGACCAGGGCGATATTGAGGTTGAAGTTTATGTTGACCGTGCCCCTATTACCGCTAATAATTTTCTTGAATATGTAAAGCAGGGTCTTTATAACGGAGCTTGCTTTTACCGCGTGGTTACCATGGACAACCAGCCGCATAATGACATCAAGATCGAAGTCATCCAGGGCGGACTGGATCATTGCAGTAATAAGCAAGCCTTACCTCCTATCGAACATGAGACCACGAAAAAAACGGGAATAAATCATCTGGATGGAACCATATCGATGGCCCGGACAGAACCGGGCACCGCCGATTCGGAATTTTTTATCTGTGTAAACGATCAGCCTGACCTGGATTACGGGGGCATGCGCAATCCAGACGGACAGGGATTTGCCGCCTTCGGCCGTGTGATCAAAGGGATGGATATTGTCCGGAAAATCCAGGCGCTGCCCAATACCAACCAGATGCTGAATCAAAGAGTAATAATAAGTGAAGCAAAGATCTTAAAACCATGAGTAAATAATTTTTAAAATTCTGAAAATGAATATTCGCTTCTATAAATACCAATCGGAAGAGATGAAAACGTTGATTTATTTTTAATAAAATTTTTTCAACACGAATAGAATTGGATCCTTTATGATGGGGAGTTAATACCGAACATTTTATTGAAAAAATCTTATATTTGAAATTCATCAAAATTCAATCCTATGTTCTTAGGTCACTATGGCGTCGGATTCGGCGCAAAAAAATTGGTTCCCGGTATTTCACTCGCCGTTCTTTTTATAGCTGCACAATTTCTTGATTTATTGTGGCCAGTCATGCTGCTTCTGGGATTTGCGCATGTGGAAATAAAACCCGGCATTACCAAAATGACACCCCTTGATTTTACCAGTTATCCCATTTCGCATAGTTTGCTGATGGCATTGCTCTGGGGCGTGTTGTTTGGATTGATAGCGTGGGCGGTACTGAAAAAAACAAAACCGGCCATAATAATTGCTTTACTGGTTCCCAGTCACTGGTTTCTTGATCTTCTTGTTCACCGTCCTGATCTCCCCCTGGTCCCGGGCTTATCGTTGAAGGTTGGTTTCGGTGCGTGGAATTCCATGGCGGCTACCCTGGTCCTGGAAGGTTTGTTTTTCTTCGGTGGTCTTTATATTTATTTACGCTCCACGCGATCGAAAAATAAAACCGGCACCTTTGCGCTCTGGGGAATGGTAATCTTTTTTGTTGCCATTTATCTCCTCAGTATATTCGGTTCCCCGCCTCCTAATGCTACTGCCATCGCCTGGGCGGGAAATCTGCAATGGTTATTTGTGATCTGGGCCTGGTGGGTCGATAAAAATCGGGTTCCGGTTTCTCAGAAACCGGCAGCGGAATTGCAAAATTCCGATGCGGCGTAATTGACCCCGGAAAGGAAGAAGATTCTATTTCGCAAACGACCTGGATCTTCCGACGTTGAAATGATAGGAGCACTCTTACCGGTATATTTCTTAAATCCTTTAACATTGAAATTGATAAAAATTATTTATTTGAATGGATATAATCCGGCCCTGGAGGGGTCGGAGTATTCCTGCTCCTTAACGACCCGTAGCCTGCGACCCCATCCCCACTTCATCAAAGCTTCTTGATAAC
>CAYNCU010000295.1:278-4220 GCA_964395765.1 uncultured Roseivirgaceae bacterium | reverse complement strand
CGCATCGATCTCACTACATTCACCCTTTATAACTATTTCCAACTACCTCCTAAAATCCAGATTACCCAAGAATACCCTGACAGTATCATTTCCAGTACCCGCAGATATTATGCTTACGGGAATCTTTAATTTCCCCAATCCGTTAAATACTTCGTTGATCGTCCCGTCTCCGCCAATGATTAAAATGTCGGAAAAAATTTCAGGCTTGAAAAAATCTCTTACAATTTGATCGGCTAAAAGATCCGGCCGGGTCCGGAATTCTTTAAATGGTATATGCTCCCTTTCTAATCTTTTTTTCAGGAGAATAAATTTTTTCTCTGAATCCCTTGGTCCTGAAACAGGATTGATAATAATAAAGAAGTTTCTCAACGCTACAGTTTAACCTGTAATTAAGGATTTTATTTTATAGTAAGCAATGGGAAAGCCCGGGGAACGATAAATATTAATTGGCATCGATAACGGATCCGACTCCCAGGACGGGGATCTGAATAACAGGATGGCCTTTGTAATAAATGTATCCCTGTCCGGAAATTATTCCGATTAGTGTATCACTAACATTGACCTGGCAGGAACCTTTCCCATAAATGGATATATTGCAATTATTTAAAGGAATTCCGTATCCCAGAATATTGCCTGCCCCGGTAATATCCATTTTGAGATTTTTCTGGGCAGGGCTCTCAACGAAAATATTGCCATACCCCCCCAGGGTGATGCTGGAAATATTGCGGGTAAGAACCAATTCAATGTTAATGGAGTCACTCGACGGATCGATTGTAAGATTTTGATCAAAACCCCAGAAAAAATTATTATTATCATCATTGTACGAAATATGATCCAGTATGTTCTGCTGTGCGCTTATGGTTACTTTTTGAACATTGCCATGAGTAATGAATATATTGCCAGTCCCGAATTGGGTAACGGATTCAATTGAATCCACAGCAACAACTTTGTGAACAATGGGGCCCTCCCCTTTTAAAATATTCGAATTATCGGGAGTGTTCAGATTACATCCTGTAACGATAATTATTCCAGCAATAAACAATCCTGACAGCGTTTTATTCATTGTCCTACCCTGATTTTTTAAAAATAGTAATGTGAAATTATTTTAATTTATCAATTTTAGTTAGGTAAAAGACACCAAAATTTTAAAATTGGTTGTAGTGTCAAAGTTAAAGTATTTCTATGACGGAATTTCAGTATATTGCCATTGACCCGGGTAGAGTAATAAATAAGTTCATAAGCCCGATAAAAAATAACGTATTGTTATATTATTTTTAGCACTGGCTGACCAATTTTGGACTTTGATTAAACAATTCAAAAATTATGCCGACAAAAAAGGAAAATAACGCCTTCATTTTAAGGCCCTTCCAGGATGATAATATCAGAAAATACGAGAAAATCCCTACTGTAGTTTTTGATACGGCCCAAAATGCTTCCAAGGCCATTGCCAGGGAAATTGCTGGGTTAATTAAACGTAAAAAAGGGAATTGTGTTCTGGGGCTTCCGACCGGCTCCACTCCGATTTCCGTATATGAGGAGCTTATAAAACTCCATAAAAAGGAAGGACTCAGTTTTAGAAATGTTCACACCTTTAATCTTGATGAATATTATCCCATCAAACATGACACCGTGCAGAGTTATGTGCGTTACATGAACGAGAATTTTTTCGATCACATTGATATTCCCAAGAAGAATATTAACATTCCTGATGGCAGCCTTTCTTTAGAAGATATTCCAGCTTTCTGCAGGAAATATGAGAAAAAAATAATTGACCTGGGAGGTATTGACATCCAGCTTTTAGGTATCGGAAGAACCGGACATATAGGTTTTAATGAACCCGGATCTTCCATAGAATCAAAAACGCGGTTAATTACGCTGGATTGGGTTACCAAAATGGATGCTGCCAGCGACTTTTTTGGGGAAGAAAATGTTCCCAGGAGAGCAATAACCATGGGAATAGGAACCATTTTTAAAGCCAAAAGAATATTCCTTATTGCCTGGGGGGAAGGAAAAGCGGATATCATAAGACGGGCTATTGAAGAACCTTTGAGTGATCAGGTGCCGGCCAGCTACTTACAAAAACATCCGAATACCATCTTCGTTCTGGATGAATCCTCGGCTTCTTCCTTGACCCGGCGGAAAACCCCCTGGTTAATCAGTGCCTGTGACTGGGACGACCGGATGATCCGAAAAGGAGTGGTTTGGCTCTGCCAAAAGGTTAATAAACCTATCTTAAAACTTATGGACCGGGATTACAATGATAATGGAATGAGCGACCTGGTAGCCCAGAAAGGACCCTCATACTCAATTAACATTAAGGTTTTTAATGATTTACAAAGAACTATAACCGGATGGCCGGGAGGGAAACCCAATGCTGACGATAGCAACAGACCGGAAAGAAGTAAACCATTTCCCAAAAAGGTAATAATATTCAGCCCCCACCCGGATGACGATGTAATATCCATGGGGGGCACTTTTCTTCGTTTGGTAGAGCAGGGACATGAAGTTCATGTCGCTTATCAGACTTCCGGTAATATTGCCGTTTTTGATGATGACGTAATAAGATACACTGATTTTGTTGTCGAATTCGATAATCTTTTCTCCGGAAAAAACAGTCCCTATGCTGAAAGTTTCAGGGATGTAAGAAAATTCCTATCCTCAAAGCATCCCGGCCAGGTGGACTCGGAAGAAGTAAAACAAATTAAAGGACTTATCAGGAAAACAGAGGCCCGGGCAGGCTGCCGCTTTGTCGGAATCCCGGATGAAAATATTCATTTCCTGAATCTTCCGTTTTATGAAACCGGAACGGTTAAGAAAAATCCGGTTGGAAAGCCGGACATTGAAATTACCAAAGCGCTGATTAGAGAAATAAAACCGCATCAGATATATGCCGCCGGCGATCTGTCCGACCCGCACGGCACGCATAGGGTTTGCCTGGAAGCAGTGATGAAGGCTGTCAAAGAATTAAAATCAGAAAAATGGATGAAGGACTGCTGGTTATGGCTTTACCGCGGAGCCTGGCAGGAATGGGAAATTGAAAATGTTGAAATGGCCGTACCTTTGAGTCCCGATGAACTTACTAAAAAAACAAGGGCTATCTTTAAACATCAGTCACAAAAGGACAGGGCATTATTCCCGGGTACCGATGAAAGAGAATTCTGGGAAAGAGCGCAGGATCGTAACCGGGCTACTGCCAAATTATATAATTTATTAGGAATGGCGGAATATGAAGCGATTGAAGCATTTGTACGATACTCTTATTAATTATGGAAATCGATAAGGAAATTATTGCTTATTACAACACGGGAATTGAATCGGACCGTCTCGAAACGGATGTTTTTCAACTGGAAAAAGAAAGGACACAGGAAATTATCACAAGGTATCTCGATGAAAAACCAAAAATTATCCTGGATGTCGGCGGAGGCGCCGGGCATTATTCCTTTTGGTTAACAAAACTGGGAAATGAAGTCCACCTTCTGGATCCGGTAAGTATCAATATTGAAGCAGCCAAAAAAAAAGCGAGCGATTCCAATATACTTTTAACCTCGATTCAGGTGGGTGAAGCCCGCCACCTGCCCTGGGAAGATAATAAGTTCGATATGGTGCTTTTCATGGGCCCACTTTATCACCTTGGGAAAAAGGAACAACGGATCGATGCACTTAAAGAGAGTTACAGGGTACTTAAAAATGGCGGTCTTATTTTCGCCGCGGGAATTTCCCGGTATGCGTCACTCTTTGACGGGTTTTTCCGGAACCTGATCAAGGACCCGGATTTTTTCCAGATCGTGGAGCAGGATATGACTACCGGCCAGCATCGTAATTTTACCCAGAAACTGGCCTATTTTACTACCGCTTACTTTCATCAACCGGAGGAACTGGTAGCGGAACTTTCAGAATCAGGATTTAAATGTGATCAATTGCTTGCCATTGAAAGTTTCGGTT
>CAYNCU010000295.1:0-268 GCA_964395765.1 uncultured Roseivirgaceae bacterium | reverse complement strand
CCGACCTCTCCTTCTTGAAATGATACGCCGGGTGGAAGACAATAAAGATCTGTTAAGCCTAAGCGCCCATTTTCTGGCTATAGGTAAAAAATAATTTTTATGAGAAAATTTCAAACGCTAACGGAACAGGAAATCCTTGCCCTTGCCATTTCGCTTGAAGAAGAAGATGCCCGGATCTACGATGATATTTCGGAAGGATTAAGGATGAATTATCCTGAACAATCCAAGGAATTCAATAAAATGCGCAGAGAAGAGGACGGCCACAGAC
>CAYNCU010000294.1:0-4237 GCA_964395765.1 uncultured Roseivirgaceae bacterium | reverse complement strand
GGGAGAGGAAGCCAACCAGGAATTATCCTATTTTTAAATTTTAGCGCTGCCAGAATTACTTACCTGGGACCCTGCAACTTAATACAGGTATTTTCGAATAGTTAACTACACCTTCGGCGATGCTGCCTTCCAGTATCCTTGAAAAACCTCCCCTGCCGCGTGTGGTCATCACTACCATATCAATCTTATACATTTCCGTAAATTGCACAATACCATCTTCTTCATTTTCATGGTTGTGCACCTGCATTTTATAATTCTTTAATTTTTGCTCCTCGGCAAAGGATTTCAGCTTGGCATAATTCTCTTCGTCATTCTGGAAATGGGAAGGGGTATTGATTTTAACGAGGTATATATTTGAATTCAAAAGATCCGCAAAAGTCTTGATCAGCTCAATCACATTGGGATGAAATTTTACAAAATCGGAGGCGTATGCAATGTTTTTGATTTTTGAAAGTTTCGTCGGCTGTCGCATGGTAATAACCGGACAATTGGCATAACGCACAACCCGCTCTGCGGTGGTTCCTATTAAAGACTGCTCCCAGCTGTCTACTCCCGATGTCCCCATCACAATCAAATCAATTTTTTCATTGATAATTTCATCATATATTTTTTTATAGGCACTTCCGGCTTTAATCTTTTGTTTAATCTTGACATCTTTATACTTCGGATTGGTAGCCATTTTAGCCATCTTCTTCTTTGTCACTTGAAGTAATTTAATAACATAGACATCATCAATATCATGTTGACTTATGTTTGATCCTGTAACATTAAGGTCATTATACCCCATAGATTCAGGAATATCCATTACATGAAACAATTCAATTTCAGCTGATATTTTAGAAGCAATCTGGTAAGCAAAGTCAAATGCATAACCGGCTATGTCCGAAAAATCAGTTGGCACTAAAATCTTTTTCATACTTTCAGGGTTTAAAAATTAAATTTCACCTTATTACAATCGAATATCCACCTGAAAAGTTAAGAAACTATGATTGAATTTTCAAAATATTTATCATTAAGCCTTATAATTTGTCTGTTCTTACTATTCATTGAATTATAAAGACTTATCCATAAACACCTTATTTTATGCTTAAAGTATTTCAATGATTCCTGGCGTTATAATCAGACATTGGTGAAAAATAAAATGTGTATAACTCGTTGACAAATAGGTTCATAAATTGTTGAATACTTTGCATATAATTACTTGCCCCGGGCAGAGTGACCACCTATCTTTACTTCACCAAGTTGATCTTTGAACATTTGACTTAGTTCTTTAGGCAAACAAAGACCCGGGTCTACGGATGCGGGCAACAAAGAACCTGAAGAAACGGGTTGGTACTGACAGGAAATCTTCGGATCTCCCCTCAGAGTCCGGGGCGGAAGGGGTTGTGCTTCGGTGCAGCAACGGAAACTCTACCTGCGCAAATGACAACATGGTGTTGACCGCACGCTACGGCAAACGGCAACGGGGCGGGAAATATTCAATTTATTTGAATTATTTCCCGCTTCTTTTTTATGTCATTTCAGGATAATCAAATTTTTCAAGGGCCCTGGGTGTATTTCCTGCGGCATTTTTACCTTTTAACTTACCCACCGTATAGGTCTCAAGCGCATCCGAATCATATGAAACCAGCAATCTTCTAATAATATTTATATCCTTATCCGTTACAGCCCCGCCATTCAACCAGACTTTCTCCGATTCGCGAGGAATGATTACCGGCATTCTTGATCCTTCAGAAGCCTTTGGTTTATTGTGGATAAAGGTCATTATAGAATTTGCCCGGGTGGTGACTATCGTAAAGGTATTCCGGGTTATATTTTCTGATGAATTATGCCAGGTATCCCATAAACCTGCCAAGGCCATCGGTTCATTGCTTTTCAGGCTGATATAAAAAGGATAGGCTTTATCATTCTTCCAGTGAAATTCGAAAAATCCATCTACCAGTACCAGGCATCTTTGCTTTTTCGCGGGGACACGGAAAGACGGTTTCTCAAAAATGTTCTCCCCCCTGGCATTGATGGTTCTTTTTGAAATTTCAACTGCCTGCATGGGATCTTTAACCCAGTAAGGTATCAAACCCCAGCCAAAAAGCTGAATCTTGCCAGGATCTGTATTGGTAATTACCGGGACATCAGGGTGATCGAATCCGGAAGCATAATAGGTCGGACCGGCTTTTCCGTAAAGTTCATTTAATACTTTCTCCAGATCAGTCATATCACCCGTTTCCCTGAACCGTCGCGCATAATCCAGTTTCTTTTTTGTCAGATAGGCAATATTATAACACATACCAGATTTTTTTACAGGTTGAAGTCGTATTTCATTATGGAAAGGTTGCCGGGTGTAATAAACACAACGGTATAACTACCCTTTCCCTTATAATCAAAAGCTATATTAAATTTATTTCCCGGCTCCACTTCCGGTAATTCAACATTCTGAATGTTTTCAATTGAAGAATGATAGATCAGTTTTGCATTATAGCCTGCCAAAGTATAGGATGGAAGGCCGTCATGATCGTTTCCGGTTATTATTATTTTATTGTTCTTCAGGTGCGTTTCAATATTTCTTACAGGCTCAAACCATTTAACCAGTGAATCATAAGATGGTTTTCTCGTTCCGTTAATATCTGTGATTCCATGGACCCTTCGCTGTAGTTTCCCCGAACCTTCTTCACCCATATGGGTTCTGTAGTCATTGAGACAGAAGTAGATCACGCCGCCGATGTATCGGGTAGTATCATAAATCATGGTGTGGTACTTCATATGCGTGATCCTCCGCGGATCTCCTCCCGAAAAATAAGGTTCACATAATCCATATTCGGATATGACAAGACATCGATCGGGGTTTACCTTATGAATACGGGAAAGAATTTCTCCCAGGTCTTTATCTCCATATGGATTTTTACCCAGGGCATACCATAATCCTGTATAATCGTTCCACATCATTAGATCCCCCAATATTGTAGCATCATGCTCAGGGGAAACATGGAGTCTGTTACTTACATAATTTACAAGGCGGGTTGAATCCAGCGAAAGAACTTTTTTTCTTAATTCAGCAAGGAAATTAATAATAGTGTCATTACCCGATTGCAATTCATTGCCAATTCCCCAGGCAATAATGGAAGGATGGTTATAATGACTTACAATCATTTCCTTAGCTTGCCGGAAAACAATATTTTTTATTGTATCATTCAGGTCCAAGGGATAAGGTCGTGACCAGAGAGGTAATTCTTCCTGCACCAGCAGTCCGTTATGGTCGCACCAATCAAGCACCTTATCATCCTGTGGCCAGTGAAACCTTGTCAGCACTGCCCCGGTATTTTTTAACAGGGTGAGCATTTTATAAAAGGAAGCAGTATCCTCTGCCATTCCTTTAACCGTGTCTGAGCCCGGCATCCACTCCAGGCCCGGAAGCCGGACATTTTCGCCATTCAATACCAGGTGAAATCCTTCGGTTTTTAATTCCCGGAATCCGAAATTGCCGATATAATGATCCGTCAATTCCATATCTTTACCAACCGCCAGTTTTAAAACATATAATTGCGGATCATCAAATCGCCACAACAACACATCCTCCAACGACAATGAAATATCTGCCGAATGATCGATAATGCCGGTCATTTTGTTTCCTTCCTGTATAATCTTTTCATTTTTTTCTATCCGGTACCAGACATCAAGTCTTTTTAGCGAATTCAAATTGGATGAATCAAGGATAATTTTAATAAACACTTTAGCCTTACCGTTTCCGTTTATTTCAGGCGTAATTAATATGCTGTTAATAGAAGGGGATTCGGTCTTTACCAGGTTTACATCCCTTATAATCCCGCCGTCGTTAGGCCAGTCAAAGCGTTTTCCCATTGGAATAGCTTTATTACTGTAACTGTTATTGACAAGGACAGTAAGGATATTTGTTGAATCGAGTTTTGCAATCCGGCTGATATTCACTTCAAATGGAGTATAGCCTCTTCCGACCCGGTTTAGAATTTCATGACCGTTAAGCCAGATCCTGGCATCGTGGTTAACAGCATTAAACTTAAGTTTGATGAGCTTATGGCGCCACGACGAAGGCAATTCAAATAACTTCTGGTACCATCCCCATCCATAATAATCTTCAAGACCAGGGATAACATTCCAGGTATGGGGAATATTGACCATTTCCCCGCCGGGAATTCCCGATACCGGCCAGTTATCTTTCAACCCTTTATGCAGGGAATCTGCCAAAAAAATCCAGTTGTTATTAAAA
>CAYNCU010000293.1:0-4256 GCA_964395765.1 uncultured Roseivirgaceae bacterium | reverse complement strand
CTACTTCACCGCACTGTTGTTCGTGCTGTACGTCATCATCATCGGCTTTGGATGAAAGAAATTTTTATAAAGTAGAATTTTAATTGGTTTTAATTTTGCTGGGAAAAGATCAATGAATTATTTAGTTTATAATTTCCAATAAATAAATCGAGGTCATATAAGAAGTTTTATATTCTAATTCCCTCAGACTTTATAAAGTAATAGAAAAGAATAAAATAATTAATAATGAATAATTATCCTAATATGTTAAAATGATTATTTATATTAAATTAATGATTTCGACCTCTGTGACCTCAGTGAAAACCTTTTTGACTTGTGGTTAAAATATCATTCATTAAAAACTAGCTTGCTCGTGAACTTAAACGAAGTCTTCAAAAAAATTATAGAATCAGCAAATCAAATCCACAAACCCCTTGTGTTATGGTTTTGTTTCCCTTGAATTTAATTGAACTTGTTTATGATTTATAAAAGGTCAACTTTCTATAGATATGAAGATTATAATATTATATAAAAAATATTTTAACCACAATGCCCACAATGATTGCACAATGGACACCATGCTCTAAAACATTGTGAACATTGTGTAATCCCGATAATTATCGGGACATTGTGAACATTGTGGTTAATTGAATTTGTTCATAAATAAAACCAGCTCATCCATGAATGAAAACGATATTGCCTACAATATCCTGAGTTGTTCTTTCGAGGTCCATAACGCATTAGGACCAGGTTTATTGGAAAACGCTTATAAGGAATGCCTCGCCTTTAAACTTAAACAATTCGGGTTCCATGTCGAAAAAGAAAAGCCCATGCCCCTCGTTTTCGAAGAAGTGAAGCTCGAATGCGGTTACCGTATCGATATCCTGGTAGAAAACAAGGTGGTCGTTGAGGTAAAAAGCGTGGAAGCCCTGAATGATGTTCACCTTGCACAGACCCTCACTTATATGAAATTGGGAGACTACAAGCTTGGGCTCCTGATTAATTTCAATATGGCTCTGTTAAAGCAAGGTATAAGAAGAGTAATAAATGGGAGAATTTAAATGCAACCACAAAGAACACAAAGGACTCACGGAGGACTCTGAGAAATATAATATAAAACCGAATTGTGTTATGGCTCGCCGGCTACGGATTATTTCAATATTTATTTATAATCTTATCGTTATTGAAAACGTCTTTGCACAGCCTGAAAGCTTGTCCCAAGACTCATTAATAAATACACCCCTTTTACATTCTATCTGGGATACTGAATTAAACAACCTTTCGCCCTCTTTTCCTCCGGGGCAATTCGAGGAAGATTTTTTATTTAAAATGACAGGGAAAGTTAAAAAATCAATTTCTTCCGGAGTAAATACAATCCTAAACAAGAATTCCAGGCTTGAAAACGACTCCCTCTCTTTTCATACTCACCAGGTCACCGACACTCTTTCTACATTCCATTCACTTGATCACCGGTCATTTAAAGCAGGTTCAATGAATATCGAAATAAATAATCCTTCCCTCAACAAATTCATTCCCGATAAAAAAATATCGTTGCCGGCCGGCAATATCGGATCGGTACGGAAAAAGGTAGCTGCTGTAAAAAACTCAATGCCACTCCCCGGGCCCTCTGTTCCCATTGACTCCATAAGCCTCAAAAAGCAACTCGGGAAATATCAGAACACTCACGCCATCGACGAGGCGGCCGATCGGCAGTTCATTCAAACCCGGCAAGGCAATGAGTTGCAAAAAATGGCCACCACAACCGGGCAGGTAAAAACCGCGGAATCGGAAATCGATAAAATCAACATAAGGGAAATAAAAGAATCTGCCAAAAATGGAAGGATCATGAAAAAGGCGATCCATGAATCTATTCTTAACAACCCGTCAGCCTCCACTAATATGAAAGAAAAATTTCAATCCGCCCGGAACCGGATGGAAAAATTAAAAAAGAAATATTCCTGTCTCCCCTCCTCCCTGGATCCCTCCCGGGGTACAAAACGGAATTCATTGAAAGGCACTCCTTTTCGACAACGATTCATCCTAGGCGGCAGCCTTAGCATGAGTACCCTCAAGCCATTCTCACTTGACCTCTCTCCTTCCCTCACATATAAAATCAAACGGAATATACGGGCCGGGCTGACCGGCCAATACAGATTAAATGGCCCGGATCCAGCTTTGGTAAACAGGAATATTCCTTCTAAACTCTACAGCTTTGGCGTATTTGGAGAATACCTGATCGGCAAGGGAATTTTCGCTCACCTCGAATTCAACAGGCAGGTTTCCCGATTCAATCTTGCCGATAATAAAATCCAGACCCGCCGCTCCAACGGCCTGCTGATCGGGATCGGAAAAGAATACAGGATCACAAAAGGGATTAACGGGACCTGTCTGCTGTTATATGATACCCTGCATAAAAGAAACGGGCCTTATTCCAGGCCCTGGCAGGTGAGGCTCGGCGTGGATATTCAATAAATATAATTACCGGATTATTTCAAATTGTTAAATCCAAAATCTCCATCAGGCCTTCCACTAAAACAGACTTCTCCATTCCTATTTTAGGAATTTATATAAAACTCAGTACTTACATGATGAAGGATCGCTCTTCACATAATACGACTTATAATTTTTCGCCTTCGGGTCCATGCATCCTTCGAGGTTCAACAGTTCCACTTTCCGGAACTCCACCGGCTGGCTTTCGCTTTGCAGGGAGATGTACCCTCCCGTCAATAGCTTGCCGTCGGGCTTAGCCCAGTCGTAGTAATCGTTCACCACGCCGCCGCCCACCTGGGGCATGGTGTAGGACAATACTTTTTCGCCGTTCACGTAATGCTCGATGAGCGACCCGCCCAGCACCACCGCTTCCACCGTCGTCCACTCATCCGGTCTGTGAGTGGGAGCCGAACTATTCACGCAATGCTGGGTGACCAGTGTATCGTCCAGCACGATCTCCGTTCCCGGTGTGCAGACATTGGCATCGGGCCGGTGGCCGGAGCCATCGTCAGCCAGCAGTTGCACTTCTATGGAGATCGGGAAGTCCTGGTTGATACCCATGGTTTCCGGCGGCTGGCAGTGGATCATGATACCGCTGTTCTCCTTGGCCCAGTCGGGAGCGTTCTTGGCCTGCGGCTCCATGAAGCGGTATTCCACGCGGATGCGGTAATAGGAAAAAGGCCGGACATAAAATAAATGCCCGAAATGATTGTCGAAGTCGCCGTAGGCTCCCGGGTCGGCCTTCAGGAGGCCGTCTTCTACCCGGAACGTATTTTTATAATTGTCGCCGGCCTGGAAACCCTTGATCTTCGGAATCCAGCCATCCAGGTTTTTGCCGTTGAATAATTGTATCCAGTTTTCCTGCCTGGGATTGTTCTGGGCCAAGCCGGATGAATACAGGCATAAAAATATTGCCGGAATCAGGAGGAAATGTTTATTCTTTTTTAAGGTTTTCATTTTGCACGAAAGAAGTTTAAGTGTCCGCAAGTTAGAAATATAATTTTAACGAGAATAATAAATCATCATTGTTCAAGCCGGAAAGTATAACAGGTATTCAGAAACTTCGCGTTGACCAGTGATTTATTGATTAAAATATATCCATCCCGACGCATCGTCGCAAGAAACTCCGGCTCCCAGATCAGCGGCCTCCCGCATTGCGGATGCAGCTGCCCTTTAACCCTGGCCACGAATCCCTGGATGACCACCGCTCCTCCCGGTTTCAGAATCCACCGGATATCTTGCATGATGGAATCCGGATAGAGTAGCTCGTGATATACATTCATTAAAATCACACGGTCGAATGTATGGGATGGCAGGTTTGTTTTTTTCTCGCCTCCGGCCACCAGCCTGAAACTCCCGGTGATCGGCGCCTTTTTTAGTTTTTCAAAATACGCGATTACTTTATTGAAATTGTTCCGGTTCAAACAGGTGGTATCAATATCCTGCAGGTACCAGTTGATGCTGTCGACAAAGGCAGAAATGGTAACCTCCCGCTGACCGTTCCCCGCTCCTATGCTGGCGATGGTTTCTTGATTTTTACAGCCGGCAAAAACTTCTGAATGATAATAATCGTCGCTAAGGTGTTCAAAATTTTTTATATACCAGCCGCAATCATAAACACGATGGTTTATTATCGGCTGGCCGTTTGCCGTGCTGCAGGTATTGATAATAAATAATAATAAATACAGGGAACTAATATTAAGCTTTATCATTTTAAAAATGGTGTCACGGAACGGCCATAATAATCATTGAGATTTGAAACGAATGCTTGAAAATATAAAAGTTAC
>CAYNCU010000292.1:0-4268 GCA_964395765.1 uncultured Roseivirgaceae bacterium | reverse complement strand
AACCGCTGTTAATTTAATAGGGCTTGTTTGTAAAATCGGGGAATAGGGGAATCTGAATATTAGTTCAATAAACCCATAGATTTTATTCCCCATGCATCCAAAGTTTCTTTGCACTTAATTCTTCTTTGGTCTCAACATTATCCGGGTCAGGAATACAGCAGTCTACCGGGCATACCGCCGCACATTGAGGTTCTTCATGGAAACCGGTGCATTCGGTACATTTCATCGGAACTATATAATAAAAATCATTGGATACAGGTGCCTGAGGTACATTGGCATCAACTGAAGAGCCATCTTCAAGTTCTACTTCCGTCAATTTGGTCCCTCCAGCCCATGTCCATTCCGCTCCACCTTCATATATCGCAGTATTCGGGCATTCAGGCTCACAAGCCCCGCAATTAATGCACTCATCCGTTATCATTATGGCCATAAAAAATCTCCTTATTTTGAACTTTAACCGCAAAACTATATTCGATATCTTTGAGTTCAAAAAAATATTTTAATAATGGATAAAATTCGCCCGATTGATTCTTTGGTTATGTTGGGTGAACTTTTGTCCGAATTCCTAAGAAAACCGGATGAAAAACTCCTTCAGGATGCCGGGGAGGCGAACTCGTGGTTTATGAGGGACTACCTATTAACCGCCTTAAAAGGAATTTTAATATTATTATCACGGGAGAACCTCACTCAATGGCTTGATAAATATAAGCTTCAGGGTAACCGAAGTAAAACAATAGGAATTGTAATGCCGGGCAATATACCCCTGGCAGGATTCCATGATCTGTTATGTGCCCTGATCAGCGGAAACCAGGTAATTATCCATCCCAGCCATTCCGATTCTGTAATGATAAATTTTATAATTGAAAAACTGGCTGTTATCGACAGGGACTACCAGGCACGTATCCGTCTTGAAGATAACCTATCTTCTGCAGATGGCATCATAGCCACGGGGTCGGATAATACTTCCCGTTATTTTTCTTATTATTTCCGCAATATTCCCCATATAATACGGAAGAACCGAACTGCTTGTTGTTTCCTTTCTGGAAATGAAACGCCATCGGACCTGGAATCCCTGGCTGATGATATATTTTTATATTTCGGCTTAGGCTGCAGAAATGTTTCTAAAATCTTTGTTCCCGAAAATTATCCTGTCCGGAATTTAAAAGAATATTTTGCCCAATATGAATGGATCATAAAACATGAAAACTATAACCATAATTATACGTATCAGAGAAGCCTTAATCAATTAACCAAAAATAATTTCATGGACACTGGTTTCTTTCTTTTTCAAAGAAGCAAACAATTGTTCTCCCCGATTGGAGTAATTTATTTCGATTATTATAATAATATTGAAGAAATTACGGGGCTCATTGAAAATCACCAGGATAAGCTCCAATGTATGGTTTCCGGAAAAAATATTATCGATAATTCAGTTTATTTTGGCCGGGCTCAATTCCCCATGCCGTGGGATTATGCCGATCAGGTTGATACATTAAAATTTATTGAAGACCTGTAACGCTATCTTGAAAATCCGCGCCAGATTTCGACCCATCCGTTGTAGGTACCTTTACCCGGGACTTTCAATACGTAATAATAGGTACCATCAGGTTCCTGGCCCCCGTCCCAAAGATCATTTTCATTATAATCTTTTGACCTGAAAACGGTTTTACCCCATCGGTTGGTCACCACCAATTCCGTTCCCGAACCTTTCGGTGGCAAATTCCGGATATAGAACTTATCATTATGCAAGTCATTATTCGGCGTAAATACATTCGGAATAAATATGGCTGAATCATAATTCAGAGTGAAATCTTTGCTGACTTCACATCCATAATCATCTTTCACGGATAGTTTGTATTCACCGCTGTAAATATCTTCATAGGTATAAGTGATTTTGAGAGGGCCGTTCTCTTCATTTATATCCTGGTAATCCCGTGAAATTTCTTCACCCGGGAATAAAGGAGCCACCGTTACAATACTCGCCTGGTAGGGGCTGCCTCCACTGGGAGATATGCTGATGGTGATTGAGCCGCTTGGAAAATCAGGAAACGAAACTTTCGAATCGGTGACCTGGAAATCCAACAGACCGTCAGGTTGTGTAATATTTATATTTTGGGATGTTTTCTTAAGCAGGCATCCATTCTGATTCTGCGACAACTGCAACTGGAATGCCCCGGCTGTTAACACATCAGTCAGGGAGGAATCAATGCTCAGGCCGTTCCGGATATTGCCAAGATCGAAATCCTGGTTATAAAGGGAATTAAAGGAAGGTACCGCAAGAATTTCAATATTCATAGGGCTGTCAGGGTCCCCGGTGATCTGATTGATATAGATTGAACCCGAACTTCCTTTACATGCAACCGGGTGGATCTCTTCTACCGAAAAGTCAACAGGCGTTGGTCCACCAGAAACAGTGATAGGAACATTTGATGCACAGCCGTTACCGGAAGTAAACAAAGCATAAAAATTGCCATTGGTCACGCTGTCAATAGTTACCGGGGTATTGGGAAAAATATCGGTCATTGATACCTCTGCCGGAGATATAGAATCGGGAGCAAATCCATATTGGTAAGGGGGCTGATTGGTATTTTTCGACGGATCAATATTGATCACCACAGAGCCATTCAGACCTTTTCCGCTGCAGGTTGCAGGGTTGATGGCAATATCGGCATTCACATATCCGGGAAAATTTACTTTGGCCTGTTCATCAAATATACAGCCATTGGAATCCTTGATTTGAATACTCTTGTTACCACCGGTAATATTATTATACACGGGCAGGTTATTTAAATCGACATCCGAAAATGTCCCGCCTTCATAAGAAATTTTATAGGGCGTAGCGCCTCCGCTTATTTCACTTACGGTAAGACTTCCGTCATTATTATTACAAGTGGCGTCAGTAGAAGTATAGTCGAAAGCCAAAGGTGAATTTTCATTATTGATCGTGATTTTTACCGACTGATAACATATATCGGATGCTGATTCTCTAATCAGTACAATATAGGTCCCGTCGGGAGGGAGACTGTCAATATAATTTCCCGAAACGAAGGGCACCCAGGTAGATCCGTCAATGGAATATTCATAACTTCCCGAACCACCGGTAACATTTATTTTAGCCATTCCCAAAGGCTCCCCGTAACAAACTGAATTTACAAAAGATGCTGTATCGGCCGTGGCGGCAATAATAGAACCATTGTTCAATTTAACTGAATTAGGGGTTGAAACACATCCGGCGGAATCATTCTTAATAATATAGGAATATTCTCCGGCCGCCAGGTTTTCAAATTTTCCGGAATCCTGAACTACGAAGGATGAATCGGGAAATGTTAAAGTATAGGAATACGGTCCGGCTCCGGTATTGGTTTGAAGAAAAATGGAACCGTTATTCGCGTTACAGTCAGGATCGGTCTTGGTAACCGTAGAGGTAAGATTTCCGTAATTCACAGTCACTGCCGATTGCGAATTACATAATCCTGTGCTGTCGGTCAGCGTCCAGGCAAAAACATTATCTCCCGATCCAAGTGAACTGACTTTAGTTACGGAATTGGATGCATTGGCAAAAGTTCCTTTACCACTCAATACTGTCCATTTGCCTGTTTCGCCAGCACCGGGAGCATTCCCATTTAAAACCGTACTGTCTACACAGACCGATTGATTGGAACCAGCGACCGACTGGCTTATCGAACTGCCGATCAGCGCAACGGAATCAACAGGCTGGTAGGTACATCCTCCGGATTCGGTAACGTTATAAAAATATTTACCGACGGACAAGCCTGTATATTCACCGGTTGCCGCCGGCGAAACACTGGCACCGGTATTATCGACCAGTTGTATATTATAAGGTTGTGCCCCTCCTGAAGCGCTGATTTCTATGGCTCCATCGTCTCCACCGCAGGTAGGATTGGTTACCGCAGCAGAAGCGAATAATAATACCTGGCTGCTGATTATTACATTGGAGGTATCAGCGGCACAGGAGGTGCCATTTGCTTTCACCAGCACCTTGTATTTGCCGGCTGCCAGCGTATCCGGCGTTTGGGTTAACAGCGAATTTGAAAAATCAAAATAATTTGCACCGTTATCCAGGCTGAACTGGTTTGTTCCACCCACTCCATTGGTAACGATCATCAGGATCGCGCCGTCTTTATTGGTTGTGCAGGTAGTATTGAGCGGGACAACGGTTACTTTATAAGTGCTGCAATCGATAATACAGGAATCCACGGCGACTACTACCTGTGCGGCGGGAGATACGCCGCATCCCTGATCCTGGG
>CAYNCU010000291.1:0-4301 GCA_964395765.1 uncultured Roseivirgaceae bacterium | reverse complement strand
GAAAATATGGATGATTTTTTCACTCACTATGTTTATGGAACAGCACCCATCGATTATAAGAAATTTCTTGCCTATGCCGGGATTCAGGTTTATGACCTTGCCCAGGATGACACCTCACCTTTCCTGGGCCTGGGCCTGCAGGACGAAGACGGCCAAACGATTGTAAAAACCGTTTACCATGGAAGCTCCGCCGAAAGAGCAGGGATCAGCCCCGGAGACGAAATAATAGGAATCGACGGATTCAGGGTCTTTACCAATGAATTCCTCGATTATCTTAAAAATAAACAACTGGGCGATACCGTAAAACTAGTTATTGCCAGGCAAGAATTAATACAGAATATCAGCCTGGTACTGACCAGCGGCGACCGGAAACAATACGCCTTGCTTAAGATGCCTAACCCCACTCCCTTACAGGATACGGTTTATAATAAATGGTTATTGGGTAAATGATACTTTTTGCTCTGCAAATTACCGCGTATGCATTAGTTTTATGAGTTTTTATTAAATTCGTTTTTGACAGGGAGACATGACCTACCTTCTCGGAAAGGTTTCAGTTAAACTTTAGTTGACAGATCCGTTGTATGACAAAAGAGGAAACAAAAAAGGAGATTGAAAAATTAATCTCTGAAATTGAATATTATAATGACCAGTATTATCAGAAACATAAATCTGAAATTACCGATTATGAATTCGATCAGCTTCTAAAAAAATTAGGCGGACTGGAAGAAAAATTTCCGGAATTCAAATATCCTCATTCACCTACTCAAAGGGTCGGCGGTACTATTTCCAAAGAATTTCCTACCGTGGAACACCGATACCCAATGCTCTCCTTAAGCAATACCTATTCGGAAGAGGAAATCATAGAATTTGATAAACGCGTTAGCAAACTTTTACTGGGAGAATCCTTCGAATATATCTGTGAACTGAAATTTGACGGTGTGGCCATCAGTCTTTTATACCGTGACGGACACCTCGCAAGAGCCGCTACCCGTGGGGATGGCATCAGGGGCGATGATATTACCGCGAATGCCAGAACGATACGAAGTATTCCATTGCGCGTCAAAGGGAATAATATACCGGCTGAATTTGAAGTAAGGGGCGAAGTATTTATGCCCTGGGAAGTATTCAACAAAATCAACAGGGAGAAGGAAAAAAATGAGGAGCCTTTGCTGGCAAACCCAAGGAATGCTACTTCAGGAACTATTAAAATGCAGGATTCTTCAATCGTTGCCAAAAGAAACTTAAGTTGCTATGTATATAGTTTGCTTGGCGATGACCTTGTTTTTAACAGTCACCTCGAATCCATCCGGCAATTGGAACATTGGGGATTT
This sequence comes from uncultured Roseivirgaceae bacterium, assembly GCA_964395765.1. Taxonomy (GTDB): domain Bacteria; phylum Bacteroidota; class Bacteroidia; order Cytophagales; family Cyclobacteriaceae; genus DATDPY01. The sequence continues at coordinate 2,970 of CAYNCU010000291.1, read as the reverse complement.
AACGTTTCAAAGACTTACCGGAAATGCAAAACGAAAGAGGAAATATTTAATTATATAAAAGAATGGGAGGAGAAACGGCTCGACCTCCCCTTGGGAACGGATGGAATTGTTATTAAAGTAAATGGGTTTGAACATCAGCGAAAACTGGGCTTCACTTCCAAATTTCCACGCTGGGCCATTGCATTTAAATATAAAGCGAAGAGCATTTCGACACGGCTAAATAAAATTACCTATCAGGTTGGCCGGACAGGAGCCGTTACTCCTGTGGCCGAACTTGAACCTGTCCTGCTGGCCGGAACAACTGTTAAACGGGCTTCCCTCCATAATGCCAATGAAATTAAAAGGCTGGACATACATGCCGGGGATATGGTTTTCATTGAAAAAGGAGGGGAAATAATACCTAAAATAACGGGAGTTGATTTCACAAAAAGGGAACAACATGCAAAACCGGTCAAATTCATTGAAAAATGTCCGGAATGCGGAACGCCCCTGATACGAAATGAAGGTGAGGCAGCCTGGTACTGTCCCAATTCAAAATCTTGCCCTCCTCAAATAAAAGGTCGTATCGAGCATTTCATTCAAAGAAATGCCATGGATATTAATACCTTAGGTGAAAAGACAATAGAAACGCTCTATGAAACAGGGCTGGTCCAAACCGTAGCTGATTTATACCGGCTTAAGGCTGAAAACATTAAAACCATCGAAGGGTTTAAAGACCAGTCAACACAAAATCTTATCCATGGCATAGAGGCTTCTAAAGAACAGCCATTCAACCGTTTATTATTCGGCCTTGGTATCCGCTATGTCGGACAAACTGTGGCCGAGAAACTAGCCTCCCATTTTAAAAACATCAATAACCTGAAAAATGCCACCTATGATGCACTGATTCTTATTCCCGAGATCGGCGAAAGGATTGCCGCCAGCGTAGTTGAATACTTCGGGGATAAAGATAACCTTAAATTAATCCGGGAGCTGGAAGATTCCGGGTTGAAAATGAAAATTGAAACAAAAGACCCAACTGCTGTTGAAAATAAGCTGAAGAATCTCACCTTTGTCATATCCGGTGTATTTCAGCATTATGAACGAGAAGAACTCAAGGAGCTGATTAAAAACCTGGGGGGAAAAATTTTAACATCGATATCTTCAAAGCTGGATTACCTTGTCGCGGGCGAAAATATGGGGCCGGCCAAAAAGCAAAAAGCCGAAGAATTAGGTGTTAAAATAATCTCTGAATCTGAATTTGAAGATTTGATTAAATAATAATGAATCCGATTAAACGCTATATTATCGATCATCTGAACAACCGGGTCAATAGAAAGAATAAAATCCCTCATATCAATACTTCTTTCAGGGAAGCGAAAGAATTCGGACTTTTGTTTACCTGGGAAGGAGAAGAAAAATATTCACAACTCCTCGGGGTGATTAAATTTCTTGAAATTCATAATAAAAATGTCGAGCTTTTATGTTATGTTAAAAATAGTAAGGAAAATTTTACACCGGAACTGCCGGTGTATTTTGACAGGGATATAACCATGTGGGGAAAAGTAAAATCCCGTACACTGGATGCATTTATCATGAAGCCCTATGATTTCCTATGGCACTTGGATTTATATCAGAATACCTTGGTGCAGTATGTTTTATCAAGGACCCATGCCAGATGCAGGGTTGGAAAAACCAATATCGATTGTCAACAATATTATGAATTGATGATCGGTTCGCCCGGCGAAAATAATTATAAGGATTTGTGCGAACAGGTTCTCCATTATACAAAATCAATTATTACTTATGCATGATTCAAAATTCTCAGGAACCGGCGTTGCTTTAGTAACTCCTTTTGATGATAACCTGAATATTGATTTTAAAGCCCTTGAAAAAATTGTAAAGCATACCGTTGAAAATGGTGTTGATTACCTGGTGGTTCAGGGAACCACAGGCGAATCGGCTACCCTGGCTGACGACGAAAAAAAAGATGTCCTGCATTTGGTGCAATCGCTTAAAACCCATAAACCCATAGTTTTGGGGATTGGAGGAAATGACACTAAAAAAGTCCTGCATACCCTTGATAATTATTCCGGTGAAAAAATAGATGCTATTCTGTCTGTATGTCCCTATTATAATAAACCCTCCCAGGCAGGGCTCATTAATCATTTTACCATGATTGCCGACCATTCCCCTTTTCCTGTAATCCTTTATAATGTACCGGGCAGGACCTCGATAAATCTTTCTTCCGATTCAACTGTAATTCTTTCAAAACATCCGAATATTATCGGGATAAAAGAAGCTTCTGGCAATTTTATTCAATGCGCTGAAATTGTAAGGTCCGCTGATCATGATTTTAACCTGATTTCAGGGGATGACCTTTTTACCCTGCCCTTATTAGCCATTGGCGGTTCCGGCGTGATCAGTGTACTCGCGAATGCACTGACAAAAATGATGAAGGACATGACCCATGCGGGCTTAAATGGAGATTTCAAAAATGCATCGACAATGCTTTTTAAAATGCTGGCTATTAATCCTCATATGTATTCGGAAGGGAATCCCTGCGGAGTAAAATACCTGATGGAATTAATGGGGCTTTGTAAAAGAAATGTCAGACCTCCGCTGGCGCCTGTTTCTGAAAACCTGCAGAAAAAAATAAAAGAAGAGTTTGATAAAATTAAGAACAGGTAAACTTTATTATCTTAAAAAAGTACAAAAATAAAGGCGGTATAATTACCACCTTCATTTCAATATTAGAGATTGATTTTTTCTTATTCCGGTTTGTTTTTTAACGATTGAACTTCATTCCGGATTTCCTGGCATAGATTCTTGAGTTCCTGCATTCCTTTCCTGACTCTCGTTCCAGCTGCGGAATTGTTCTTTTCATAAAATTTTTGAAAATCAGCCTCTAAAGACATTACATGATCCCTGAGTTGGTCAAATCTTTTCATATTTCTAAGTTTTATTGGGTTTTAAAAAGTCTTTAATACA
>CAYNCU010000290.1:0-4311 GCA_964395765.1 uncultured Roseivirgaceae bacterium | reverse complement strand
CCCAAAGATGTTCAGGCTTCGATTGCTGCCGTTAAGGATTCATGGAAAACCGTCTTCCCCGACCGGCCTTTGGATTATTCTTTCCTTGACCAGAACCTTACGAGGAGATACAGTGACGAAGCACGGTGGAGCCGCATTGTGGGGTATTCCGCCCTGCTTGCAATTATAATTTCTTCCATGGGCCTTTTCGGACTTACACTGATGATGATTGCCTGCCGGACCAAGGAAATCGGTATCAGGAAAGTGAACGGCGCAACTGCCATGAATATCACGATAATGATCCTGAAACAATTTTCAATCTGGATTTCCATTGCTTTTATCATCGCCTCACCAGTTGCCTTTTATATGATGAACCAATGGCTGAGAAACTTTGCCTATCAAACAAAGCTGACCTGGTGGGTTTTTGCAGCCGCCGGGGGTGCCGCCTTTCTGGTTGCATTGTTTACAGTCAGCTTCCAGACAATAAAAGCGGCGTTGAAAAACCCGGTGGAAGTGCTGAGATATGAATAGTTGATTCGATGGCCGATTTTCAATGCACAAGGATTTACCGGTTATTGTATTTTTAATTTTAATTCCATTTTGTGCTTCCTATGCTCAGGAATTAAGCGGCAAGGTTATCGATGCAGAAACTTCCAATCCTCTCGCCTATGTCCATATCGGAATATTCAACAGGAACATGGGGGTTATATCCAGAGAAAACGGAGAATTCCAGATTGATTTATCAAAAGCCGGGAAAAACGAAAATCTCAGCTTTTCGATAATCGGTTACGAAACCAAATCCATTCCCATCAACAACATCCATAAAAGTAATATGACGGTCAAGCTTCAACCGAAAGTTTATGTATTGCCCGAAATCGTGATCAATAACTCGGAAATTGTTGATATTGAAAAATTCGGAAGATATGAGCCAACTAAATTCACAACCGGTCAAAGCGGACCTGACAAATATGGTTTCGGCGGTGAATGGGGATTACAGATCTGCCATGACAACAAAACATATCAAGTAAAGAAGGTAAGCTTTCATGTAAGGTTCAATACCATGGACAGTGTGCTTTTCCGGATCAATATCTATAATATCAAAGACAGTCTTCCTGGTGAATCCCTCTTGAAGAAGGAAGTTTTTGTAACCAGTCACAAGCGCCAGCATTGGATAACCGCGGACCTTACTTCGCAGAATCTTGTCATAAGCAATGATGTAATTGTGACCTTTGAGCTGATTAGGATCTGGTATAGTAATAAAGGGGATAACGAATTATTTTTTACCCATGGCAATGATTATGACCAGGGCCATACATACTCCCGTGAATCATCCTTCGATACGTGGAAAATTGATAAACGGCCTCCCATAACCATGTACATTTCCGGTCGGGTTTATTGAGATATTTAATTCAATCATTAAATTATGCTTACCTCCCATATTGAATCATATGTCAGTAAAACCCCTAAAATGTTGTACCTATGTTGTACCCGCCTAAAAACAGCGAAGCTCAAAGTTGCCTTTGAGCTTCGTAACTGCCTGATTTTCAGTACCCGGGGCGGGAGTTGAACCCGCACGACCGATAAGGGTCACAGGATTTTAAGTCCTGCGTGTCTACCAGTTCCACCACCCGGGCGAAACATTTATTGATTTCCTGATTTATTGATTTATTGATTTTTAGATTTCTGATTTTCAATATTGTTTTTAATACTCTTACGGGATGCCGAGAAAATATATAGAAGCTCTGTTGCCTCTTTTTTTAAATCATTCAGTTTTTCGGAACAATAGAGGCCGGCTTCATCAATTACTTCATACCAAAACAAAGTCTCATCAGCCTCTTCGACCACAATTGTTAATTTGGAATAAAATTCAGCGTCTGATCCGGCCCTTAAAACTGCGCGGTAATTTGCAGCGCTGGATGTAGCTGACCGTTTAATCTGATTAACAATTATTTTTATTTCAGGAGATTTCGGCAATTTTCCGGTAAACAGAATTGTATCAATTGCCAGCTTTTTGGATCTAGCTTTTAAAATTTCTGAATTCATAATTTAAAGAACTTTAGCGGTTGAACAATAATTTATTTGATAAACGTAACCCTAAATCACTAAATCGCCAAATCACTAAATCAAAAAATAAATTCGAGCGAAAGACGGGATTCGAACCCGCGACCCCGACCTTGGCAAGGTCGTGCTCTACCAACTGAGCTACTTTCGCGATACCTGTCAGGAGCTGCCTGAAAGGATTGCAAATTTAGGTATCAGTATCCTATTTTCCATAAAAGACTTTAAAAATTTCCGGCAGGGTTCCTCTTTATTAAATTGCCTTATTGGGCATAATTACCCCTGATTTCAAAGGCGATCCCGTTGTATTTGGGGTTTTGATCGTGGATATTTGCAAGGTATCGAAATATAAAGCCGAACCATGAATTTTAATCCAAAGGACTACCTCGATAAGAACCGCGATCGTCTATTGAATGAACTTTTTGAACTGATCCGGATTCCTTCCGTCAGCACCGACAGTAACCATAATAAGGACATTATCAAGGCTGCCGAGTTCCTGAAAAAGAAATTACTCTCCATCGGCGCGGAACATGCCGAAATCGTTCCTACACACGGGCACCCTATCGTCTATGCCGAAAAATTAATTGACCCCAGGTTACCTACCATCCTGATCTACGGCCATTACGACGTACAACCTGCCGATCCGCTTGAATTATGGTCCTCCCCGCCTTTTGAACCGGAGATTAGAAATGAAAAGATCTATGCCCGCGGTTCCTGTGATGATAAGGGCCAGGTGATGATGCAGGTAAACGCTTTTGAAGCCCTGGTCAGCCATGACAGCCTCCCCTGCAATGTTAAGTTCATGATCGAGGGAGAAGAAGAAATCGGCTCGGAAAATCTCGGCTTATTCGTTATGAATAATAAAAAGAAACTGGAGGCCGACCTGGTAATGATTTCCGATACGGATATATTTTCCAATAACGATCCTTCCATTACCGTCAGCTTACGCGGCCTGACTTATCTCGAAGTGGAGGTAACCGGGCCCAACCGTGATCTGCATTCGGGAACCTACGGGGGAGCCGTTGGAAACCCGGTCAATTTATTATGTAAAATGATCGCCTCCCTGAAGGATGAAAATGACAAGATCACGATTCCTGGTTTTTATGACAAGGTTTTGGAATATGATGACAAGGAACGTGCGGAGATCAATAAGGCTCCGTTAAATCTTGCCAGTTATAAGAAGGATCTCGGGCTTGATGAAGTACAGGGCGAAGCCGGGTATACTACTGTCGAAAGGACCGGCATCCGACCCAGCCTTGATGTGAACGGGATCTGGGGAGGATATACCGCTGAAGGAGCAAAAACCGTCCTTCCTTCGAAAGCCTATGCTAAAATATCCATGCGTTTGGTTCCCGACCAGGAAAGTCATGAAATAGAAGCGTTATTTACCAACTATTTCAGGAAACTGGCGCCAAAATCCGTGAAGGTAAAAGTCACCAGTCTCCACGGCGGCGAACCCGCGCGGACGCCAACGGATTCTGTTGCCTACAAGGCGGCATCGGAAGCTTTCAGGGAAGCCTGGGGGAAATACCCCGTCCCCTTGATGGAAGGAGGAAGCATACCCATAGTATCCTTGTTTAAAAAAGAGCTGGGCGTCGATTCTTTACTGATAGGATTCGGACTGGCAGAGGACGCCATCCACTCCCCCAATGAATCCTATGGGTTATTCAATTTTTTCAAGGGAACCGAAACCATTATTTTATTCTATAAACACTTTTCCGAAATGTTTAAGAAAAAATGATTTTAAACCGTTCCCGATTTGTTTCGTTATTAGTTAATAAATCATTCTCCGATTGGAGGCAAAAGTGCGATTGATGAAAAGCGTTATTATCCTGCTGACAGGAATTGTGATTTCACTCAACGGGTATAGCCAGGTCCTGAAACCCGTAAAGTGGACCATGACTACTTCCGTGAAACAGGCGAAAGTCGGTGATGAAATCGATCTTATATTCACTGCTCTGATCGACAACCGGTGGTACCTGTATTCTTCCGATTTCGATAAAGACCTCGGACCGATGGTGACTGAATTCGATTTTGTACCGAATTCAAGTTACCGGCTGATCGGCGGGATCGTTCCCGTTCATGAGAAAAGAAAATATGATTCCCTGTGGGGAGGAGAATATACCTATTTCGTCGGCAGGGGGGAATTCAGGCAGAAGGTAAAAATATTGACAACGGATTTTAAGGTCAGCGGCACTTTCAGCTACCAGGTATGTTCCGATATCGATGGAAAATGCATTCGTCAGACGAAGGAAAATAAATGAGATAGTATCG
>CAYNCU010000289.1:1295-4313 GCA_964395765.1 uncultured Roseivirgaceae bacterium | reverse complement strand
ACTGAAAACCAAATGAATATTGCCTTACCCACGATATGGTCCATAGGTACGAATCCCCAGAACCTTGAATCTTCGGAATTATCGCGGTTATCCCCCATCATAAAATAATAGTTCTGTTTAAAAGTATATTTTTTTATCTGCGCTCCTTTGATGAATACCTTGCCGCTATCGATGGTTACATCTTTATTGTGTTCATAATTTTTGATGACGTCGCCGTAAAGTGCAACAGTAGAATCATTGAGTTCGATCTGCATGCCTTTGGCGGGAATGACGATCGGGCCGAAGAAATCTTCATTCCAGGGAAACAATGCCGACTGGGGGTAGATATCCTGCCTTACCTGGTCACGCGTCAGTTTCATTTCCGTAACATCGGTAATGAAGGAATAATTTTTCATTTCTTCCGCGACCTTCTTTTCGGCCATGACGAAATAGCCGCCTTCCACTTTATAAAATCCTGTGATATGGTGGGCCCTGAAAACCCGTTCATTGATCACTTCATTGGTCTTTAAATAGTACCGGTGTTCCATATCAGGAGGATTATTTAAGGCAGTGCCGTCTATGTAAACCTGGGCATCCCGTACTTCCAGGGTATCCCCGGGAAGGCCGACGCACCGTTTTACATAATTGGTTTTAAGGTCGACCGGGTGGTTCAGTTCTGCCGGGTAATTGAAGATCACCACGTCGTTTCGTTTCACATGTGAAATTCCCGGAAGCCTGAACATCGGAAGCTTGATCCAGTCGAGGTAGGAGGGAATTTTAGTGCCCCAGATCACCTGGTGGGTAAGCGGGATCTGCAAGGGGGTTTCCGGGGTCCGGGCGCCGTATTGCAGGCTGCTGGCAAACAGAAAATCACCGACAAGCAACGTTTTTTCCATGGAGGGAGTCGGGATTACGTAAGGTTCGAAAAACAACCACCGGATGATCGTAGCGGCAATGACCGCAAAAACGATCGCATCGATCCATTCCCGTAAGGGAGATTTTTTCTTTTTCTCTTCGCCGGCTTCTTTCTTCTTTCTACTGAATATATTTTTCAATCCAATTTTCGGTTTTGTTACAGGGCCCCTAAATTAACCGATTTGACCGGTATCTTGCCTTATATCGCCAAAAAATCATTCATACCCAGTACGCCATGCCTTCCTTTGATCCATTCAGCCACAGCTACGGCACCGGTCGCAAATCCTTCCCGGCTGAAGGCTTCATGTTTTAACTCGATCTGATCCGTGGTCGAGCCGTACCGGATAATATGGGTGCCGGGTACTTTCCCTTCGCGGATCGATTCAACCGGAATACTTTCCACTTTTTCCGTTGGGCCCGCTACCCAGTTTTTTTTGGTATCCAGGTGGGGGATTATTTTATCAGCTAATGTAATCGCTGTACCTGAGGGGGCATCCTTTTTTTCGTTATGATGAATTTCGAGGATGCTTATACCGTAATCGGGGTAATTATTCATGATGCCTGCTACCATTTCATTCACCCGGAAAAAAATATTTACTCCGATCGAGAAATTCGATGCATGAAAAAAGGTTCCTCCCATTTCTTTACATAATAAATCGATCTCATTTTTTTTGTCCAGCCACCCCGTGGTTCCCGATATGACGACTACCTTTTGCAGGATACAGTTTTTAATATTTTCATAGGCCGCTTTCGGATGGCTGAATTCTATGGCTACATCGGTATTGGAGGGATTCACCTTTCTGAGGTCATCGACATTATCAATATCAATACGAAAAGTAATGTTATGATTCCTGGCAAGGGCAATCTTTTCAATGATTTTCCCCATTTTCCCATACCCGATCAATGCAATGTTCATGCTATTTAATTTAAGGTGAAAACTATTCCAAATCCTATATTCCGGGCCATCAGCGGGGATTCGTTAATGACAGGAGTAAACCGCATGGAAAGGTTATTGGATATATTGAAATCCATAAGCTGCGCCTGTACCTGTGCATCGACAATTTGCATAAAGTAAAGGCCGGCCATGATAATCATGTCGTAATCACGGTTTCTCCTGTAATAATCAACTCCTTGTTTCAACCGGTCAACCGCGGCGTGGGTGGCCAGGTCATTGGGCAAATTGTTTTGTTTATCGAATAAGGCGTTGAGGTATTGATGGTATTTGTGGTTATTCCATGATATATAATAACCCAATACAGCCGCTCCCCCATAAAGGATTGGCAGCTTCCAGTAGTTTTTATTATAGATCTGGCCCAGGCCGGGTAAGGCGGCTGACAGGTAAGTGGCTATTTTAGGACGGTTGACTGATGACGAATCCACTTTAATATTCTTAGCATTATTGACCAGCGCAGAAGTATCCATTCCCGGGCGTATGAAAATGGAAGAATCGTTCTTACTTATTTTTTTATTATCCTGGGCATAGGCATCATGCAGAGGGCCCGTCATAAAAAGAATAATCAGGAATAAGAAAACGGAAAAGGTTGCCGATTTCATTATTTATCGAGCATATCAAGAATTCTGTTCAGGTCATCAAGGGAATAGTAGGGTATCCGGATCTCTCCTTTATAACCTTTTTTATTCAACAGTTCAATTTTAGTGCCAAATTGAGACGACAATTTTGTCTGGATATGTTTCAGGTCGAAGGGCAGATCTTTGCCCGCCTTTCCTGATACTTTTGGGTGCTGTTTTTCCGTCATCAGCCTAACGAGTGCTTCTACTTTCCTGACAGAAAGATCTTCTTTTAGGATTTTCCTGAAAAGGGCTAGCTGAGTTTCAATATTATCAATGTTGATTATAGCGCGGGCATGACCCATGGATAATTTTTCATCCCGGATGGCGGCTTGGATTTCCGGCGGGAGTTTCAATAGCCTCAGGTAGTTAGTCACCGTAGTTCGTTTTTTCCCGACCCGGTCGCCCAGTTCTTCCTGTTTCAGGTTACATTCACTGATCAGGCGCTGGTAACTGATGGCTATCTCAATCGAATTCAGGTTATCCCGCTGGATATTTTCAATCAGCGCAAGTTCCAGCATTTGCTGGTCATTGGCTTTCCGGATGAATGCGGGA
>CAYNCU010000289.1:0-1285 GCA_964395765.1 uncultured Roseivirgaceae bacterium | reverse complement strand
AATCAACTGGAATTCGTCTGTATCTACTTTCCGGATGGTAATCGGTTGTATGATTCCCTGTACGCGTATTGATTCCGCCAGCTCTTCCAGCGTTTCTTCGTTGAAGTTCTTCCTGGGCTGGAAGGGATTTACCTTGATTTTTTCAACGGGAATTTCAAAAACGGACCCGGCAACTGCCTGGGATATTCTTTCTTTCTCACTTTCAAAACCTGCGTCATCCAGTAAGGCACTTAATCCTTTACCAAGCACACTTCTCTTTTTTATGGGTTTTTTCTCTTCCATTTCAAGCCGGTTTTTTCATACCGTTCTTCTCAATGATCTCGTGGGCCAGGTTCAGGTAACTGATGGAACCCTTGCTGTCCGCATCGTAAATCAATACCGGCAGGCCAAAGCTCGGGCTTTCGCTCAGCTTGATATTCCTGGGAATGATACTTTTAAAAACCATCTGTTTGAAATGGGTCATAACTTCCTCCACTACCTGGTTCGATAAATTCAGTCGCACGTCATACATGGTAAGCAATATACCTTCTATTTCGAGATGCGTATTCAACCGTTGCTGAATGATCTTTATCGTGTTCAGCAATTTTCCTAATCCTTCCAGGGCAAAGTATTCACACTGAACGGGAATGATCACGGAATCAGCCGTGGTAAGCGCGTTAATGGTCGTCAGCCCAAGGGAAGGAGAACAATCGATAATGATGAAATCATAATCCTCCTTCAGTGGTGATATGACATTGCGCATCTTTTCTTCCCGGCTTTCGATATTCACCATTTCAACTTCAACAGCCACCAGGTCGATATGCGACGGTATAATTGAAAGATACTCAAGATTCGTCTTAATTACAGCTTCCCTGGTATCAATTTCCCCCAACATGCATTCATAAATGCTTTTCCTTATGTCCTTCGGATTCAATCCCAGCCCGGAGGTGCTATTGGCCTGAGGATCAGCATCTACGATCAATGTCTTATATTCCAGGGCTGCAAAGCTGGCTGATAAGTTTATTGCCGTTGTAGTTTTACCTACGCCGCCTTTTTGGTTTGCTATGGCGATAATTCTGCCCATCAATTGTTAAAGATTTGCTTTAAGGCCCGAATTTATAATAAAGCGATTAATAAATGTAATAATATTTCATCAATAACGGGGGAAGTGCGCCAAGGGCGAGAAAAGTTTCTCGCGGAGAGAATGCTTTGTCTCACGCAAAGGAATTATTAATGTCACGCAAAGGCGCCAAGGACGCAAAGGAATAATTATCTCACGCAAAGGCGCCAAGGACGCAAAGGAATA
>CAYNCU010000288.1:0-4368 GCA_964395765.1 uncultured Roseivirgaceae bacterium | reverse complement strand
ACCTAGACTGCGGGAGCCAGAATCCCGTGTCCTGCCAATTAGACGATCCGGCAATAGATCGCAAAAATAGACGCTAACCTGCTTAATAACAATCAAGAACCGTGAATATTATCCGGCATAGCTTTTTATTTATTTTCGACACATTATTGGGTTAAATTTAAGGATGAAGAAGCTGGGATATATATTATATCAACCTTATAAATGGCTCATATTTATACCTTTCCTGGCTATCAATACCATTGTTTTTGGCATCCTGGCAGTGTTGATATCCATCACGGTCAATAAAAAAATCGGAAGCTTTATCGGCGGTGCAGTCTGGTCCCGGGTAAATGCTTTTTTTACTCCTGTTTTTGTTACGGTTCGCGGGCGGGAAAATATTAAGAAGGGACAATCCTATGTAATCATTGCTAACCATGAAAGTGCGTTTGACATTTTCGTCCTTTACGGATGGTTGGGCATCGATTTTAAATGGGTGATGAAAAAGGAGATCAGGAAGATCCCGGGAATCGGATTTGGAAGTGAGGCGGTCGGACATATATTCATTGACCGTTCAAGCTCGAAATCTGCTATTGAAACCATCGAGGCGGCCAAGGAAAAAATAAAGGGCGGAACTTCTGTTGTTTTTTTCCCTGAAGGCACCCGGAGCCGGACCACTGAAATGCTTTCGTTTAAAAAAGGCGCATTCCGGTTTGCCTTTGACCTTAACCTTCCGCTTTTGCCCGTTACTATTAACGGCACCAGGAAAATATTTCCTCCTGACAGTATGAACCTGATGCCGGGTAAAGCGGAGATCCTGATTCACCCTTCCATAGATATCAGCAAATACGATCCGGAGCAACTTCCTGCACTCATTGCCGATGCCCGTTCAGTCATTGAATCAGGGCGGCGAATAAGGAAACTGTAAGCCATTAAATCTTAGGCTCCCAGCCGGGCTCGTAATCCCTGTTCCAGTATTTCATGGCCTCCGGATCATTCAGTATCCTGCCCGTTTGATGATCAATGGTCAGTTCCCGTTGTGTCCGATAGGCGATATTACCCAGTAAGGGGTAAAGGGTACTGGCATAACCTTCGGCGATTTCGCTGTTAAGACTGGCATTACCCCTCAGGGTTTCAATAAAATTGGCCAGGTGGTGTATATCAAAGGACAGGCCCGGGCCTACGGTGTTGATAACATTGGTATCGGCAGGCATATTCGTATCCTTCTCCTCCTTTACTAGTTTGCTGTCTTTATCATAAATCAGGTAATGGGTATTAAGTAGCTTCATGGAACCGCTTTCACCATAGAATATTACCCCTCTTCCGTCATCCTCTTCCGTTAAACCGTTACAGCTTCTTCCTTCCCACATCATCGATTTTTTATCGTCAAAATCAAAGGTCAGTACCTGTGTATCCGGAGTTTGCCAGTCATCCTTATAACGGTAACGGCCCCCCGCCGAAGTAACTTTGGTCGGGAATTTTTCCTGCAGTCCCCAGCGCATTACATCAATTTCATGGGTACCGTTATTACAAGTTTCGGATGTGCCCCAATGCCAGAACCAGTGCCAGTTATAATGGATAAGATTATCCTGGAACGGTTCCCGGGGAGCAGGGCCCTGCCACAGTTCGTAATTCAACCAGTCCGGTATTGGTGTCTGTTTCCCGATACCGATCGAGCCCCTGTTATTGGCATACCATGATCGGGCAAAATAAACCCTCCCGATGATACCATCATGAAGTTCTTTTATGGCTTTGAGATACAAGGGGTGGGATCTTCGCTGGTCTCCCATCTGGACATGTTTATTATATTTCCTTGCCGCCTGGATCAGTAATTCTCCTTCACCGGGATTATGACAGCAGGGTTTCTCAACGTATACATGTTTTCCGGCTTCACAGGCAAGGATGGCTGCCGGTGTGTGCCAGTGGTCCGGAGTGGCCACTACCAGGGCATCGTAATCTTTTTGTCCCAGCATTTTCCTGATGTCTCCGAAACCAACGGGCATATATCCTGCTTCCTTATTTACCGTATTGATCCCTTTTTGAAGGGCCCGGGTATCCACATCGCATATATATTTTACTTTAACGTTTTTTACATGGGTAAATGCTCCGGCCAGGAAATTTCCCCTCCCGTTACATCCCATGATCGCAAGGGTAACCACATCACTGGGCGGCCCGGCAATTGAACGAATAAAAGGTCCGCTTAAACCCAGGCCGGCCGTGGTCAGGGCCGTGGTTTTTATAAATGATCGTCTTTTCATGATACAAATTTTAATTTTTACAATGCTGCCAGAATTCCATTAGCATATCCAACCGATTCCGATAAGCCCGGAAGAACATCATCCGGGTCCTTTTCGAATTCAAAACTGGCTGTTCCTGTATATTTTATATCTATTAATGTTTTAAACAGCTCTACCAGGTCAATCACACCTCTTCCCATTTCGACCGTTTCACTTTTCGCCGTATCTGAAGTTTCATCCTTAATGTGCATATCAATCAATCGGCTTATGTATTTCCTGGCCTGCACGGCAGGATCCAGTCCCAAACGGGCTGTATGTCCTATATCAATGCACAGTCCGATCCTGGGATCGAGATCTTTTACAAGTTCGTAAACACTTTCCGGGCTCGGGTACACATTATCGGTTGGCCCGTGGTTATGTATGGCCAGTTTGATCCCGGTCTTTTTCACAAAACCTTCTACGTAACCAAGAAGTTCATGGGCGGGGGATCCCACAATAATTTCCATGCCGGCATCACCGGCGTACCTGAATGCATTATCAACCTCTTCTTTTTTATTCATGTATATTACACCTCCGGCATAAACATCCACATTGGCAGCCTTGACTTTTTGCATGGCCTCATCGATCTGTTCTTTTGTGCTATCAAGAGGGAGATGCATGCTTTTCAGTGACATTCGCCTGATATTCAGTCTTACCGCCATTTGCAGCGCTTTTTCCAGGGAATAATTACGAAATGTATAAGATGCAATTCCCAGTTTAAAGGTTAAAGGGCCTTTCGGTTTCTTAGGAAGATCATGGAAAGGATGGAATGATAATCCGGCGATTCCCAATCCTGATTTTTCCAGAAACTCCCTCCTCGTTACATTTTTCATAATTCTGTTTATAATAATTTGTTATATTTTTCAATATACAAATAATATGATTTTGTTAAACCCGATATCCTGTTTTTAAACACCCCTTTTTGAAAAAAATTTCAACTATTCAAATTCCATCGATTCACCTTCCTGAAAGGCAATAAAAGACTCCGGGGAGATCCCGTACTTTTGTTTTGCTACGCCCAGGTCATCCCGTGGTTGGGTCATCCCGTCATCGGCAAGAGGAAAAGTTCCGAAGTGGGAGGCAATGGTATTTATGGACTTTACATCGAGGTGAATCTTCACGGCTTCATCGGGAGAAGCATGGATTGGCTGCATGAACCATTGTGGAATATAAGCGCCGATAGGGATCAATGAAATATTGAATGGACCGAGTTTTTCACCTATATTCTTTAAAAAATTTCCATAGCCCGTATCTCCGGCAAAATATACTTTGTGATCACGAAATCCAATAATAAAGCCACACCAGAGTGTAGTGTCCCGGTCGAACATTCCTCTTCCACTGAAATGTTGTGCCGGTACCGCGGTGATGTTCATCGAATCCGGAATATCAGTATGCTCCCACCAGTCCAGTTCAGTACAGTGCTTGATCCCGTGTTTGATCAGATAACGGGAAACTCCTAAAGAGGTAACTATTAGAGGGTGAAATTTTGAATTAAGGTGTTTTAAGGTTTTAATATCCAGGTGGTCATAATGATTATGGCTCAACAGGATAATATCTATAGGGGGGAGGTCTTCAAGGTCAACACCAGGAGGTCTTTTTCTTTTTGGCCCGATCCATGAAAAAGGGCTGGCCCGGAGGCTCCAGATAGGATCCGTGATCAGGTTCAAACCATACCCCTGGATCAGAAAGGTAGAATGGTTTATAAATGTGATCCTGATTTTATTTTCATAAACTCTTTCCTCCGGTTTTGATTGTGTCTTTTCCTTAATTTCAGTCCATGGACCGGGTTTCCTGTTACGGGCCCAACGAAGGGCATCCCGGAAGCCCTTTGGTTGTACACTACCGGGATTTATGAATTTTTTCCCGTTGAAGTGATCGGATATTTTCCCCTTATACCCCTGGACAGAAAAGAGAAACCCACCGGCAAAAAAAGAAGGAAGAAAACAATAGGTATGAGAAGAAGCAGATACATTCCTGATCGTTATTTTTATTCAGGATTTAATAAGAATATCCACCAGGTCAAGATTATGAAGTTTGTCTTTCATAACAATGAGGGAATTGTCGTTATAATTGATAACCTTTTCCGTATTATCAAGATGCTCTCCAACTGATTCAA
>CAYNCU010000287.1:0-4376 GCA_964395765.1 uncultured Roseivirgaceae bacterium | reverse complement strand
CTCAAAGTAGCGTGTCTACCAGTTCCACCACGTGCGCAAATGATAGAATCTTCAGGGGGCACAAATTTAGTATTAAATATTTATAAAATAAAGCGGGGTGAATATAGAGGGAGACGGGGTGTAGCGGTAAGCGGTAAGTCACGTGATTATTTTTCTTAAATATTTGATTGGGGAATAGAATTTACAGGGCTATAGGCTCCCAGGCGATCGAGGTAGACGATCGTTTTTCCTTTTTTGGTCTCAAAGATCGGGTCAAACTTTACATTCCAGACCACCTCATTATATTTATAGGAAAACCTGGAGTGAATGGGCTGCGAGAAGGTATCGTTGATCCCGGTGATCAGCACCATAATTTCGGCATTGGAATCCTGAAGGTCTTTTTCCGTAAACCCGCTGAGAGGGCTGTTTTCGTCGATCGGGTGGACAATGGTCCAGCTCATCGTGAGCATATCGATCTTGGAACGTTCAAGATTCAGGTTAGCGAATTTCCTGACCTCCGAGCCGTTCTCCGTTACCTTGAAAGAAAGAAATACACGCACGCTTACGTCCAGCAGAAGATTATTTTTGGCATTCGATATCCGGAACATCAGGCCCTTCGAATCCCGGTAAGGGGCAACGATTGAATTTTTACTGAATACCACCTTGGAGACGGGTCTGGAAAACCTGGCAAAAAGCAATCCTGCCGCCAGAGCGATATACATCATCCCGACGAGCATTTCAAAAATGGCAACCAGGTTGGCAGCCGTAGTCACCGGGTAGGTACGGCCATATCCCACCGTGGAAAAAGTCTGAGCACTGAAATAAAAAGCATTCATGAAATCATGAACTATGGACCCTGAATTTACCAATCCGACATTCTTCAATCCAATGATCCAATAAACAATTCCGAAAAACAGGTTGATACCAATATAGGAAAGCACAACGATAGAATTGAATACCGTCCAGCGCATCTTTACCAGTTCATGGAAAAAACTGAAGTGGTCGAAAAACTTCAATCCGATCCGCTTAACATTTAAAGATCCATCCTGGTTGATGAGCCGTACCGGTTCATTATCGGTTTTTGAACTGAAGCCGGTATCATTATATTCCTTGAATTTTTTAAATATGTTCACCCTATATGATTTTTTAATTTCCTTGTTTTCGTTGATACCATTTGTGTGTTGCCTGTTACCGGTCAGGAACAAATTCATAAACTGATCCTTTCAATAGCCATTAAAGTCAACGTCCTGCCGTCACTGAGGCTTGATTGGCTACCCTCCGCCTATGCTGAAGCTTTGGTGGATTCGACAAATATCATCATATCTTTTATTATTTTTCCATAGAATTTCGTTTCAGAGGATGAAATATACATTTAAGTTAATCTTTGCACCCCTATTGCTCTTCCTTAAGCCCATGGCTTTGCCGGCACAGGTAATAGATCTTGAATCAGGCTTGATTGCACATTATACCTTTGACAGCAGTGCCATGGATGCGCTTGGCATAAACAATGGCAGGATTTATGATGTCCTGCCCGATTCCGGTACCTGCGGCAGTCAATCTTACCGGTTCAACGGCACTACTTCCTATATTGATTGCGGAAACGACAAATCCCTCAATGATAAATTCGATGGGCTGAGCATTTCCACCTGGATAAAATATTTGCCAACCGACTCGCTATCCTTAAGTACGATCATCGCTAAATGGGCTTTTGATCCCCGTGAAGATCAGTTCGGGCTCTGGCTCGACGCTACAGGGTATGTATTATTTGCCGTCAGCGAGCCGGGAACCATGGAACAGGGAACTTTCAGTGTACAAAAACTGAAGCCGGGAACCTGGTATAATATAACGGTTACCTGGAATAAAGACCGCGAGATGAGAATTTATATCAACGGTAACCTCGACCAAACGGGATTTCAACGGGGATCGGGAATTAATCACAACTCTACCGTTTCCCTTAAGATCGGCCGGGAAATTATCGGAAAGGACCGTCCTTTCAAAGGCAATATTGACGAGATCCGGATCTATAAACGCACGCTTAATATCCGGGAAGTGGAATATATTTATAAAGAGGGATATCCCCGCTGTGGGAATATATACATTAAGGGCCAGGTATTCAATAAAAAAACAGGCCGGCCGATCCCGGGGACGGTCGAATTTGATTACATGGACTCAGGGAAGAAATTCATCTCAACGGAAACCCATGGAGAAGAATCTATATACGAAGCGACCCTTCCCGGGAACTCATCATTTGCTTTTTATGCCCGGGCCGACAGTTTTCTTTCCGTCAATGAAAGTATCAATACCGGAAATATTCCCCCGGATAAGGTAGTAATAAAAAACCTGTTCCTGGTACCAGTGGAA
This sequence comes from uncultured Roseivirgaceae bacterium, assembly GCA_964395765.1. Taxonomy (GTDB): domain Bacteria; phylum Bacteroidota; class Bacteroidia; order Cytophagales; family Cyclobacteriaceae; genus DATDPY01. The sequence goes on along the minus strand of CAYNCU010000287.1, from coordinate 2,036 downwards.
GCTGGTGAAAAGATCAGTATTAACAATATTTTCTTTGACCTGAACAAGGCAAGCCTGAAAAAGGAATCCTATTCGGAACTGGACAGGATCATTCCCCTTTTCACAAGATTTCCCAACCTGAAAATAGAAATTGCAGGCCACACCGATTCAACCGGCTCTACTCCCTTGAATCTTCGTCTCTCCGAAGAGCGCGCCAAAACGGTGATGAATTACTTTATTTCCAGGGGGGTTGATAAAAACAGAATTATAGCCAGAGGTTATGGCGAATCACAACCTATCGCACCCAACAATACCGAAGAAGGAAGGGCAAAAAACCGTCGGGTGGAATTCAGAATTTTGGAAAAATAATCAATGCACAATTTCCAACGTCCAACATCCACCTTCTTCCGATATCTCCTCTTATTGAAAATTGGAAATTGAATATTGAATATTGGAAATTGGAAATTGAGATTTATCCTGACATCGGAACGGATTACTGAGTAAATTTACATGCTCAAATTTTACGATTAATGAAGCACATGCGTAGTTGGAAAATTTTTAATTATTAAAATCATGAAGAAAGAGGAATACGTAAAGAAAGTCCGGAAGTTATTCAAGGCCCAGGAAGCGGTATTATACCGGAAAAATCAAAGGCTGAAAGAAGGGAACGGCATTTATGACAAATATAAATTCCCGGTCATCACGAACAGGCACACGCCGTTGTTCTGGAGATATGACCTGAACCCTTCCGGGAACCCTCATTTAATGGAAAGAATGGGCATTAATTCCACTTTTAACCCTGGGGCCATCTATTTAAAGGGCAAGTTTTACCTGGTGGTCCGCGTAGAAGGCTGGGACCGGAAATCATTTTTTGCGGTGGCTGAAAGCAAGAACGGAATAGACAATTTTATTTTCCACGATTACCCCATGCTTATCCCGCAATATGGCCAGCCTGATACCAATGTCTATGATATGCGATTGGTTGAACACCAGGACGGCTGGATTTACGGCCTTTTCTGCACGGAACGGAAAGACCCTTCGGCCAAGGAAGGGGATGAACAATCTGCAGTAGCCCAATGCGGCATCATCCGTTCAAGGGACATGCTAAATTGGGAAAGGCTGCCTGATCTCGTTACGCCATCCCCACAGCAACGCAATTGTGTATTGCATCCGGAATTTGTCGATGGGAAATATGCATTTTATACCCGGCCGCAGGAAAGTTTCCTCGATCCGGGGAAAGAAGGTGGCATCGGCTGGGGATTATCGGATTCTATCACCAATGCGGAGATCGGAAAAGAGATCATCATAGAAACGAAAAAATATCATACCGTTTACGAACTGAAAAACGGACAGGGCCCGGCACCCATTAAGGCCAACTCCGGTTGGCTCCACCTTGCCCATGGAACGCGGCAGACCCCTGCCGGCATGCGGTATGTGCTTTTCATGTTCGTTACCGACCTTAAGGAACCCTGGAAAGTCATTAAACGGCCAGGGGGATATTTCTTAGCCCCGGAAGGAGAAGAAAGGATCGGTGATGTCTCGAATGTGGTATTTTCCAACGGCTGGATTAAAACCGCTAATAATAAAGTGTATATCTATTATGCCTCCTCCGATACGCGGATCCATGTAGCCACTACCACCGTGGCAAGCCTGGAAGATTATGTGTGGAATACGCCGGAAGATGAATATACTTCCATTAAATGTGTGGAAAAAAGACTCCCTCTTATTAAGAACAACCTGAAGTTTATGAAGAAGTTAAGGATCAGGAAATTGTAATTGATGCTTTTTCACCCTGGCTTGAAAGCCAGGGCACCTGTTCACAGGGCGGAGGATATTGACGGGCACTATTGTTCAATTAACCTGATATAACGAGAGGAAAGATTATGCATCTTAAAATGGCACATGCTTTTATTCGGGGTTTATGATGCCCATTTAAAGAAGATTCAGATTCCTATAATAAGCGTTATCTTTTGAATAAGCACAATCAATATCCACCAAATAGGCTAAAAAAGATTCCACATAATTATCGCGTCCGTTTTATAAAGCAGTATCCGTCC
>CAYNCU010000286.1:0-4388 GCA_964395765.1 uncultured Roseivirgaceae bacterium | reverse complement strand
GAATCTCCGGGAAGATAAGATGGTAATATTTTTCCGTTATCATCCTGTTCGAATGGATTAATTCCCTGACGTATGGGTTGAATGAACTGGATCCCATCCACTACACTTCCTTCGCTGAATCCTGCATCAAATGCAATATTGATTTCCGAAGGTTTATTAAGGAATTTCCCGTTTTTATATGCTTTGATCCAATAGGTATTTCCATAACCGGGAATATCGGTTGCATAAAACTGTGCCGTCCAGGAATCTGACATGAATTGATTTCCCTGATCGTATTTAAATGAAATGCTGTCAATCGGGGGGACGGGATTTAACCGGCACGATGCAATATACTTATCTTCACCGATCACCACGGAAAGCTGGTAGTTTACTCCGATATCCCCGAACGTCTTCCGTGATGAGTCTGGCTTCCATACATATATTCCCGCGGAATCGGATTCACCGAAGGGATACACAGTGCCATCATCCCCCATCACCGTAATAGCGGCACCGGAAACACCGGGTAAGGGCGAAGAAACAAAATACGGAAGCGATTGATTAACTTTTATGATTTGTTCTCCGGGTTTATTGGTAAGCCATGCATCAATTACCAAAACCGGATCGGCTTTTGGCAATGAAGGATGGATCACATCTTCACAGGCAGAAAACAACCCGATAACAATAAACAATACCGGCAGTAATCTTCTCATGCACCTCAGAATTTAAAGTTATAAGAAATAGAAGGGACGATGGTGCCAATAATTGAGACCTGTTTTGCAACAGTTTCAATCGGACCACCATTGGCTGTTTGATTATCCGCCTGTGAAAAATAAATTGAAAAAGGATTCCTGCGCGCATAAACATTGTAAACACTGAATACCCAGTAATCCTCATTCTTCCTGACTTTCCCTTTTCTGTTTACCTTTTTTCCGTACCAGGTAACCGCCAAATCCAGCCGGTTATAATCGGGGATCCTTACATTATTCCGGCTGCCCCTGGCATTATAGGGGATCAGGTAACCCTGCACCTCAAACCGGGAAGTGGGAAAGGTAGATGGGGTTCCGGATAAGAAGGCAAAATTGGAAGAAAATGTCCAGCGGGTGTTTAAATCATAGAATGCGGCTATTTTAAGGTCATGCGTCTGATCATACCGGGCCGGATACCAATGATCATCATTAATTCCGTTAACTTTCAATTCCGTCCTGCCCAGGGTATAGCTGATCCAGCCGGTAAGTTTTCCTGTATTTTTTTTCAGGTAAAATTCAAGGCCGTAAGCACGGCCCTTTCCGGAAAGTAATTCCCCATCAAGGTATTTATTGATCAGAAGCTGTGCACCGTCTATATAATCCACCTGGTTGGCCGTCAGTTTATAATATCCTTCCAGGGAAGCTTCGTAATTATTATTTCGGATATTCTTAAATATGCCGACAGCAAACTGGTCTGCCAACTCGGGTTTAATATTATTTGTACTCGGGGTCCAGATATCCAATGGATTGCTGGCCGTAGTATTTGAAATCAGATGTATATACTGAGACATCCTGTTATAGCTTGCCTTCACTGAAGTAGCTGAATTGAGCTGGTATTTTACCGATGCCCTCGGCTCAAGGTTAAAATAATGCTGGATGGTCTGAAACCGTGATGCTGTAGAGGATCCGACAACGGTTTTTCTTACTCCCGGAACAGTGGTTTTATAGTAATAAATGGTAGCCGGCCCGAGGTATTGAAATAAGGAAGCCCGTAAACCATATTGAATGGACCAGCGCTTATTGAAATTCTGTTCATTACTGGCATAAACAGCCGACTCGAGCGAATATTTATTCTCGAGGCTTATATTGGTCTTCTGACCGTTACTGATGCCGAATGAATTAGCCGGGTAAAAATGATAATACAAAGATTCGCCTCCAAAACTGAAAATATTATTGGTACTGTAAAAAACGGAAAACTCAGGTTTAATACTATAGGTCTGAATTCGGGATTTCCATTCAAATCTGTCGAGGTTATTATTTCCAAAGGCTAGTGAATAGTCATAATCCGTAAAATAGGAAGTGAAATTCATAAATACCTTATTGGAAAAAATATGATTCCACCGGAGTGTTGAAGTTTTATTTCCCCAGTCAAAGCCTTGCTTCTTATCGAAATGAAAGACGTCCCGGCCCATATATCCGGATAAGAAAACCTGGTTGTTCGGATTCAGGTTATAATTGGCCTTAAGGGTCAGATCATAAAAATACAAGCCGGCGCCGTTTTTCAAAACATCGACAAAAGGTCGGAATAATACATCGGCATAGGATCTTCTTGCGGAAATAATATAGGAAGCTTTATCCTTTTTAATAGGTCCTTCGATGGTTAGGCGGCTGAAAACGGATCCTATTCCCCCATTGGCAGCAAAATGTTTATTATTTCCTTCCTTCATTCTGATGTCCAGAATGGAGGAGATTCTCCCCCCGTACCGGGCCGGGATCCCGCCTTTATAGAGTTTTACATCCTTAACAGCATCAGGATTGAAGACGGAGAAAAAGCCAAGCAAATGGGAAGAATTGTAAACCGGAGCATCATCCAACAGGATCAGGTTCTGTCCAACGCTTCCTCCCCTGACGTTGAAACCGGAAGCTCCTTCGCCGACCGTACTAACCCCGGGAAGCATCAAAATACTTTTCAGGACATCAACTTCTCCCAGAAAGGAAGGAAGTTTCTTAATAGTCTTAATGTCAAGTTTGTTGGTGCTCATGGAAATATCATTCACTTTTTCCTGCGCACTTTCGCCATTGATGACTACCTCTTTAAGCGTTTGCTCTTCTGCATGGAGTTCGATATTCAATACTTCATCATTTTGCAAATCCAATGTATCCGAAAAGGTTTTATAACCCAGGTATCGGTACTCCAGGTGGTAAATGCCGGGCGTTAATGAAAGTGAATAAAAACCATACACATTGGACTGTGTGCCTGTTTCCAGCTCTTTAATATAAACCGTAGCGCCAAAAAGGCTTTCGCCGCTTTCCGCATCGCGTATGGTTCCGCTGAGTGTGAATTTTTGCTGCGCTGAAACTATAACCGGTACAAAATATAATAATAATACGATCCTTTTTAATATTCTCATTCGCACTTTCAAATACGATTAATAAACAGAATCACTTTTAAATGGTTTTACAATAGCTGTTAAGTCAATATTAATTTGGGCTGGGTAAGATTTACAATCAGTTCCCAGAAGGAAAATATTCCTTAATGTCGCAAAGTTTTTCGCTTAATTCCCATAACAACCTGGCATCTTCCTTACTATAAGAAGCCTTTGACGACTTTTTGGGTTTACATTTATCCCAATATTTTCCACTTTGGTTTTTAACGTCATCGCTGCTGGCAAGATATATGGAGGTTGCCGCTCCTTCAGCAGGGACTACGCCGGCCATCCGGCGGATCTTCCAGGCAATTCCATGTAAGGAAACCGTATTTTTTAAACCTATATTGGTTTTTACAAGCCCGGGTTGAACACAATAAATCGTGGGCTTTTCTCCCGGTTTACGACGCTCAAATTCATAGGTAAAGAGCACATTGGCAAGCTTTGATTGCGCATAGGATCGCAAACCATGGTATTTACTGGTGAGATTAATGTCATTGAAATGCATTTTCGCCTGGAAATGCGAATCACTGCTGACATTGATTACCCTGGGATCCTCGGATTTCAACAGTGCGGGAAGCAACAGGTAGGTAACAAGAAAATAAGCAAGGTGATTAACGGCGAATACGGTTTCTATATTTTCTTCCGTAAAGGAAAGTTTGGAAAACCAGGTACCGGCATTGTTAATCAATACATCAATGACCGGATTTTTATTTATAATTTCTCTGCAACCGGATCTTATCAAGCGTTGAGAACTTAAATCAATGGCATATCCTTCAACCTGGTCATGACCCGATTCCGATTTTATTTTATCCACCACTAATGCGGATTTTTCCAGACTCCGGGTGATGATAATAACTTTGGCCCCTTTTTTTGCAAGGGCTAATGCCGTTTCATAACCGATCCCCGAGCCGCTTCCCGTTACTACACAGACCTTTCCTTTCATTTTTGATTTAATCATTAATAGCTTTCGCGAATATATATCATATTACACATAAAAAAATCAAATCATTCCCCTATGCCGTGGTCAATCGAAGGCTTGATATTACCAGCGGCATTTAAGCCTGATAAACGGAAGTGGATCAATAATTTTTAATCAATTCCTGATTTCCGACCACCGACCTCCGATTTCACTATAAAAAATATAACATCACAGAAGTACCCATACCTTCTTTTGAAAATAGTTTGATGCTACCGCGATGCAGCCACATAATCTGCCTCGAAAAGCTGAGGCCTATCCCCGACCCTTCCTTTTTAGTGGTAAAGAAAGGCATAAAAATAAAATCCCGGATGTTAA
>CAYNCU010000285.1:0-4392 GCA_964395765.1 uncultured Roseivirgaceae bacterium | reverse complement strand
GTTTGTTCTTCACTGTCTAAACCTGTAATTGCTTTTAGGGAAGAATAGGCGTTCCTAAATCTGAATTATTATCCCATTTTGGGAATGGTTTTCAACTTAAAGATTGTAAAAACCCGGAAAAATGGCTGGATAAAGCCTTTTTTGATTTGTGCATGCCATTTGCATTATTATAATCAAAGATTAAAAAAATGAAAAAGTTAGCAGTAGTTATTTTGATAATGTTCGGAGCCTTCCAGATTAAAGCCGCCAATTTAAATAATAACAACAACGAAAAATCCACCGGAATTTCAATTATAAATACAATACATTCCGCTAATCAATCACTGAATGTAATCGTGACAGCTTCCCATCCGATATCAACAATCAAGGATCATGAAAATCCTTCCAGCAATAACCGGGAAAATCAGAACACACTTATTCCTTCCGTGAATATTAACCAGGGCTTTGCCAACCGTTATACAAGTCTTTTCTGGTATGCAGGAAGAGAAGTTTTTGCTTAAGATCAAAGAAATGAAAAAGTTAATAACAGAATTAATCAGGAACATTATTAGGGAATTCCATCATCACCCGGGTACCCTCACCCGGAACGGAAGATATATTTATATTCCCGTTCATCCGGTTGATCATTTCTTTCACGATATAAAGCCCCAGTCCTGAACCGTCACTTTTTTCAGTGCCCCTGTAAAACATGTTGTAAATATTTGGCAACTGGTCATCTTCGATACCAATTCCATTGTCTTCAAAATTCAATTCTACCTTATCCGGGTTCACGGTAATATCAATTTTAATAAAAGGTTGTTTTTTATCGGGATCGTGATATTTAATCGCATTGGATATCAGGTTATTCAGGATCACCGTCAAGCGGTATTTATCTGAATAAAACGGGGCATGATTTTCTATATGGATATTTTTTTTTAAATAATCGCTTCCTTTCAGGTATTGCACCTCCTTAAAACATTCATCAATAACCGAATTCACATCTACCACTTCTTTTTTAGAATCGATCCTGCTGTTTCTTGAATAATTCAGAATATGCATCAATGTCATGTCCAGCTTTTTGACGCTGTATTCCATCATATCCACCATTTCCGAAAATTTTTTGTCTTTATAAATGTCCTCGATCTTAATGATATTGATGAGGCCCATGACTGAAGCCAGCGGCGCGCGGAGATTATGGGATACATTATAGGCGAAATTGTCCAGTTCCTTGTTTATTTTAATCAGGATTTTGTTCTGCGTTTTCAGGGCCAGCTCGGAACTCCGTTTCATCTGTACCAGTTTTCGCTGGTGGATGGCATTATTGATAGCCACCGGAAGCCTGGTAAGATTGGATTTAAGAATGTAATCGTCAATTCCCTGTTTGATACAACTTACGGCAAATTCTTCTGAAACAGCACCCGTCACCAGGATAAAAGGGACATGGATCTCCATTTGCTGGTATATCTCAAAAGCTTCCATGGAATTGAATTGAGGAAGGGAATGATCGGATAATATAATATTCGGATTAAAATTTTTCAGGGCATCAATAAAATCTTCCCGGGTGTCCACTCTTTTTGAAATAAAATCGATTCCCCCCTTTATTATCACTTGTCGGATTAATTCCGCATCATCCGGCATGTCTTCCAGCATGAGAATATTTAATTTTTTAATAGTATCCATAGCCCCGTTAAAAATAAATAAAACGGTTATAAATTATTTTGGCGGTTGATTTAAAACCAACCAGAACAAACCGATTTCAGAAACTGCCTGTACAAATTTATCAAAATCCACAGGTTTTACAATATAGGCATTCACGCCGAGACTATAGGATTCCACGATATCCCGTTCTTCTTTGGATGAGGTGAGAACAACTATAGGGATTACCCGTTTTTTTATGTCCGATTTTATTTTTCTTAAAACCTCGATGCCATCTACTTTGGGCATCTTGAGATCAAGAAGGATCAGTTTTGGAAACGGATGATTTTCGGAAAACAGAAAATTCAGGGCCTCTTCACCGTCCTTCAGGTGCATGAGGTTATTGGCCAGCTTGTATTTCTTCAATGCCCTAATCGTAAGTTCGGCATCATCAGGATTGTCTTCAATCAGAAGAATTTCCACGGCATTGTTTTCAATTTCCATTTTTTTATGTTGAATTTATAAGTCTTGCATCATGAAAAACAGTATCATGTAAAATAAATAAGGTATTGGCACCTATGTTTGATCATAACCGACAAGAATTCTTAATTATATTATTGAATAGGACAGTGGACGGACCGGAACGGATCCTTAAAAAAAGAAGCAAAGTTATGCCATGAATTGCCGGCCGAACATTGAAAATAAGTTAATACTGAATCAGGAAAAATTACAATGATATCCAATTCACTTTGTCCCATAGCTAAACTTTCAATAAGTTATTTCACCCTATTTATTCTAATAATTTATGAATTGACTTAATTCAAATTATAAGAAATAAATACACTAAATAGATCCCATAATATCATTAATATATATCCTAAATCGTTCAAAGTCAAGGAAGAAGACCTGATATTCAATGGGTTAAAAGATAAAATAAACCCGGAGAAAATCCTTTAAAATTGGATATTATTGATATATTAATTTTTAATGCTCTGCCATAGCTGAAGATATTAATCAAGCCTGATCAATAACTATAACAGATATGATTAATTTACAATCGTTTATAAAAACGGCCATATTAAATACCGGTAAATGGATGAAAACAGAAATAGTAAATTTTTTAGATTGGGTTTTCCTGAATTCACCCCTCGCGGTCAATCGAGGTTGGCTTGTAATAATAAATAATTGCCTTGGAGTTAGGTCAACAAGCCCGGTTATTTCAGAATAGGACGCAGCTATTAACGGGGAAGTGCAATATAAAAAGTAGCCCCTTGTTGAACTTTGGATTCGACCCATATTCTTCCCCCGTGCCTGGTGATAATGCGTTTAACTATGGCAAGCCCGATCCCGGTACCTTCGTATTCCGATTCAGAATGAAGCCGCTGGAAAACGCCGAATAACTTTTCGGCATATTTCATGTTCAGCCCGATCCCGTTATCTTTTATGAAATAGATAATTTCTTCATTTTGGCTGAAAGAACCGATCTCTATCTGCGCATTACTGTTTTCGGCCGAATATTTAACGGCATTGGAAATGAGGTTCTGCCAAACCAGTAACAGGAGATTGTAATCGGCACGTACGGGTAAAAGATCCCTGATAAGAATCCCGGGCTTCTCTTCATGATCAACAAATTCCTTGCTTATCGCCTCCTGGATAATATCCGTCATATCCACTTCAGTCTTATTGATCCCGATCCGGCCCAGTCGGGAATAGGTAAGCAGGTCATCGATGAGCTCACCCATTTTTATCGCATTTTTCCGGATGACGCCCAGGTATCGGTTCGCTTCTGTTTTCTCATCATTTTTATATTCTTCTTCCAGCAATTTGGCAAAACTGTTCAATGATCTTAAGGGCGACCGGAGGTCATGGGAAATGGAGTAGGTGAAGGATTCCAGTTCCTTAAGTGACATTTCCATCTGCTCCGTCCTTTGTCCAATCCGGTATTCCAGATCATTATTAAGACGGTGGATCTCTTCGGTCGCTTTTATCCGGCTGGTAATATCCTGTTTGATGGCAATAAAATTTGTAATTTTTCCTTGCTCGTCTTTTAAAGGCGTGATGGTCATTTCTTCATGATAAGTGCTGCCGTCCTTCTTCCTGTTAATCAATTCGCCATGCCAGATCTCACCCCGTAAAACGGTACTCCACATATCTTCATATAAGGATCGAACATTAAAATCCGATTTGACCAAATCCCTTGGGTTTTTACCGAGCACTTCGTCTTCGCGGTAACCGCTTAACTGCAAAAAGGATTGGTTCACCCAAGTGATATTCCCGTCAATATTCGTTATGACAATGGCATTGGCGGCAGCTTGCAAGGCGGCACTGTGAAGGTATAGGGACTGTTCGGCCTTTTTCCGATCTGTAATATCAAAAAGAAAATTCAGGGTTGCCGGGCTGCCGTTCCATTCGATATTCACACTGTTAATATCTACCCAACGATAAGAATTGTCGCCGGCTTTAATTCTAATCGAATATTTATCGGGAACCTGTTGATGAAGGAGTCTTTTACGATGAATATCGACGGCAATTTTACGATCGTCGGGATGGAGAATTTCAATAAAAGGCATGGAAAGCAATTCTTCCTCGCTTTTACCAGTATATTGAATGGCCCTGAGATTGGCAAACTTTAACAGACCGTCCTGTATCACAATGATTCCCTCATTGGCATAGTTTACCAGGCTGCGGTATTTCTCTTCACTTTCCCTCAGCGCCTGGTGTGCTTTTTTACTGTCGGTTATATCGCGAACAACGACTTGAACGGCTTTTTTCCCTTCG
>CAYNCU010000284.1:0-4405 GCA_964395765.1 uncultured Roseivirgaceae bacterium | reverse complement strand
AAAAACATAGCTGGCTGCTCTCTATTAAGGCAAATTAAGGATGAATTTCAGGGCTTGGTATTACAAATAAAATTGTTGTTCACCTATATTTAAAAACGTTTGGACTTTGTTGTATGAACCCTGTTAATGGATGTATAAACCAGCCTGTTTATTGAACGAAATAAATAACCTTGATCGGCCGGAAAATGGCCAACCATTGGTGTTCTGCATTATGAACGAATAAAAATGTACCTGAAAATTATTTTTGATTCTTGTAAACCCCAATCTTCAGAAGATAAAAACTATTTGAAGATCCTGTCAATCTCCTTAATATGCTCATGGGATATATTAAAACTTTGTTCGACCCCGCCATATGTTATTTTACATAATTTACGTTTTCTGTCGACCTCGGTAATTGTTTTTGAATTTACCGCCAAACCCCTGTTAATCCGGAGAATGTAAGCCGGCAATTCACTTAACAGTTTCCCGATATTAATCGTTGCAATAATTTTTTTATTACTGGCCAGGGTAATAGTTGAATAATTACCTTCAGCCTCGATCAGAATGATTTCATTCGCCCGGATCACATGAAAACCCGTTCTTGTGTTGATCTTAATGGTTTCAGCTCCGGTTTCGGTAATTATTTCATGCTTGTCCTCGTCTTTTTTGAAATGGTCCGACCCCATAAAACGCCTGATCGCTTCTTTCAGATCCTTCAGCGCAACCGGTTTCAGCAGGTAATCAATCGCGGCGGCTTTAATCGCTTTAATGGCATATTGGTCGTAGGCGGTTATAAAAATAACGGCAGGATTAAAATGGAATTTATTTAGCTCTTCAATCACCTGGAAGCCGTCTTTCCCCGGCATTTTAATATCCAGAAAAAGTAAATCGGGTTTATAAAACAATACCTTTTCAATCCCATGATCGGAATCGTTGGCTATGTCGACCACTTCCACGTTCCTGATTTTTTTTAACAAACCTTTGAGCAGGTCGCATCCATCCATTTCGTCATCGATGATCATGGCACGGATCCTGTTTCCATTTTCAGTTTTCAGTTTCATATCGGTAGTTGTCTGGTATATGGAGGGTTACCCTGGTTCCGCCGGCTTCACCGTTCAGGGTTATATCCTCTATGGTAAATTCAATTTTTCTATCATTAAAGCCGTTGAAGATGTCAATATATTGCCGGATGAGGGAAATTCCTTTCCCGGTAGACCCGGTGTTCAATTCGGCGGCTTTCTTTCTCCCGATGCCGTCGTCTTCCACGGTGATCTGAATCATTCCATCCTTTTTCCGAATCCGGATTACAAGGTGTCCTGTGTCGGCTTTGGGCATCAGTCCGTGACGGATTGCATTTTCAGAAAAAGTCTGCAATAACATTTTGGGTACAGGAATATCCCTGTCCACATTATCCTCCACATCGATCTGGTAATGAAATTTGTCCTTGAACCTGAGTTTTTCAAGATCAAGAAAGTTTTTAATAAAATAAATTTCCTCCTGTAAGGGCCTGACATGGACGTCGGAATATTCCAACGATGATCGGATAAGGCGTGCGAACTTTGTGAAATAATCATAAGCTTTTTCACGGTCGTTATTGAACACCACTGTTCCTATGGAATTCAAAACATTGAAGATAAAGTGCGGATCCACCAGGTTGCTGATGGCCCTGAATTGGATCCTGGCCAGCTCTTTCTTCTGTAATTCCTGTTTCTTATGCCGGATCAACCTTCGCCTTGAAAGGATATAACCGAATAAAAAGAAAAGGGAAAGTGACGCCCCCACGGATAACGTTTTAAACCAGGCGGTTTCATAAAAAAAGGGAATGATTACGAGGGATAAAGTGGCAGGGTTTTTCATCCAGACACCGTCGCCGTTACTGGCCAGCAGATTAAAGGTATAATTCCCCGGGGAAATATCGGTAATGTCGATATGCCGGCTGTTCTGGGGGGAAGACCACTCGTTTTGAAAGCCTTCCATCCGGTACTTGTATTGAACTCTTTTAGGTACCGAAAAATCCAGTGCTACGAATTCAATCCTCAAATTTCTTTTGGAGGTTGTAAAATATCCTGAAGAATCCACGTCAAAGTTTTTAACGGATTCCCATTCCTGATTTTTATTTAAAAAGCTTATATTCCTGAAATAGAGGGGAGGCGGAATATTATTTATTTTTAAATGATCGGGGTTGAACCTGACCACTTTATTGGATGTGCAGATCCAGAGGTTCCCTTCGTGATCCGTAAAAGTTGCATTATGTCTGCATTCGATTCCGGAAAATCCGTTATCCTGGTTAAAGAACCTGATATTTACTTTTCCTTCTTTATAAAATGAATTCAAATCCAATAATCCTATTCCGTTTATGGAACCGATAAACAGGGTGTTATGCTTTGACTTTTTTAACGCCCCTATCTGGTTATCAAAAAATCCGGATCCGACTTTCCTGAAATTTTTATAATCGTAATAATACAGTCCGTCCGTTCCGCCCAGCCAGATATTGCCAAGGCTGTCGCGGTACATGGAGATGGCGCCTTTGTCAAACTTTAATGAATCACAAGGCAGGTCCACCCACACACTGTCGTTTTTTAATATACTGATCCCCTGTTTGCCGCTAATCCAGTAATTATTGAATTTATCGATCAGCGCTGAGGTGATCAGACCTGTATTTTTCAGGGGATCGCGATTTTTAAATCCATGCTTTTTACCGGACGAATCGATATAAAAAAATCCTTCCTGCTGGCCGCAAAATAAAATCCTGTTTTTCAGCGTATCGTTCAAACCGTAAAGGATGGCCCCATGGACCTGCGGGTATACCCTGAATAAATTGGAATTTTTATACTTAACCAGGCCCATGCCCGAGCCTAATAAAATACCACCGTCAAAATCGCGGGCCCGGGCAGAGTAGATCCGGTCATTGCCGATATTTTTCTTGAGATAAGATAAATTTAATATTTTATCATCCTTAAGGCGGAGTATTTCTTCATCAAATGAAAAAAACCATATGGATCCGTCACGATCTTCAACCACATTATAAATATCGGGAAAGTTATATTGCTTGCTGTCCATATTCCGGAACGCCTGGCTGGTGATCTCGGTTAAACCCTGCTGCGTTCCATACCATAAATTATCCTGGCGGTCACACAAGAAAAAATGAGAATCCTGTATATTGATAGGCAGGCTTTCAACGCGTTCATGATTAAATCGTAAAAGGTTCTCAGCATATAATTGTAAATAACCTCTCCCGAAGTCATGTTTATTAAGGGTGGTGATAGATTTCCCCGTTATTTTAATTAATGGGATTATGCCGGTAGGTTTAATAAGATAAAGAATTCCTTTTTGGTCATTTTGCGCATAGGGAAGACCATTTAATTCGAAGAAGGATAAATTTTTGAGAGGCCGATCAGTATATTTTTGAAGGTTCCCTGAATGATCGAATCGGTAAATATAATTCCGGGAATAAAAAAATGATTGAAGGTATTGTTTGCTGTCCTGGTTAAAAAAAGTACCCAGGCTGTCAATCCCATTTCGCGGGACTATCATTCTGAAGTTTTTAATTTGATACAATTTCTGGTTTCTTACGTAATAAATTTGTTTATCCGCGGAAGTAATTACCTCATCCCTGGCATCCAGGTATTCCTTACTATAATCAATGGAAAAGAATTTCCCGTTTTTTAAATAATTGAGCCCTCGCTGATTTGCAACATAAAGAGTCCCGTCCGGGCTCTCATTCACATCATAGGCAAAGTTGTCGTTCAGTCCGTCTTCCGTTGTAAAAGTCTGAAAATTCAGTCCGTCAAAACGGGCCAGTCCGCCTTTCGTACAGATCCAAATAAATCCTTTCCTGTCCTGGAATATGCTCCAGGGTTGAGTTTGCGGAAGGCCATCAGGAACTGAATAATTCCGGTAGGTGTAACTTTGGGAATAACTGATGGAAAAAACAAAAAATGTCAGAACAACCCCGAGAAATCGTTTCACTAAAAATTATATGTTTAGCCGGACAATTATGCAATTCTTAATTTATAGGGTTTAGGGCAATTAGTCAAATTTTACCGGAATGAGTTTTATATTCAACAAAATGTTTTTTTCTCTGCATTCAACCGGTTATATGCCGTTTAACAGCCCGTGTGATGAACCGCACTTTTTCGTTCAGCGGAAACCTCGATAAATTGGTCTTGACCACTCCCTTGGTTAAAAATGTCTTCTTCGAATAATCAATATTCACATCCACAATGACCGGAATATTTTCTCTTGACATTTGGAAAGCTTGCGACAATATGCTTTCAATTTCCGAATCATTATTCATTGAAAAATAGCCGGCGCCTGTGGCAATGGCAACCCCTTCGAAATCGATCCTGCCCAACTGCGTACAGGTTTTCCGGTTCAGCGGAATTTCCTGGAACTGGGAGATCTGGCCGAGTTCACCGTCATTGAA
>CAYNCU010000283.1:0-4495 GCA_964395765.1 uncultured Roseivirgaceae bacterium | reverse complement strand
CGGCTTACAATTTCCTTATGACCAAATAAGTTTTCAGCCCTTCGCAAAATGACGGGAATGGTAAGCGGGTATTCCATCATTAAACCTCTCATTGGATAATGAATTACATTGATGTTAAATAATTTAAATGTTGAAAGATAGCAAAAAAATAAAAATAAGAAGATCTTAATTCAACTCAATATAGTTAAATAATAATGCCATTTATGCCATGGTCAGTTTGCTCCGGCCTTTTGTGGTTAACAACACCGGATTTTTCAAAGGATGCAGATTTATAAATAATTCAAAATAGGTCCTGTTTAATTTTTTGTTATTTTTACGACGCAAAATCAAAAAAATATTCCCGTCCTAACTTTTTAAGATCATGAAAAAAACCTTGAAAATCCTGCTAAAAATATTTTTATCCCTGCTTGGCCTTATCGTGGTTATCGTAGTAATCGCCATAATTTATATTAACAGGACTTTTGTCAATATCGACAAAAAAGATAAATATTCAGGCGTTGAAATAAAGGAGATTTCAATTGACGGTTACACCTTCAGGGATCTGAACAGGAATGGTAAACTCGATATTTATGAAGATGCCAGACAACCCCTTGAAAAACGTGTTGACGATCTATTGTCACAAATGACGCTGGATGAAAAAATCCGCCTGTTGAAGGGATCCGGCATGAAATCTATGTTTGGCGGTTCATCAAAAGAAGAGGTTGCAGGAGCAGCGGGAGAGATCGTTCCCATTCCGCGCCTGGGTATTCCTTCCATCGTTCTTTCTGACGGACCGGCCGGATTGCGCATTAATCCTACGCGGAAAAACGATAGCAAAACCTATTATTGTACGGCTTTTCCGATCGGAACTTTGCTCGCTTCCACATGGGACACCACGTTGGTCAGAAATGTCGGCGAGGCCATGGGAAATGAAATGGTAGAATACGGTATTGATGTTATTCTGGGCCCGGGAGTAAATATTCAGCGTAATCCGTTATGCGGCAGAAACTTCGAATACTATTCCGAAGACCCGGTGGTGGCGGGAAACATCGGCGCGGCCATTGTAAACGGTGTACAATCCAATGGCGTGGGAACCTCTGTAAAACATTTCGTCGCCAATAACCAGGAAACCAATCGTCAACTTGACAATGTTATAGTTTCACAGCGGGCCTTAAGGGAAATTTATCTTAAGGGTTTTGAGATTATTGTAAAGAAAGCCCAACCCTGGACCATCATGTCATCCTATAACAAAGTGAACGGAACCTATACCTCCGAGAGCCGTGATTTGCTGACGGGGATCCTGAGAAACGATTGGGGTTTTAAAGGCCTGGTGATGTCTGACTGGTATGGAGGGAAAAATGCACCTGCCCAGATCCATGCCGGGAATGATCTTCTTGAGCCGGGAACCCGGAGACAATATAATGCGCTGGAAAAGGCGGTGAAAAACGGAGCATTGTCTGAAGAGGATATCAACACCTCCGCCAGGCGTATCCTGAGCCTCGTGCTGAATTCCAGGAAGATGAATGAAGTGACCTTTAAAAATAATCCTGATCTGAAAGCCCATGCCCTGGTTGCCCGGCAGTCGGGAAGTGAAGGGATGGTCCTGCTGAAAAATGACGGGGCGCTTCCATTGACCGGTGTAAAAAACATTGCCCTCTTTGGGATTACCTCCTATGATTTTATTGCCGGCGGAAAAGGTTCAGGATATGTGAACACTGCCTATACGGTGTCATTGCAGCAAGGCCTTGAAAACGCAGGTTATTCGATCAATGAACAGGTAAGCAAGGCCTTTGAAGCTTTTAAAGCTAACCATGAAAAGGATTTCGAAAAAGGTACGGGTTTATCGGCCATGATGGGAGTTACAAGACCTCCTGAAATGGATCCTTCCGACTCATTACTGCTTGAATGTTCTGGAAGCTCCGATATGGCAATCATAACGATCGGACGTCTGAGCGGCGAAGGTCAGGACAGGCCTAAGGATGATTTTCTTTTATCGAAAGAAGAGCAAAACATGATTAAAAGGGTCTGTTCATCCTTTCATGCAGCAGGAAAAAAGGTGGCCGTTGTTTTAAATATCGGAGGGGTAATTGAAACGGCCTCCTGGAAATCGGAACCGGACGCGATTTTACTGGCCTGGCAGGGCGGACAGGAAGGCGGTAATTCGGTCGCCGATATATTGAGCGGTAAGGTGAATCCCAGCGGTAAACTTACCATGACATTCCCGGTTGCTCTTGAAGATTGTTCATCAAGTGCCAATTTTCCCATGCAAAGCATACCATTTAGTATAGGAACAATGTTATTCGGTAACAAGGATAAGCCGGAAGACGAACAGGTTCGCAATATCGATTATACGGAATACAAGGAAGGCATATATGTCGGGTACCGTCACTTTGACAAGGACAGCATAGAAGTTTCCTATCCTTTCGGTTACGGACTGTCTTACACTAAATTCGATTATAATAATATGGATGCTACTATAAGCAATGATACGATCTCCATTATCGTGAAGGTTAAGAACTCAGGCCCTGTCGCCGGAAAAGAGGTTGTGGAAATTTACGTATCGAAGCCGGATACAAAAATCGATCGCCCGGTGCAGGAATTAAAAGCCTTTGCCAAAACTCCTTTGTTCGGCAGCGGGGAAACAGCCGAAGTAAAATTGACTATCCCGGTTTCCGATTTATCCTACTGGGACGAAAGCCAATCAGCCTGGGCGCTTGAAAAAGGGATCTATATTATAAAGGCCGCTTCATCATCGCGGGACGAACGGCTCAGCCGGGAAATAAATTTGTAACGCTCAAGCTATTTGAAAATTGACTTAAGATTTCAGGTCAGTTTAAATGAATTAATCAGAAAATGTGCATTCCAGGTAGGTCCTGCTGGAAGAATTTCTCATCTGTTATTCATTTTTTTGGTATTGCAGGGCGATTACGCCGGATTTAAATAGTTGAGTGTGCTCCAGTTGGAAGTTGAGTTTTTCCGCTACGCGGAAGTTTTCAAATAAGCGTTTCTTTACTCCTACCAGAACCGGGTGGACGACTAAATAAAGTTCATCGATGAGGCCGGATCCAAGCATGCGAGGAAGCAGGCTGGCGCTGCTGAAGGCGATTTTTTTACCGGGTTGTTGTTTTAATTCACGGATCAAGCCTTCGGGATTTTCACTGACTATTTTTGTATTTTCCTCGACATTTTTGAGAGTGCGTGAAAGGACGATTTTTTCGATCGGGGTCATAGCCTCAGCAAAGGCAATATCCCCGGGCGAACCCGATTTGTTTTTGGCAACCTCCGGCCAATAGGGAATCATTAACTCGTACGTTTTACGGCCGTAGACGATCACGCCGGTGTCCTGCATAAGCCGTGTAAAATATTCCATAAGTTCCTCATCTGGCACGCCGAAATCGGTATGCTCGTAACAGCCGTCAATGCTGATATTCATCGCGAACATGACTTTCCTCATAGGTTTTATTTTGATTTTTTAAATTTTTTAAATTTCAACAAAAATAAAAGGATTAATTAAAGAAAAATATTGTAAAGAATTCTCCAGCAGTGGATCTTGAGCGTTAAATTTCATTATAAACACTGTGCTCCGGGTAAGTACAAATGTGTTATAGAAGCAGGTCATCAGCTATTGTGACAAGCCGATGCTGACGGCTGGTTTATATTTCGCAACGAAGCCAAACTTTTTAAAGTCTGCACGGAAATTACAGTTCTTGTTCCACCCCATGTCGTATTGCCGCCTCAAGTATATCAAGGTTAATATCTTTTAGCGTTTTGAACCGAATGCAATACCCGGTAACGCTCGCCTTGCCTAGTTTTTTCCCATACGTTTTCGCTAAGTATGTCTTGTCTTTGATACCCAGGATATAGATAGAGATTCCGGTTTTGTTTGCACTCATGCCAATTTGAAAAAACTCCCTGGTTTTTCCATTGGCATATTTTATTGTATGATAGCCATATCCGATAGTAGGGTTACTGATCGTTTTATTTTCACTATTCTTACCGTTGTCAAACCATAATTTACATCCCTGTGACACTTGAAGTATGAGCCGGTGCAACGCTTCCATGTCACTACGTTTTAATTCAGGCTGGCTGTTAATATACTTTTTGATTTGTTCTTGTATGTTCATATAAAATATAAAATTACAGGTTGTTCAATTTACCTTTCAAAATTCTCTTTATTTTAAAAATTAAAATTCAATTTTCCGTATAAAACTCTTCCCGGTTCCGGGACGGGCTCATGGGTATATGGATTTTTGCTGTTCAAATGATCTATGTACTGACGGTCGGTTAAATTTTCAACCCCGGCAAACAATTGCCAATGGGATATAACATACCCGGCTTTGATTCCGCAGGTTGAGTAACCGGACGTAACACCTTCTCCTAAATCACGCGCTACCTTGTTTTGTTTTGTCACGCCACGAAAGGATCCTTCAATAAACCAATGGCCCGGCGCAGGAGAATAACGAAGCTTCCAGTCGGTTCTCAGAGTCGAGATTCCCAGGGCAGGATCTTCCAGACA
>CAYNCU010000282.1:0-4497 GCA_964395765.1 uncultured Roseivirgaceae bacterium | reverse complement strand
ATGAGATCGCAGAGAAAGGCTTTTCACTAAATTGGGAATATATACATCTGCCGGTGGCAATTGCTCCTGCCATGTAATATAAAATATGTTCATAATAAAAAAAGAGGCTGTCTCAAATGTATCGGGACAGCCTCTTTTTTTATTCATTTAAGCTTGCCTTATCTCCCCTTCAAGGAATGAATCTTCTCTTTCTTTGCTTAACGCTGGATAATTTTCCCTGTAACCGGGATATCATGGATCTGCAGGAGGTTTATCAATTCGTTATAAGGAATGATCCGGCTTGCCATTCTATTCGAAGACCAAACGTTACCCGGTACAACCACCACGCGGATAACCCACTGATCCGTATCGATTGCTGTCAGTTTATCCAATGAAAAATCAGCTGAAAGGAATACGCGAACATCATTTTTAGTGAAGTCAAAGTTATAGATGAGCGTTCCGTCCGATTTAAGCACTGTCTGCGGTAAAGGACGCCAGACATCGATCGTATTTCCGTTTTCAACGGTTGTGCCCCATAGCAGGTAGACCAATGCCACATCCGTATCATATCCTGTAAAATTTTGTGGATAGGACAATAGTGCGTCATAGGTAGGCGACGTAAAATTCACATTATCGAATTCGAAAACATATCCGCTTTCACCCGGATCTCCCTGTGGACCCTGAGGTCCCTGGGAACCCTGTGGACCAACAGGGCCTGCGCAACCGTTTAAAAATATAATTCCGGCAATAAGTAAGATCGTAAATATCGTTTTCATAACCTTTTCATTTAGTTTTATTAGACCTATCCAAAAACTGTTCCATATTTTAAAGGAATTTATAAATATCTTTTATAATGATTATTGGTTGCAGTAAGCACATTCTATATTTTTGAATACAATGCAAATTAAGACAATGTATAAAACCCAATTTGTTTACTTACTCCTAATATTATTCTGGTCTGGCTGCGCGCATGATAAAATCAGGGTTACTTCTCCAGATAAAAATATTACCTTCAACTTCCGTTTGAGCGATAACAGCCCGCTTTATTCATTACGCTATAAAGGTAAAAAAATACTGGGGGATTCCCGCCTGGGGTTGACTTTTGAAAAAACCGGTTCTTTGGATAGCAATCTCGAAGTTTTAAAACCCGTTTACAGCCAAGGTACCGATGATTATAGTCTCGTTGTCGGGAAAACGAGCCATGTTCATGATCAATACAACGAAGAAATCATCCCCCTGAGGGAAACCATCCCTCCTTTCCGCCGGGTAAATATAATTGTCAGGGTTTTTAATGACGGTCTGGCTTTCCGTTATCAGATCCCCGAACAGGAAAACTGGAAATCATTTTCCATAAAAGAAGAAAATACGGCCTTCAACATAAACGGCGACCCTATGGTTCACACCCTGTTCCTGCCGGATTTTACTACCTCTCATGAAGGAGAATTCAGTTCGTTCCGTTTGCATGCTGTAAAGGAAGACACGCTCATGGACATCCCGACGCTGTTCGAATTCCCCGATCACATATATATGGCCATTACGGAAGCCGAACTTCGCGATTATTCAGGAATGTATTTAATTAAAAGAAATGGCATAGTAAAATGCCAGTTGACTCCTTATCCTGGTAAACCGGGAATAAAAGTAGTCGGCGATATTCCCCATGACAGTCCCTGGCGTGTGCTCCTGATCAGCGATCGTGTCGGGGCTTTAATTGAATCGAATATCATTACGAGCCTGAATGAACCTTGCAAGATCAAGGATGTCTCCTGGATAAAACCGGGAAAGATTACCTGGCCCTGGTGGAACGGCGATATTGTTCCGGACACGGTATCCTTTAAACCGGGAAATAATTTCGCCACGAATAAGTATTATATCGATTTCTGCGCTCGTTATGGCATTGAATATCACTCCATCGTTGAATGGGGCGGTCATGAATGGTATAGGAACGACGGTCAGGGATTTCAGCCCGGGGAACATGTGGACGTTACCCAACCGGTTCCCGGCCTTGACATCAGGAAAATTGTCGACTATGCAAGAACCAAAGGAGTCGGGATCCGGTTCTGGGTGCATTTCAGGGCGCTTTATCCCCAGTTGGATACTGCATTTGCCGTTTATGAAAAATGGGGTATCAAAGGGCTGATGGTGGATTTCATGGACCGCAGCGATCAGCCCATGGTAAATATGCAGGAAGAGATACTCAAAAAGGCGGCAGAACATAAGTTACATATTCAATTTCACGGTGCCTACAAACCTACGGGACTCTGGCGAACCTATCCGAATGAGTTAACACGGGAAGGGGTGATGAATTATGAATACGACAAATGGGATAAGGTCACGCCGGATCATGATATTATGACTGTTTTTACCCGTATGCTGGCCGGGCCGGCCGATTACCACATGGGAGGATTCCGCGCTGTCCCCGATTCCCTTTTCAAGCCCCGGGAAGTACGGCCGAATGTACTGGGAACCAGGTGTCACATGCTTGCCATGTATGTGGTGCTTGAAAATTACCTGAACATGGTGGCGGATTACCCGGAAGCGTATGAAGGTCAGCCCGGATTCGATTTCGTGACGCAAGTGCCTACCGTTTGGGATGAAACAAAAGTTCTGAATGCCGATGTCGGAAAATACATTACAATCGCCCGCCGAAAAGGCAAAGTCTGGTATCTCGGTTCGATCACCAATCATGATTCCAGAACGATGGTCATATCCTTCAGTTTTTTAGGGGATGGAAATTATGAAGCCGTTATTTATTCGGACAGTAAGGACGATGTCATCAATCCGAATTTGCTTGATAAACAGACTATGAATATATCGAATCAAGACAGCCTGTCTGTGAATCTTGCATCAGGCGGCGGAGTGGCGATGCGAATAATAAAAAAATGATATTGGCGAGGACTGTTTTTATTCTCCCTTCCTTAACGGGGGATCCCGGTTAGAGGGCGTTGAATGATGGTCCTTTTCCTGCTTTCCGCACCGGGTCAGTCTGAAGAGTATAATTTGAATCTTGATTCTTGGTTTTTGATAATAATATTCAATATCCAATATTCAATATCCAATATTCAATATCCAATATTCAATTTATTGATCTAACCCCTATAAAACTGGACAGAACTAGTAAAGTGGTTAAGTTAATATTTTAAAATTAATGATTTCATTTTGCTTTGTAGAATTTTGAATGGGGCTATCTGTGTGTTGATGATTTATCGTTTCATTTAGAGAATAACGTATTTTATTATTTTCCTCTCGAATAATTATTTTATTTTGGCGCCACAATTCTAAGAACTCGGCCGGCGTATGATAAAGAATAGCCTTCATGATCCGTTTGTTATTGTAGGTGTGATAAAACCTTTTAAAGGTATTCCTGGCCTGATTCAAGTCTTCAAAGGTGTATTGCATGCATATTAATTTTTCAATTGTATGATGTAGCGATTCAATATGACCATTTTGTTGAGGAGTACCCGGATGGATATATTCATTTTGAATATTGGCATCATTTAACCGTTCAGTAAATAACCTGGCTATAAATTGAGACCCATTATCCGTCCGGATTTTGACATTAGTTCGTTTAGGATCCACCTCATAGGGAATAAGCCAGTGGGTATATAATTGATTTAAAACCTCCAGGACGCGATTTGTTTTCATATCCCAATTCAACTCCCATCCAAGGCACATTCTGCTGAAAATATCCTGTATGGAGACCAGATAGGCATTCTTTTTAACACCATGAATAAAGACGTACTTAAAATCCATTTCCAGCACTTCAAAAGGCTTTGTATAAATCGGGCTAGAGTAGTTCACATAGGTCTTTTTCCGAGACTTGGGAGGCTTATAAGTATACAACAGCTGTTGTTCCTTCATGATTCGATATACTTTCTTTTTATTAATGATAAAACCCTGAGCTTGCAAGCATTTAGTGGTCCGGATATACCCATAATCAATAAAATCCTCTGCCAGGATTTCATGAATAGCTGAAACTACCTTTGCATTACCTACCCATTTACCCTTATACAGTGTTTGTAGACTGGGGGCCTTTCCCTTGGGTAACCCATTGGATTTGTAATAGTATGTGCTACGAGGGATCTGAGCTATCGATATTGCCTTAGAGGTATTCATGCCTTGGGATACCATTTTATGGATTATTTCTTTCCTGGTTCCCAATGAGCCATCTTTTTTTTTAATAGCTCATCTTTCATTTTCAATTCCATATCCTTTTCCGCAAGTAATTCCTTCAAGATCATATTCTCCTTCTCCAACTTACGCATTGCTGCCTGATTATCTTTCCCTCTATGATCCTCCAACCCTTCGATCCCATGGGACTTATATTTTTCAAGCCAATAATAATAAATACTGGGAGGTAAATTGTGTTTCCTGCAACCTGCAACTATGCCTAAGCGCTGAACATCGAGAAGTATTTTTTCTTTTTCTTCCTTCGTTCTTTTTTTCATTTCTCTTTTGGACAACATAAAATTAGTAATTTAATTTACTAATCCCTGTCCAATCTGTTAGGGGGCTAAAACA
>CAYNCU010000281.1:0-4525 GCA_964395765.1 uncultured Roseivirgaceae bacterium | reverse complement strand
TTGCGAGATTATAGTATTGCCTTTACGCCCTTAGCGTCTTTGCGAGATTATAGTATTGCCTTTGCGGGAAAAAAGGAATGCCTTTGCGTGAATAAAGTAATGCCTTTGCGTGAAATAGGTATTTCTTTGCGAAATATAAACCTTAGCGCGCTTTCAGATAAAGGATCGAAAAAGAAGAATGAAACGGCGGGCTAAATGAAACATCCGACCCACCCTTGATAATCCCCTTTTCAATATTATCACCGGTATCCGGATTTAACCACTCCACCTGAAAATTAACCGGGAATCCCCGCAGGTTTACATTGACCGCACTGTCCTTGGGATTATAAACGAGGTATTCCTTCCCTTTCCCTGCGAGACAATAACCGGAGGAACTCAATTCCCCCTGTGGTGTCATATGAATGAGGTCCATTTTTTGCGCGTATTCGCGTGCATAACCCAGGTTTCTTCGTAAAGTATCCGCCCATTTGACATCATAATCCTGTTTGAGAATCTTCCCTTCATAAGGATCCATAAAAATGGGATTCATCCCCCGTAAAAAGCTCTTCCAGGCCCAACCCGGGTTACCGCCAATCCCCCAGAGATGGTCCGTGTCGTTAATGATCACCTTGCTTCCATCGGCCGCGGGTGGGTTGTCCCGGTACCCTCCTTCGGAATTCGGTGATATCCAGTCGGCCGGGCTGTCAAATAAAGTCCGGTTACTACCGCCCTTGTATTGAAAGGTCATTCCTACCGGGTGCTGGTTACCGAGTTTCCTTTCATAGTCTTTTATAAACCGGATCATATGGTATTGCCATTCTGTTGAGGCCGGGTGATTTTCATTGGATATTTCATAAAGTACATTGTCAAGGTCATTAACTGTTTCAATCACCTTTCTGACGTAATTCTCCTGGACAGCCAGAACATTCTTATTCATCAATTCATGAATTTCAAGCCGGCGGTCTTCATCCCTGCTCAATCCCAGATCGTTAATATTATTATCCGGGTAAAAGGGATGGTTCCTATAGCCGTCAGCGGTAAACTGAATCCCGTATCCTTCAAAAAGCATTATCGAAACGTAGATCCCCTTACTTTGTGCCATCTCCACCCGGTTGCGCAACCTGTTAAAATAAGCCGGGTTAAATTTTGTCAGATCAAATTTCAGCTTTCCGTCCGTAGCTTTACCGGGACCTGTTCGTAACCATGGGTGCGGGTTCACTTCGAATATCTTTGCATTCCTTTCAGGTTGGTTCACCGTATTCCAGTTGATCAGTTCCCAGGTCCAAAGCCTGATAAAATTATGATTGTATTTTTTCAGAAAATCGAGATAGGCCGGGTAATCAAATTCTCCCGGACTGTCGCCGGAGGTCATATCCAGAAAATTATTCCAGGTATGGGATCCTGTCAGGTATACGGCCTTGCCGCTGCCATCCGTAAAATACCTCGGGTTAACTGCACTGACCTTAAGCGGATGGTGGGAAGAAGAAGTACAAGCGCTGAAAAAAAGAAACGTATAAACAAGCAATGAAAATTTGTATTTCATTTTTGTGTTATTTATATGATAAGTTTAACTATTCCAATATTAAGATTTTAAAATATCATAACTCGGGTATCATCGGGTTCATGTCGGGGTAAAATGAAATAAAAGTATCATTCAATTTTTAAGTCCGTTAATGAATTTCATAAAATTTTAATTCCATATCGTAAACATAAATCATAAAATTATGACACAGCATAATTTTATCGGAAGTGAATTTGAATTTTTATGTTTAATTTTTTTATAGGAAGATTTTCATCTATATTTAAGACTGAGGGACGGAAATCCTCACGGAAGAACAGGATTTTATCATGGTACTTTTATTAAGGCCGGAAACGGCATTTTTCACATCCTTCGTTGAATTCACTTTTAATTTGAATAATTGAATTTATGATATACTCGGCATTTATTATACCGTGACACTTTAAAGAATTTTCGCATGAAAAATAATTATTTCTTTATTTTCCTTCTTTCAGGGATGGTAATGTATTCCTGTACAACAAACAAAGAATCCGATGGCAAGATAATCCTGAAGGATAACTGGGCTATTCAATCTTCGGCAAAAATACAGGACGACGGATCCATGATTTCCACTACCAAATACAACCCGGACCATTGGTATCCTACAACCGTCCCAACCACGGTGCTAGCTGCGCTGGTAAGAAATAAAGTTTATCCTGATCCCTATTACGGCACCAATATCGATTCCATTCCCGGCCATTTAACCGGCCGTCGTTGGGAGATGCCGGAAGACAGTCCCTTTAGGGTACCCTGGTGGTACAGGACGGTATTCAACATTCCTTCGGGCTATAAGGACAAGAATATCTGGCTTCACCTGCATAGCATCAATTACAGGGCGAACCTCTGGATCAATGGAAAATTAGTGGCCGACACCACTTCGATTGAAGGCGCTTACCGGTTGTATGATTTGAATATAGCCGAGTATGTAACACCGGGAAAGAAAAACTGCATGGCGATGGAAATCTATCCGCCCAAGGGGATGGACCTGACCATTACCTGGGTTGACTGGAATCCTACTCCGCCGGACCGGGGCATGGGTATATGGTATGACGTTTCCATTCAGGCCTCAGGGCAGGTCGCCATTAAATATCCGCATGTCGTGACAAAATTAAATCTTCCTTCCACTGACCTTGCAAGTCTGACCGTTAGTGCC
Organism: uncultured Roseivirgaceae bacterium; assembly: GCA_964395765.1. Taxonomy (GTDB): domain Bacteria; phylum Bacteroidota; class Bacteroidia; order Cytophagales; family Cyclobacteriaceae; genus DATDPY01. The sequence continues at coordinate 1,835 of CAYNCU010000281.1, read as the reverse complement.
AATCTTGAAAATATGAAAGACGGCCAGGTATCCGGTGTGCTTAGCGGGAAGATTGAGAACATTGAATTTTCCAAACCGGTTACCCTCGGGCCGAAATCAACACAAACGGTAACCTTTGAACCATCGGATTTTCCACAGTTGAATATTAAGAATCCAAGGCTATGGTGGCCGTATAATGTGGGTCCCCAGAATCTGTATGACCTGGATCTTACATTTAAAGTTGACAGCCTGGTGACCGATACAAAGAAAGTGACTTTCGGTATCCGTCAGATCACTTCATATATGAATAATTTTGCCAAGGACCAGCGGACGAAAGTATTCCAGGTTAATGGTAAAAATATCGTGATCAGGGGCGGCGGTTTTGTGGAAGATATGATGCTCCGGCCCGACAGGAAGAGTGTTGTAACCGCCATTGAATATGCCAAACAAATGAACCTGAATACTTTGCGTATGGAAGCACCCCGCGGGCCGGATTATATGTTTGATTTATGCGACCGTGAAGGGATCATGGTGATGGTGGGCTGGTGCTGTTGCAGCGCCTGGGAAAGATGGAATCATTGGACGCCCCATATCGCCGATGTTGCGGAAGAAAGCTGGAAGGATCAGATCCTCCGGTTGAGGAACCATCCATCGGTATTTACCTGGCTCTACGGAAGTGACAACCATCCGCCTGCCGATGTTGAACAACGGTACCTGAACGTCCTTAATAGGTATGATCCTACCCGGCCTTATGAATCCTCGGCAACGCAGGACTCCAGCGCCATTGCCGGTTACACCGGGGTATGGATGGGACCCTACCCGTCTGTGTATGCCTATGAGCCTCCTTCCTCCTGGTATAAAAAATACCAGTTCAATACGGAAGCGGCTCCGGCCGGAGAACAGATCTCGCCGTATGAAAGCCTGAAGAAAATGATGCCGGCCAATGCCCTTTGGCCGATCAGCGCCTCCTGGGATATCCGATTGAATAAACATTTCGATACGCAGGCACGAACCGCTTTTTATGCCAGATATGGTCAGCCGATGGGAGTCAAGGAATATTGCATGAAATCCCAGGTTTTTCAGAAGGAAGCTGTAAGAGCCATGTACGAAGCTTTTGCAAAAAATAAATATAAATCCAGCGGAATTATTTACTGGATGTATAATTCCGCATGGCCTTCGCTATACTGGCAGTTGTATGATTACTTTTATACGCCCAACGGGGCTTTCTATGGCGCGCGGGAAGCTTGCGAACCTTTGCATATTCAATTTGCCTATGACGATAGTGCTGTGTACGTGGTGAACAGCCTGTATAAAAGCTTTAATAATCTTACGGCCAGCGCCAGGTTATACAATTTCGATCTTAACCAGGAATTTTCGCAGGATGTTTCGGTGAATATTATTCCGGATGACAGCAAAAAAGTGATTGATATCAACTGGCCCTCCGACTCGAGCGACGTATATTTCCTGAAACTGGAACTGACCAATAATTCGGACAGCGTGATCTCGAGGAATTTTTACTGGTTATCAAGAAAAGGAGACCCGAATGCCGATTTTACTGAACTGAATAACCTGCAGGAAGCTAATCTTAATGTCTCCCTTGCCTCCGTAAACAAAACGGGCGACGATTATGAAGCGGTAGTTAATCTTGAAAATACTTCGAAGGTCCTGGCCTTTGCCGTAAACCCGAAGATCATTAAGAGCAATTCGAAAGACCTGGTCACCCCGATTTTCTGGGATGACAATTATTTTGCGATGATGCCGGGTGATAAAAGGTCAGTGAATGTTCACTTTGCCGCAAAGGATCTGGATGGGGAAGATCCGGTACTCGAAGTGGAAGGATGGAATGTGCAGCCGGT
>CAYNCU010000280.1:0-4574 GCA_964395765.1 uncultured Roseivirgaceae bacterium | reverse complement strand
TCTCGGAATAAACGAGCCTTATGATCTCAGGGAGGCACCGGCCCAACCCTCCACGGATAATAACAAGCCGCAACAAAATCAGAATAACAAAAGCATTATTCCAAAGGAAGTAAATAAAAAACAAGAGAAAAGTGATGATGAAGGATTCTGAAATCCAGGCATTTCTGACCTCATCTCCTTTCTTTTTGCAATTATCCCTTTTATCCCCCTTCATTTACAAGGTAAATTGAATTAATTGCTGCAATCGTTCTATATTTGTATTCATTAACCTAATATGATCCACAAATGGGTTTATAAAGAACTTCCTGATTCAGAGAAAGTTGACAAGCTTTCTTCTGAATTGAATATAAACCCGATTTTGACTTCCATACTTATCCAGCGTAACGTTAAAACCTTTGAGGAAGCCAAAACATTTTTCCGGCCGACATTGAATGACCTGATCGATCCCTTCCTTATGGAAGATATGGACGTAGCTGTAAAAAGACTTGGAAAGGCCATTCACGAAGGTGAAAATATCATGATCTATGGAGATTATGATGTTGATGGAACTACTTCAGTTGCGTTGGTTTATTGTTTCCTCCAGCGACAACATTCTAATCTTCTCTATTATCTTCCTGACCGGTATTCGGAAGGTTATGGCTTGTCAAAAAAGGGTATTGACGAAGCCAGTCAAAAAAATGTTAAACTCATTATCAGTCTTGATTGTGGAATTATGGCCCTGGAAATGGCCCGGTATGCTACGTCTCTTGGTATAGACCTGATTGTTTGTGATCATCATTTACCCGGAAAAGAACTGCCGGAGGCATTGGCCGTCCTTGATCCCAAAAGGAAGGAATGCAGGTATCCTTATAAAGAGCTTTCTGGCTGTGGCGTAGGCTTTAAATTTATGCAGGCCTATTGTATAAAATACAGTATCGATATTGCTGAGTTATTTGAATATATCGATTTGCTTGCCGTGAGTATTGCCTCGGATATTGTTCCCGTGGATGGTGAAAATCGTGTCTTTGCCTATTACGGTCTTGAAAAATTAAATTCCAATCCCAGGCCTGGCCTGAAAGCATTGATTGATGTTTCCGGACTACGCGGAAAAGTTACGATATCGGGTATCGTTTTTGGCATCGGTCCCAGGATCAATGCCGCCGGCAGAATATCTCACGCCGATCTTGCCGTTAAACTGCTGGTGACAGATTCCTTCAGGGAAGCTGAAAATATTGCCTTAAAAATCAACAGCAATAATGATGAACGTAGAAATTTCGATTCTTCTATTACGCAGGAAGCCATAAAAATGATCGAGGAAGATGAGAAAACCAGGAATTCAAAATCGACTGTTCTCTATAAAAGCACCTGGCATAAAGGCGTCATCGGAATTGTAGCTTCCCGCTGTATCGATAAATATTACCGGCCAACGGTTATTCTTACCAAATCCAATGGGAAAGCTACAGGATCAGCCCGTTCCGTTGATGGATTTGACGTTTACCAGGCTATCTCAGAATGTTCGGACCTTCTTGAACAATTCGGCGGCCACATGTATGCGGCCGGACTGACACTGGAGATAGAAAACATTGAACCGTTCAAAAAGAAATTTGAACGAATCGTTGAAGAAAGAATTACACCGGATCAGCTGATACCCCGGATTATAATCGATCATGTTATTACACTTGATATCATCAATTATAAATTCCTTGAGATCCTCAAACAAATGGCCCCCTTCGGACCCTATAACCTGGAACCGATTTTTGTGTCTGAAAATTTGTATGTTTCAATAAGACCTCGTATTCTTAAAGAAGAACATTTGAAATTTTTTGTCAAACAGGAAAATTCTGACGTTACCCATGAAGCGATAGGATTTGGACTAGCAAAATATTTTGAACTTATTGACAGTGGAATGCGGTTTAAGATGGCCTATACGATCGAAGAGAATGATTACCTGGGACAGCGGTCTCTCCAGTTGTATATTAAGGATATAAAGTTCGATTAATACGGATGATCTTACGAGCAGAGAACCTTGTAAAAAAATATAAGAAAAGGATCGTTGTCAATAATGTAACGGTCAATGTGAATCAGGGTGAGATTGTCGGCCTTTTAGGGCCGAATGGAGCGGGTAAGACTACATCCTTTTATATGATCGTCGGTTTAATCAAACCCAACAAGGGAGAAATTTTTCTGGAAGATGAAAATATTACCGCTATGCCGATGTACAAAAGAGCTAAGTTGGGAATCGGGTACCTGGCGCAGGAACCTTCCGTTTTCAGATCGCTGACCGTTGAGGAAAATATTTTAACGGTTTTGGAAATGTCAGATCTTTCAAAACAATTGCAAAAAGAAAAAATGGAAAGCCTGTTGGATGAATTTTCACTCCACCAGGTCAGGAAAAATAAAGGGGTCATGCTTTCCGGGGGAGAGCGAAGAAGAACCGAAATCGCCCGGGCCCTGGCTGTGGATCCTAAATTTGTCCTGCTGGATGAACCTTTTGCCGGCGTTGACCCGATAGCCGTGGAGGAAATCCAGATGATTGTTGCCAGACTCAGAAAGAAAAATATAGGAATTCTTATCACCGATCATAATGTTACGGAAACCCTGTCCATCACAGATCGTGCTTACCTTATGTTCGAAGGAAGGCTGTTAAAGGCCGGCAGTGCCGAAGATTTGGCCAATGATGAGCAGGTAAGAAAAGTTTATTTAGGGAAACATTTTGAGCTAAAACGGAAAATTTAAAACAGGGCTCTCGTGACTTTACTGAATTCAATAATATCCCTGGCAAATGCCAAACGATTAAGTCAGATAACTGATTTTCAAAATCATCCGCTGGAGGTTCAGCAGCGTCAGTTTAACGGATTGATATCTTTTGCTAAAAATACCGAGTTCGGCAAAACTCATTATTTTTCGGAAATAAAAAACATCAACGATTTTCGTGAAAAAGTCCCGGTCAGCAGCTATGAAAGTTTCTTTCCCTATATCGAACGTTTGCTGAAGGGAGAACAAAATGTTTTATGGCCTACGAAAATTGACTGGTTTGCAAAATCTTCAGGGACTACCAATGACAGGAGCAAGTTTATTCCGGTTTCTAAAGAAGCCCTGGAAAACTGTCATTTCAAAGGTGGCCGGGATATGTTAACGTTGTATTTAGAGAAAAACCCGGATTCCAGGGTATTGACGGGAAGAGGACTCGTAATCGGAGGAAGTCATCAGGTGAACCAGTTCAGCAGCTTATCTAAATCCTATTACGGTGATCTGTCGGCAGTAATAATATCCAATCTTCCATTGTGGTTTCAGTGGAGGAAAACGCCGCCCAGGCCTGTTGCCTTAATGAGCGAATGGGAACAGAAAATAGAAAAAATGGCTGAGATCACCGCCTGTGAAAACGTGGTCAGCATTTACGGGGTTCCGACATGGACAGTCGTTTTGATCCAGAAAATACTGGAAAATACAAAATCTGCCAACATATTTGAAATCTGGCCGAACCTGGAAGTATTTTTTCACGGGGCGGTTTCATTCACTCCTTATGAATCTTTATTCCATGAGTTAATCCCGGGAGATAATATGAAATATATTGAAAGCTATAATGCTTCAGAAGGATTTTTCGGGATTCAGGACCAGGAGAATTCAAGAGATATGCTTTTGATGCTGGATTATGGAATATTTTATGAATTTATTCCGGCAGAACATGTTGATTCGGAAAACCCGCCAACACTTGATCTGTCAGAAGTAAAAACCGGAGTAAATTACGCAATGGTAATTTCAACCAATGCGGGACTGTGGAGGTATAAGATCGGCGATACAATTAAATTTACCTCTGTCAACCCTTTCAGGATAAGAATTACCGGGAGGACCAAACATTTTATCAATGCCTTCGGGGAGGAGCTTATCATCGAAAATGCAGAACAGGGCATTGCGGAAGCTTGCCGTTCCACCGGTGCAATTATCGGTGATTATACCGCAGCACCGCGCTATATAGGCCAGGAACATAAAGGCGGACATGAATGGATCATCGAGTTTAAAAAACGGCCCGATAACCTCGACCAGTTTATTGATATTCTGGATAATACCATGAGAAAATTAAACAGTGATTATGATGCCAAACGGTATAAAGACATGGCCCTGGAGCGTCCGGTAATCCATCCTGTTTCCGAAGGAACTTTTTATATGTGGATGAAAAAAAGAAACAAACTCGGCGGCCAGCATAAAGTACCCCGCCTGGTTAATTCACGGGAATTAATTGATGACATCCTTAAAATGCTGATCGAGAATTGAAAATTAATTTCCCGATAGTTGCTATTCCTCCGTCGTTTCCAGTGCCAGTCTTTCTTCGTACAATTTCTTCTGGATGTCTATGGGTACCGCCTGGTATTCGGCAAATTTCATTTTGAAACTTGCCTTCCCCTGGGTAAGCGATCTTAGCGTGGTGGTATATTTATACAATTCAGCCAGCGGGGTTTTCGCTTTAATTACTTGGTAATTATTTTCGGTATCCATACCCACAATGATCGACCGACGGGTGGTTAAATCAGTCATCACTTCACCCATCAATTCTTCGGGAACCATCACTTCAAGGTCATAGACCGGTTCAAGGATCT
>CAYNCU010000279.1:0-4590 GCA_964395765.1 uncultured Roseivirgaceae bacterium | reverse complement strand
TAACGGTCGAAGTAAATTATATTGCGGTGTGGATATTTCTATTACTGCTTGTTTGCGCTTGAGTCGGTGCGGTGTATTAATTGTTATTTTTTATTCTTCGCCGATTTTACGTATCCTGGCTTCCTCGCCACTGTCATTCCAAAGAAGGTAGCACTGTTCTATTTCCTTATATGGAAGCTCTTCAAGATTAAAAGGAAGGCGGGAAGGGTCAATCAAAAATTTTCGTTCTATTTCCGCATTCATATCAGGCCCCGATCATAACGAATGCACCCCAGAAATAGGGGTCTTTCATTTTGTTCTTTAATGCCAACTGAGCATCGCGGAATGATTTTAATTTATTCCCGCTTTTAACCCACTCAGAGTAGAAAAGAGTCATTAATTGTTGCGTCGCCTCATCGTTAACTTTCCATAGGCTCATGACTATCGCTTTGGAACCCGCAATAAAAAACGCCCGTTGAAGACCGTAAACCCCTTCTCCGGATTTAATGTCACCCAAACCCGTTTCACAGGCGCTTAATACCACCACATCTGTTTTATCAAGATCCAGATTCATGGCTTCATAGGCCGTTAAAATTCCATTATCTTCATTACTTAATTCACTCGTATTTTGTCCGTCCATGGATAGCGCGGACCCGGTAAAGAACAATCCGCTTCTTAATAGCGGGTTATCCTTGGCCTTATCCGATTCAATACCGAATACTTTTTCACCACTTAGCTTATCCACATCCTTGAGGAAATACCCATGAGTAGCGATATGCATTATTTTCGGACTTTCCGCCTTTTTAACATTTTGTTCAGTCGCCTGGTTTTGAAGATATTCATTGGTCTTGATTTTTCCAGCCGATAAAATTTTATTGATATTATCAATTTCTACTTTCGAACCGGGCAGCGGAGCTAATTTCTTATCATCCCCGTAATTGGGGTAGCCCAACAGGAAAGCATTCGTTCCTGCCTGAGCAATGGGCGCCCTGGCCATTACTTTCTTAACTTCCGGTAAATCCCGGGAACTCCCTATCGTTATAATATCCCTGGAGTCAATTACATAGCTTCCATCCGGTTTTCTGAAAGTATTTACATTGATCTCATTATAAATTCCATCTGGTGAAACATACAACGTCTTACTGTTACCCAGAAGATCGTCAATCGGTTTCCAGAACTCATTATAGGAATAATTATCCGTTGTTCTTAAGCGGATTGAATTCTTATAAAAATTATAATATTTGGATTCAAGTTCATTTCCATTATCCAGCAAAACGCCTTTAATGGAACTTGTATCCTTCCCATCGATGACCAGGGCAAGATACCTTGAATTCCCTGTAAATTTGTTATCAAAATACTGGTACTGAATAATCTCCACCAGCGATTCATCATGCGTCAGTTGCGCTTTTATATCTCTGAAAGTGATGTCATCCTTTGAATAACCGGAGGTGAATTCGGAAGATCTTTCCGACAAAGACCTTTCCAGGTCATTCGTCGCCCTTTCAATTGAATCAAGATTAATTTTTTCATCGGTAAGTTCTTCTTTGGATAAGGAATAATACCGGGCCAGCATTTCTTTGGAATCAAGCCAACGCAGGTAATCATCGATCAACTTCTGATCCTTACTGTTAAGGATCAGCGATTTAACTTTTGACGTGGCATTTAATAACAAGGCTTTGGTGGCAAGTCTTACATTAAAAGCCTGTTCAAGCAGTGACGGATCGCTTTTAAAATTATCTCCGACAAACGAAAAGTACCTTTCAAATCTAGGCTGTAATTTATCCCAGTACTTCGTTTTCTCTGACTCACTCATGGGTGGAAAATAGGTATTGATAAATCCAATGGTTTTTTCGAGAACGTCGCTATACTCCTTCTTTGCCTTTTCCAGATCCCCGGTTTTCCAGAAATTGATCGCCATATCCTCCATGGAGGACACATATAATGGGTTATTTTCGCCAAGCTTATCCTGGCGTATTTTCAATGCATTTTCAAGCAAAGGTTCTGCTTCCGTGTATTTTTTTTCATATTGATAAAATTTACCGAGATTACTATTGGCAGCAGCATAGGGCAGGCTTTCTTCACCGAATTTATCTTTATATATATCAGCCGCATCTTCCAGCAAACTCTTCACATCATCGGGACGGTCCATTTGTACATATAAAGAAGCCAGACTCATCAGCATCTGGGCATAATCGGGATGATGCTTGCCGAGTTTTTTTTCCTTAAGTTCAATGGCATCTTTATAAATAGTTTCAGCCTCGGTATACTTCCCGATATCAGTAAGGAGAAGGGCTTTATTGATCATCAGCTTCTGGTACCTGTTTGAATTTTCCCCCAGGCTTTCTTTGGCCACATCCAAAGCTGAATCAAGTTCAGTTTCCGCTTCTTTATACCTCCCCACGGTCATATAAAGCATGGCCGTATTATTCAAAATAATGGCTTCTCCCAGGCTTTCAATACCCAGGGTAACTGTATTAATGGAATCGGCTTCCCTGAACATATTTTCCGCCTCATTATATTTTCCTAGGTCGACGTATAAAGTCGCCAGGTTATTCAGCGAGGCTGCATAAGCGCCGGAAATATGTCCCAAATTCTTTTCCCTAAGATCCAAAGCCTGTCTTGTATAATCCTCCGACTCATTAAATCGTCCGGTGACCTGGTACAGTAAACCAAGATCTTCCAGTGTCCTGAAATAATCGAGATTATTCGTCGCCTTGCCGTTCTCGAAAATGGTTTTGGCAGTTAAAAGAGAATATTCAGCACTTTTATATTTGTTTCCCGTATAGAAATTTTCGCCCACGTTGAGCCATTCCTCGCCTTCTTCCTGGGGGGTCCTTTGCTCATTATCGGGACTAACCAGTAAATTGGTAAGGATTCGGTTATTCCTTTCAAAAAAATCCCTGGTTTCAAATAAAGAAGAATTATCACTCAGCATGATTGAATAGTTGAACTTTACGCTGTCGGTTTTGGCATCTTTTTTATCAAGTGCCTTCTTGGTTTTTTTCTCCAGCACATTGCCGGCTTTTTTCAATAATGATCCTCCCAGTCCTCCCAACTGTGCATAACAGGCAGCGCCTGCAAATAAAATGAATGCAAACACCAGTGATAACTTTTTCATATAAAATCCCTAATGCGTTGAAACCTGAATCAAAGTTAGACAATTCGGGATAGGAATATAAATTTAGTTACTGTCTGTTAATTTATACATCAATTAATTCCCGGTGAAGTGGCTTTAAAAGTTATTTTTAAGATAATCGAATCGTCCGAATAATTTTTATTATTGATATAATCCAATATAATTGTTGATAAAAATTGATCGGTAATGAAATCTTACTTTACAATAACATTCTTTATTCTCCTTCCTTTTTTTTCAACTGCAGGTTTTGCACAGGATCAAGGGATAAAATATTCCCTTTCTATGCCTGACCCCGAGTCCCATTATTTCCGGGTTTCACTTGAAATGACTCCTTCATCCTATGAATTTACGGATTTTAAAATTCCGGCCTGGACGCCCGGATCTTACCTGATCCGGGATTTTGCCAAATACATAGAAGAAGTATCGGCGATCGATGAAGGTTCAGATACGCTGAAAATCAATAAAATAGATAAGGAAACCTGGAGAGTTTATCATGGTCATATAAAAAAAATCTTTCTTAATTATTCAGTCTATGCTTTTAAAATGTCCGTCAGGACCAGTTACCTCGACGATCATGAAGCTTACATCAATGGAGCCAGCGTTTTCATGTACCCGGACCAACAGCTGGAAAGTCCTGTAACATTGAAGATTCAACCCTATAAAGGCTGGAAAAAAATTTCGACCGGACTTGATGCCGACAATCAGGATCCGGATCTTTTTCATGTTAAGGATTATGATCAGCTTGTGGATTGTCCGATTGAGATCGGTAATCACGTCACTTTTACGTTTACTGCTGAAGGACTTGAACATGAAGTGGCCATGGTAGGGCCCGGTAACTATAATGTAGAACAGTTAAAAAAAGACATGGCCAAGATCTGCACTGCCGAAATGAATATATTCGGTAAAAATGAGAACAAAAAGTATGTCTTTATTATTCATAACCTGGTCCGTGGCGATGGAGGTCTCGAACACACCAACTCGGTTTCGATCTCCGTTAACCGGTGGATCTATCAACCCAACAGCAGTTATGTCGGATTTTTGGGGCTGGTAGCTCATGAGTACCTTCACCAGTGGCTGGTGAAAAGATTAAGACCGGTATCACTTGTTCATTATGATTATTCCAGGGAAAATTATACCGACCTCCTCTGGGTAATGGAAGGTTTCCCGAGTTACTATGATGATATTCTTCTATGTCGTCTTGGTTTTATTACTGAAAACGATTACCTGAACCGGTTCACAGGAGCTATGAACAGTATTGCCAATATGCCGGGTGACAAAGTTCAATCCGTTGCCAGGGCCTCCTATGATGCGTGGATAAAACAATATCAGCCGGATGAAAATTTCGTGAATTCTTCCGTTTCCTATTATACAAAAGGAAATGATCTTGCTGCACTACTGGATCTCCAGGTGATCTATTCAACCAAAGGTAAACAAAGCCTGAACGACGTCCTTAAGTACCTGTACGACGAATACTA
>CAYNCU010000278.1:0-4652 GCA_964395765.1 uncultured Roseivirgaceae bacterium | reverse complement strand
AAAAAGCCGGCCTGATCAACAGTAATAATAAATATTATCAGTTTTGGAGACAGGATAACAAACCGATAGAAGTATACAGCAATGCAGTTATAGATCAGAAACTGGATTACCTGCATAACAACCCCGTTGAGGAAGGAATAGTAGAAAATGCAGAAGATTATTTATATTCAAGCGCCAGAGATTATGCCGGTACTCGTGGGTTATTGGAGGTTGAATTGTTAGAATAGAATAATACAATAAATAACTCCTCACAAGTGGCCCTTCGGAACACTTGCGAGAGCAAAAGGGACATTGCGCTTGCGAGAGCGAAAGGACTTTGTAAAATGTAATTAAGAATAGATATATTATATAATTATGACCTTAAATAGAATTTTAATTCTAGGTATCTTGTTCCAAATTTTAAGTAATATCATTTATGCTCAAATAGATACTAATGATTTATCTGTGATAGAAAAATTAGATGTAAAAGAATGTATTATCGGCAACAAATACAAAACTATTTCGACGAAAAATTTAGGCAAGGTAACAAGCTTAGATTTTGAACTTATTTCATCCAAGATTGAAAACGATTCTATCACTATTTCATTTGTTCTTTGGTATTGTCCCTATTTTGACCAAGATGACATAACAAAACATGATAGAAATTGTCAATGTAAGGACAGACACTTTGATTGTAAGTTGGTTACAGTAAAACAAGAATGTGAAAGCCGTGTTTATGAAAAGTGGAAAGATGGGGTTTATAAAGTTAGGAATTCCATTATTAATCGGTTCTGTGTAAATGAAAAATGTAAAATTAAATTGAAGAAAGATTATGTCTATAACCTGGTTTTCAAATTGGATAAGGAAAATTCATTATATATAAAAATAAATTAATACCTATTACTGGTCATTGTTTGTTGTCATACCTTTATTGATAACATAACGAGTGATAAATAGTTTATATAACTCTCCCTACTCAATCACCGGCGCCCCGGCAGCTTCTACCTTTTTAACTAATGCCGGGATGTCAGTATCGGTCAGTTGATCGATTTGTTTCCCAATTTCTCCCAGTTCATTTTTCGCAATATCGAGGCTGGCTCTTGCAGTCTGTGTAGGCCCGTAAGTTGATTGCATCACTGCGCTTAGTGCCGCCTGGTAACGGTCGGAAATCGTCGGAGCATTCTTCTCCCCTACCTGTTTCTTTGATTGGTAGCCGTTCATCTTAATATCCGCCTTCAGCAGCGCCTGCTTCAGATCATTGTATTCAGCATCCAGTTCACCCGGCTGACTTTCAGCCCTTGAAAGTGCCACGTTTATGGCATCAAGTTTCTTCAAGCCCTTCCTCAGCTTTAAAGCATAATAGGAAAGGTCGCCTCCGAATTGATTCATTTCTTTCCAGAATTTCACCGTAGCTTCATCTCCCGGCCCATTAAGTGCTCCCTTTCGCAACGGAACAACATTAAACGTAACCGGTCCGGCCAGTTCGGTGACCTCACCGTTAATCTCTTTCGATAAGCTAACCGAATAAGTGCCGGGAAGAACCATTCCAATTCCACCACCCTTGTTAACGTCAGCCTTACCTGCTCTTTCTTCATTAATAACCTTTTTATCCGGATAGCGCAAATTCCAAGAAATCCTGTGAAATCCCTTTCCGGTCGGACCTGTTAATTTTCTGACAACCTCACCGCTACTATCCTTCACTGTCAGCCATATCTTCGGCTTACCCTGTAATCTTTCATTCTCAATCGAATCCCAGCCGGGGAAAGGAATATCAGTATTTTCCTTGTTCAGCTTTTTTTCTTTCTCTTCCCGGATTTCCTTTTTGGTTTTATAATCCTTTGAAAGATAATAGGTAAATACAGCACCATAAGGTGGATTTGGTGCAACAAAATAACCGGCTCCCTGATCACCTTTTCCAAGTTCCGGAATATACCACCAGGCATCGCGTGTATCAAACAAAGTAGCTTCCTGTTTAAGCTGATCAACCGAAACTTTCCTTAAAAAGCTGTAATCATCGAGCACATAAAAACTCCTTCCGAATGACGCGCCGACCAAATCGTTTTCACGACGTTGGATAGCAAGGTCACGGAATGAAATTGTGGGAACGCCGCCTTTCAGCATCGCCCAGTGGCTGCCACCGTCAACGGTAACATAAATTCCAAATTCTGTCGCGGCAAAAAGCAAATCAGGATCAACGTAATCCTGAACGATTCTCCATACCAGGGTCCTGTCTGGAATGTTTCCTTTAATGGATTTCCATGATTTCCCCTTGTTTACGCTTTTATAAAGATATGGTGAAAAGTCTCCGTATTTATGATTATCAAAAGCTACATAAACGGTATTGGCATCAAAAAGGTCAGCCTTGATATCATTGACAAATGCCGTTGATGGTACACCTGAAATTGTTCCCACTTCAATTTTCTTCCAATTTGTTCCTCCATCTTCTGTAACTTGTATTAATCCATCATCTGTACCCGCATATATTAAACCCTCCTGCTTTGGTGATTCGGCCAGAGAGGTTATTGTATTGTAATTAGACATGGCTTCAAAATCCCAGGCATTGTCCCATCCCTGTTGCCGGCCCATAATTGGCAAGGCAAGTCTTTCCTGGTGACGCGTAAGATCCTTTGATATCGGTTTCCAGCTATCACCCCTGTCGTCGGAACGCCAGACCCGCTGGGAAGCATAATACAACCTGGTTGGTGAATGCGGGCTTACAAGAATAGGCGAATCCCAGTTGAATCGCTCATAATCCTCTCCCTCAGCAGGTTGCGGCTGAATTCCTGTTCGCTCTCCTGTGGTACGGTCAACCCGAATTAAATGGCCTTCCTGCCATTCACCATACATGATATCGGGATTTCCGGGTTCTGTAGCCGGTTGGTGTCCGTCTGCATCGATCACCAGCGACCAGTCATCATTGGAAATTCCTTCACTTTTATCCGTGCGGACAGGCCCGCCCTGCGTTCCGTTGTCCTGTGTTCCGCCATAAATATTGTAAAATGGTTCTGCATCATCAAGAGCGACTTTATAGAACTGTGTAATAGGTAAATTATTGATAAACCGCCAGTTCTCTGCAAGGTCATAACTTTCATAAATTCCGCCATCACAACCAACAAGTAGGTAATCCGGTTCATCTTTACGAAATGCGATTGCATGATTATCAGAATGTTTATTTTCTTCTTTTAATGTCCTAAATGTTTTACCACCATCATCAGAAACCTGAATCCTTATATCAGCCAGATAAATCCGGTCGAAAGCATGTGGGCTTGCATACAATTCCTGGTAATAATGCGGTCCGGTAGCTCCTGATACCGTATTTGACATCTTTGTCCATGATGCACCTCTGTCGGACGAACGATAAACGCCACCAGTTCGCCGGTCCAGTTCTATGGCAGCATATAATACATCCGGTTTTTGCGGAGAAATGGCCAGACCTATTTTACCCATATTCGATTTGGGCAGGCCTTTCTCTAATTTAATCCAGGTTTCGCCACCATCTTCAGAGCGGTAAAGCGCCGTACCCGGGCCACCGCCCATGTAGGCTGCCACAGTCCTGTGACGCTGCCATGTGGCTGCATATAAGCGGTCAGGATTTCTGGGATCGATGGCAATATCAGTGGCTCCAACCCATTCATCATCGCCAAGTGTTCTGCGCCAGGTTTTTCCGCCATCAACTGTTTTGTAAATTCCACGTTCACCACCTTTGTTCCAGAGCGGTCCCTGTGCAGCAACCCAGACAATATCCGAATTCGAAGGGTGAACAATGATTTTTGAAATATGTTGTGAAGCTTTCAACCCCATGTTCTTCCAGCTTTCTCCGCCGTCGGTGCTTTTATAGATACCATCGCCATAACCTACATGTCGTCCCCCTACATTTTCACCAGTTCCGACCCATATCATATTGGAATTCTGAAGATCAAAGGTGACACAGCCAATCGAATAGGAAGATTCCTTATCAAAAACAGGTTTCCAGGTAACCCCCGAATTTGTCGTTTTCCAAACCCCGCCTGAGCCTGCCGCCACAAACCACGTATTGTTATCGGAAGGGTCTATCGCGATGTCTGCTATCCTTCCCGCCTTAAAGGCCGGGCCAATACTGCGTAATTTTATGCCGCTGAAAGTTTTGTCGGAAGTCAGTAGCGAATCCTGTGAAAATAATTCAGGCATTAAAAAATTGAAAAGAACTAATACGATTGAAAGTTTGAGTAAATAAATGTGTTTCATCCTGATATTCTGTTTAGCCAAAACTACACGAAAAATTATTAATGAATAAAATGAAAATAAAAAAGTCATTCCACATTTGAAATGACTTGTCCTAGCCTCACTATGACTTCCCGATACGGCTCTCAACTATCGGGATAAACTTCTCGTCCTGTTTCGTCTTGGTAGCCTCACCAGGACTCGAACCTGGATCTAGAGTTTAGGAAACTCCTATTCTATCCCTTGAACTATGAGGCCTATTTTTACGGGAGTGCAAAAGTAAGACATTTTACTTCACCTCGCTCCCATTGCTGACATCCTCTGTAGGCGACACAAAG
The DNA here is from genome assembly GCA_964395765.1 of uncultured Roseivirgaceae bacterium. Classification (GTDB taxonomy): domain Bacteria; phylum Bacteroidota; class Bacteroidia; order Cytophagales; family Cyclobacteriaceae; genus DATDPY01. The sequence continues at coordinate 135 of CAYNCU010000278.1, read as the reverse complement.
CAAAGTCTGCCATCTGTATCTTCAGCCATTAAGATCATGCCCTGAGATTCAATTCCGCGTAAATTCCGCGGGGCAAGGTTTACCAGAATGCTTACCTTCTGTCCGATGATGTCTTCTGGTTTATAAAATTCGGCG
>CAYNCU010000277.1:0-4720 GCA_964395765.1 uncultured Roseivirgaceae bacterium | reverse complement strand
TATGCATGGATAAAAGATACAGCGCCAGGATTACTCCGGCAGCATTACCGACCATGGTAGCAAACCCTCCCGATAATCCCATGACAAAAGGGAACCAATATCCTTTGGGTACCCGCAGGTCCTTCCTCCTATCATTCCAGATCAATAAAACGGTGCTGGCGATTATTATGGATCCCATGATATCTTTAAAAACACTGTCGGAAATAATGTTACCTGTGTAAGTGCCTATTAGAATTCCTGCAATGGCAGGCGGCAGGAGTCTGAGGATGTGTTTCCAATCAGCGTGCCGGTGATAATACGATACGGCCATAATATCGGCCATGCATAACATAGGTAACACAAGTCCTGTTGAAATTTGTCCGCCGAAACCAATGGCCATCAATGGCATGGCTACCATTCCTGTCGCGGAAATCCCTGTTTTAGCCATGCCAATGAATGAAGCGCTTAGGAGTAACAGAATCCAAATACCCAATGAAAATTCCTTGATGAATATCCCTGCGATCATTACGGAGTTTTGAAATGAATGTAATACAGAATACCAGAATTCTCAATTAATTGAAAAATTCTTTTCCTGTTAGACCGAATTAAAAAATAGATTCACCGCAATAAAAATCAGGAATGATCAGACAGGGTAATTAAGCTGCTAATTTTTAGGGAAAGCAAACATTGAATCATCCATAGGATTATTCAATTCAATATCGCTGAAATTAACCTGCTGCACGGTCGACCCGTTGGTTCGTGTCTCCATCTCGAATGGGAACAATAACTTTCCTACCGGCCGGAAATCATTAAAATAGATATCCGCTTCGGCTCCCTTTTGAGGTCCGGACGATACGAATCCTTTCATCATGACAGGCAGGTAGGATTGTTCATCAAAATAATGGTACTCTATATCACCGTCTTTCTTGGTAAGTTTAATTTCATAAGCGGGTTTACCGTCTACGGTATCCTGTCCTACATATTCAACCGTATACCCTTTATCGGCATAGTCGAGGAACTCACTGTCAAAATTATTTTGTTTCATTATTTTCGCCTGTTCTTCGGGAACTATCTGAGGCGTTGAATCACCCATAAACGGATTGATCATCCAGACGTCCTGACCATCGTATGCATTAACCACTTTCTTACCCATTACGTCAAATACCGATTTATGTTTATTGGGTCTCTTGGAATAAATGATTCCTGCAATATCCATACCCTGCAAAGTCATATTAGCTTTCATAGTAACGGTTTGAAGCGACCGCCAGTTATCGGCGCCACCGATTTTTTTTAGGTAATTATTTATAATTCCATCGGCTGTTTGTGCCTGGCAAATTCCTGCAATCAGGACGCTTGTCAACAGTAATGTGGAAATCTTTAATGGTTTCATAATCAGGTATTAAAAAATGAATTAATGTATAAAGCTAATACAATTTTTATACAAGTGATGGAATATAAAGAAATCTTGAATTAAGCGGTCGGGAAAGGCGAAAATATCAGGTAAAAGGTAAAACCCTGCTTTTGGAAATTCATTTTATGACAGAATCTATAAAAAGCAGGGCCTGCTTGCATGGTAAGTGCCGAGGCCAAATATTATTGTACTATAATGAAATATCATTTATATTAAGTCAAATATTATTTGAATAAATGATTTTACAGGAAAACCATAACCATCGCGATAATTCAATTCATATCGGAGTCAGTGAAGAAAAACACCTGAAATACCCGTTTCACTTTCACCTGGATCATTACGAACTGACTTATATCGAGGGAGGATCGGGAATTCTCCTTGCAGGCGATAAAGTGTTCGAATTCACAGGGAACGATATTTTATTAATTCCTCCCAGGATACCTCATGCCTGGATTTCCTACAAAAGCAGGGAATTAAATGGGCATAATGCCTATAAAGTAATCACGATACATTTTACATTAAATTACCTGACGGAAGGATTATTATTAAGACCAGAAATGGCGAACCTTCGTAGATTATTGGTAGCCGCTGAACAAGTAGCGATCATCAAAAAAATAACGGACACGGAAATTATACAGAACCTCTTTGCCCTAAAACTCGAATCGGACTTTCATACCTATATCCAAATCCTGCAACTGCTGGACCGCCTGGGAAGCCACCGGGAGCTTGGTACACTTTTAAATAAAAAATACCGTTACCGGGGGAATATTAAAGATCAGGCAAAATTCGCTCTGATATTTGAAAATATCCTGAACAATTATACCCGACGTATAAAGATTTCGGTACCGGCCGGAATAGCTGGATTAAACGATACCGCCTTCAGTCATTATTTTAAAAAAAGAACCGGGAATAGTTTTACTGATTATATTAACCTCCTCAGGTTAACGGAAGCGGATGCCCTGATAAAAACATCGGGGAAAAAAATTGCCCGCATCTGTATCGAATGCGGCTTTCATAATCTTTCCAATTTTAACCGGATCTATAAAAGTTGGCAGAAAGTAACGCCCGCCGAAAGAAGAAGATCGGTTAAAACGCATGACTGAACTCTCAGATTCTCCCTTAAATTCGGAAAATAAAAATTTAGTTATTTAATTCCGTGGGCGTTATAAAGGATTCCATATAATAACCTTTCCTTAAATAACCGATCACACATTGCTTATTGATTTTTTCTTCATTTAACAGCCGGTGCAGATCATTGATATTCGCCACTGGCTTCTTTTCAAACATCACTATGATATCCCCGGATTTTAAAGGCATTTCGCCGGGACCATTATTCTCGATGTGCTGGATAAAGACCCCTGAACGAACATTCAGTTTATTATAATTGATAATCCGAAGAGGCAGCAGAAAAACCTGTCCGGCGATTCCGAGGTAGGCTCTTCGAACCTTTCCCTGGAACATTAATTTTCCAATGACATATTCTGCCGTGCTCGAACCGACCGCAAAACAAATGCCCTGGGCTGAAGGAATTATGGCAGTATTTATTCCCACAACATAGCCCGCTGCATTCACTAATGGTCCCCCAGAATTTCCGGGATTCAAAGAAGCATCCGTTTGTATGACGTTGTCTATTAACCGGCCACTTTCGGAACGTAATGTCCGGCCCAGGGCGCTGACTACTCCCGCCGTTACGGAATATTGCAATCCATAAGGGTTACCAATCGCTACCACCAACTGGCCTACTCTTAATTTTTCTGAATTTCCAAATTTCACAGCCGCAAAATTATCGCCGTGGATTTTAACTACTGCAATATCAGTATACGGATCAAGGCCGATCAATTCACCGCGATATTCCCTCCCGTCAGGTAAGGCTATTTCTATTTCATTGGCGTCCTTCACCACATGGCAATTGGTAATGATGTAACCGTCACTTGAAATTATAAATCCCGATCCGAATCCGTTTTCATTTCGCTTAACGTACTTTCCCTGCCGGTCCGTATAGCGTGTAAGCTTCTTTATTTTTATGTGTACCACTGAGGGGCTTACTGTATCACTGACATTAACTACAGTACGGGAATAGGGATCCAGTAACGCAACATCATCAGCATCTTTACTGCTTTTTCTTTCATCCCTGCGGAAGGGGTCTTCAGTAATGTAATCGCTTATAAACATATTCTTTTAGGTTATGCTTTACATAAATTGTGCCGCAGAGAATTTTTAATATTTCACCGATGGTTGCAGTCATATTGTCATGAATTTTTTGAGAGCCCAGCTTAACATTTGGTAGTTTATTTTATTACCGGAAGGAGCAACTGCTAATCCACATAAAAAAAATTTGGTTGAATAACATTAATATCTCATTTGGAAATATTTTTTTCTTCCTGTACAGTTTACCTAACATTAAAAATGATACAGTAAATATAACTGATAATCAATGACTTAAATTCGTTCAACAGATGTATTGTTTCCATCAATTTATCAAATTTGGAGCATTTTTTAAATCTCATCGGGAATTATATGCGGTTTTCACTTTAACCGAAAATTACAAATCAAAAGGAAGATAAATTTGTATAAAACTTATTAAGAGGAAGTGACATTCTGTCCATCGAAAGAGAACAGAATCAATTAAACTTTTTTTAAAATAATGAATGAAAACGGTGTAAAAATAAAAACCCGGATTATTGATAACCCGGGTTTTTAATTACTTTGAAATCTAATCAGAACTCAAAGAAATCCTTATTTATTTCTTCTTAGGACTCTTTTTTGCTGTTTTCGATTTCTTCTTGGCTGTGCTTTTTGCTTTTGGCTTGCTAGCCTTTTTCTTTGCTGCAGAGGCGTGTGCTCTTGCAGGCTTTTTTGTTTTTTTTGCTGAAGCTTTTGCTTTCATTGGCTTTTGTTTTTTTTAGTTAATTAAGTTTTTTTAACTTAACATGTACGAAATATTTCTCTAATATATCATAAAATTTTTACGACGCAAGATTTTTTTTTAAATCATTTCAATTTTTTTTAATTTTTTTTTCAGCAGCAAGTTCTCTTTTTAACACTGATGTCAGTCTTAACAACAAAAATTTTTCTCTGCTCACCTCCTGTTGTTTTCATTTCATCCCGGATGTCTTAATAAAATTTTATGATACAATGCAAAAGTTTTCATTACGATCAGCTACAAAAATTTTAATTCGAAGTGGAGGAAGTGAGGTATTCTAATGGAGAATAGTAAAGGGTCGCTTCAAAAGAAAAAGGCTTGGTTGGAACAAGCCTTTAAACATTCGAGCGGCAAACGGGACTCGAACCCGCGACCCTCAGCTTGGGAAGCTGATGCTCTACCAACTG
>CAYNCU010000276.1:0-4729 GCA_964395765.1 uncultured Roseivirgaceae bacterium | reverse complement strand
CATTGAAAACAGGGTAGGATGGCAGGAATTATCCGTTTTTAAAAATCAATATCCAGTAATATTTCAGGCTTGTAAATTTTATTTCAGTGGATTTATGTTTAAGTAATTTCCGTAAAAATTTTTCCGAAGGGAAATTTTTTAATACGAGGAATTCCTTTTTGTTTTCAAGGATCCTTTTTTGATAAGTATTGCCTGATTCATCTTTAAAAGCGACAGGAGTACTGCTTCCCTTGACATAATTATTATCAACAAATACAAGTTCGCCCCCCGGCGCCACCTGACTGATCATCAAATCGACGAATTCATCGAGTTCCTGCAATTTAATGTGACTCCAGATAAAGCCACCGAAAAGACTTTCATGATTCCCGTGAGGTTTTATTTTGTTGAAATCCGCAGCCCTGAATGTCACCTTGGTATCATGATAATCCTTTGCTTTTGCAATTTTCAGAACTGTGTTATTAATATCCGTTGCGTGGATTTCCCTTGCCGTTTGTGCTATTTTTTCTGTCCAATAACCGGTTCCGCAAGCAACTTCCATTAACTCCCTTCCTGAAAAAATATCTTTTAACAGGAGGGTTATCTTTTGCAGGTCGTCCTGGCGCTCAGGTTTTTCATAGATTTTTTCATACTCCCTGGCCCGTTCACTGTAATATGATGTAAGATCTAAATTCATAAATTAAAGTCCCGGTAATTAATTTATGATGGTACCCGGATTTCTCCGGGTCCGACAATTATAAATATTTTTCAATTGTATCACAAATGGGCCCGGGATGACTGATCCACAACAGGATCCACCCAAACTTCAGGTAAGCCCATTTCATGAATCATTTCCCGGCAGACCTCCATCGAACTGCCGCCGGAACCCGAATACTATTTTCTAACCTTATAATTCAATCGCAAGATATATTCATTACCTTCTTCAATCAACTGAAGGGTTTTTTAATTTAACTCCGGAACAGTCCGGGATGTTATCAGAATATCGGATTAGGTATGTTTTAGGATCCTATCCGGCGGCTTTTATAGGTACCATAAAGGATGTGGATTTCCTGAAAATTAATTTAAACTTTAATGAGTAAAGTTGTTTGCCTTCGGGTATCCAACATGTGAAAAAGTAGTAGATTAAGTATTACCGGTGTTCCGGCCTCAGAAGGTCATTTATAATTTTTACGGGATTAAAAGTTTCAATCGGGACTTCCACAAAAATAGTATTCCAGTCGGACATTGAGCCATTCCATAATCCCGGTAATTCCAGGGCTTTCAGTTCTCTTCCCTCCTGGGATTTTATTGAGATAAATCCCGTCATCGGGTCAACATATTTCTTAAGGTCGAATTTATGACCATGCCTGTCCTTGGTGCCGATCACCAGGTCTACCGGGTTAAAATGCGTGGCTGCCGAAAAGATCTTGTACTGGTTTTCATCTTTTAGGTCCACCTGGGCGGATTCAACAATCTGGAGGGAAAAGGATCCGTCCGGGTTATGCGTCCAGAACGGCCCGCCCCCGGGCTCGCCTGCATTTTTGACCATGCCGCAAACCCTGATCGGCCGGTTCAGCTTCCTGATATAATATTCCCTGGCATCCAGATTGTTTTTCTCCGGCATGATTATACCGATTTCCTTTTCAAGAAAATTATGGATTTCTTCCATCAGGGAAGGATTCAATATTTCCTCTCTTTCAAGGATGTCCAGGTAATTAAAAATCATTTCCTGGTAATGCAGCAAGACTCCTCCGAGTACTTTTTTATACCGGGCGGTTATTTCTTTAAGCCGGTCTGGCACTACATTATCTATATTTTTAATAAAGATGAGGTCCGAATCCAGGTCATTAAGGTTTTCCAGTAAAGCGCCATGACCGGCCGGCCGAAAGAGGATGGAGCCGGAGGAGGTTCTGAACGGTTGGTTCTCATGATCCACGGAAATGGTATCCGTACCAGGATTCTGTACTGAAAAATTTACGTAATATTGAACCTCAAGATGGTTTTCATAACAAGGGGTCATCCTCGCGACGTGGTTTCTGAATTTCTCATCATGTTCGGGCGATATGGTGAAATGAATATTTACTTTCCCGTCGTGATACCTGGCATAATCGGCCCCTTCCACCAGGTGTTCCTCAACAGAAGTCCTTGCTACTTTCCCGTATTTATGAAATTTTATGAGGCCTTTCGGCAGATTCCCGTAATCCAGCCCGGCCGGAATGATTACATAATTGATCACTTCGCCATATTTTTTTTCTTTTAGCATTTGGGAAATATCCATTCCGGCGGCCTTGATCTTGTTCTTCAGCTCTTCATAAAAAGCGAATTCTTCAATATGGCTGATAAAATTATGAATGGACTCCGGCCCCGTTTCCTTTTCCATTAAAGCGATGCCCTCTGCACTTCCATTGAACTTTTCAAGAAATGAAAACAGGGATTTAAACATCCGGGTAGCGGCACCGGAAGCCGGAACAAACTTGAGGACTTTCCTCTCGGCAAGCTTCTTTTCATAATTGCTGATGAAATAACGGATTTCCTCCTCCCCCGGCTTTTTGATCCCGTCTTCGACCCGGGCAGGTTTGATCAAGGATAAAAACGGGAATCCCTGTTTAAAAATTTCAATCTGTTTCTGGGCTTTGGTAATATCCCGTTGTTGTTGCTGGAGTTGCGCTATATCGTTCTTATTCAGCATAGTTTTCTTTATCGGATTCGTTTATCTGCAAAATAAATAACTCCCCCGTTAACACAAAATTTAATATGGAGGATTTGTATTTGAAGGCAGACTTAATAACACCTGATATTCAATATTCAATGATCAATATTCAATGATCAATAATTGAATAGGTTTGTTATCTATTATCAGCAATGGAGCGGTAAACAGAATCGCAAGATTGGAAATTGGGGTTTGGAAATCGGGAATTAAATGTTCCTATAATATTCATCATCCCTCATATCCTTTATCTTTAATTTTCTATTCTCATCCTGAATATGATTTATTCACCTTTTAACAGTCCTGCCAGGACCCGCCTGATTTCATTGGCCTCTTTCATTAACCGGTAACTGGACTCAACATCATTATCATCAATTACTTTCTTAAATAATTGAAGTTTCTTTATGTAAGCGTCCAGGGCTTCGGAAACATTTTTACTGTTCTGGGAAAAGATTGGCGCCCACATATCGGGCGAGCTTTTTGCCAGCCTGACTGTCGAAGAAAATCCGCTGCCTGCCATTGCGAAAATGCTTCTTTCGTCTTTTTCCTTATCCAGCACCGTTGCACCGAGAGCAAAGGAACTGATATGGCTGAGATGGGATACCCAGGCAATGTGGAGGTCATGATCGGTGGAATTCATAAAAGTTATTTTCATCTCGAACGATTTGAAAATATCTTCCACCTTTTCGAGCGCGTCAGGGTCGCTTTTTTCCTTGTCGCAAATGATCATCATTTTATGTTTCATCAGCTCAGGAAACGCCGACTCGGGGCCTGAATTTTCCGTACCGGCAATAGGATGGGCGGCAACAAATCTACCGCGCCTCGGATGGTTATCGCATTCACTGCAAATCCTGCTTTTCGTAGAACCCAGGTCGGTGACCACGGTTTTCGGGCCGATCAGGTCAAGCGCACGGAAGATCTGCAAAATTTCCACATCCACGGGGGTAGCCAGAACCACCAGGTCGGCTTTGGCAACACCAGCCTCAAAATCAGCGATGTCGTCAGCGATGCCTAACTTCAACGCGGTATCGGCATTTTCCTTACTGATATCCACTCCAGTAACCGAAATATCACTTCGAATACTTTTTAACCCCAGGGAAAATGATCCCCCGAGCAAGCCAAGTCCGACTACGCAAATTTTCATGATGGTTTGTAATTCAGATCCTTGAGTCGGCTGATGGCCTCCCCGAATATTTTTTTGTCTGCGCACAAAGATACCCTGACATATCGCCGGCCTTTCTCCCCGAAAATATGGCCGGGAGTAATAAATACACGATGGTTATAGATCAGGTAATCGACCCACTTTTCTATATCGTCAATATCATCCGGAATTTTTGCCCATATAAACATGCCCACCTGTCCGGGTCGCGGAGAACACCCAAGCTGGTCCAGCAAGCGGAGCACTATTTCCCTGCGTTCACGGTAAATGTCATTTCTCTGTTTATGCCAGGCTTCCGGATTTTTTAAGGCTTCCACAGCCGCATCCTGTATACCGCGGAACATTCCGGAATCGAAATTGCTTTTGATTTTCAGAATGGCATCAATATAATCTTTCCTGCCATTGATCCAACCCACTCTCCAGCCGGCCATGTTATGGGATTTACTGAGTGAATTCAATTCAATTGCTGTCTCCCACGCCCCTTCCGCCGATAAAATTGACAAGGGGTCCGTTTCGTTTAAAACCAGACCGTAAGGGTTATCATGCGCCACTAAAATTTTATTCCCGGCTGCAAAATTCACAACCTGACTGAATAAATCGGAGCTCGGAGGTGCACCGGTAGGCATATGGGGATAGTTAATCCACATAATTTTAACGCCTGCCAGGTCCATCTTTTTCATCTTTTCGAAATCAGGATACCAGTTAGTCTCATCCAGCGGATAATTGACCGGTTCGGCACCCACCATGAGGGTAACCGCCCGGTAGGCAGGATATCCGAGTTCGGGAACGAGTACTTTATCGCCCGGGTTGAGGAAAGCCAGGGATATATGACTTATCCCTTCCTTGGAACCCATCAACGGCAAAATTTCAGAATCCGGATTTACGTC
>CAYNCU010000275.1:0-4776 GCA_964395765.1 uncultured Roseivirgaceae bacterium | reverse complement strand
GAGTATAAAACTTTCAGAAATCAATTAATCGTAAATTCCAGATGGAATTATAGTCGGGGTTCATGCCCATGACCAGGGGTTCTATTTTATTTCTCATGGAATCGAAGTGAAAATCCTTCACCACGCCGACAACCACAGGTCTCTGGTCCGGTTCCACATTTTCGTCCGGCAATATTTTCCCGACAGGATCTTTCCACCCCATAGCCTTTACAAAAGTTTCATTAACCAATACTGCCATGGTGGTGTCGGTAGCGATTTTTCCCGATAAATTTCTGCCTGCCAGCAGGGGTATCCCGAGCGTTTCTATATATTCCGGGTCGATCCTGAGTCGCCTGACATGAATGTTCTGACCGTCTGTATTTTTAAGATTGAAGGATTGGCTTCCCCACAGGAAATTACGATCACTTTCGGCAACACTCAGGACATCCGTCCTGCTGATCAAAGCATTCCTTAATGTATTGATCTGCGAGGATTTCAGATCATTCGGAAGGCCGATATTAACAATATTGTCGGAGTTAAAACCCGGATCGCTGTCGATCATAAATTTTAATTGCCGGACAATGACCAGGGCGGCCACTATTAAAAGTATGGAAAGAGAATATTGAATAACGACAAACAGGCTAGAATAACGTGCCCCTCCTCTTCCTTTTTTCCGCAGGCTGAGTACATGAACCGGGTTCATTCGGTTAATGGATACGGAAGGAGCCAAACCGACGATGAGACTGACCAGCATTAACAAAATAAACAGGAACAGGGCTGCATCAGGGTTGAAAATATGGAAATCAAGATTTCGCTGGATCATGGTATTGAAGCCGGGCATCAGAATTTTTGCGAAAAGCATGCCGGCGATTGTAGCCAAAACAGCATTGGCTAAAGCTTCCATAATAAATTGCCCTGCGATTTTACCACGGCTTGCCCCCAGTACTTTCCTCATTCCGATTTCCCTGAAGCGTTGCATCGATTTTCCGGTAGCGAGCATAACATAATTAATACAAGAGATTACCAATACAAGCAATGCGATTGAACTCAATACAAAAATATATTTTCTGCTTCCTGTTGCTTCGTAACTGTTCCCGATGCTGCTGTCGAGGTAAATATCGCGGAGGGGCTGGAAAACAAATTCAAAGTTAAACTTTTTGCCCAGGCTTTCCATGTATTTATCAGCTTCTGCCAGTCTATCCTTGAGAAGGGTACCGGCCAGCGAGTCGGCCGCCACGGCTGCCGCCTTGACCGCCGTTCGGGCTTTCAATTCCACGTATAAGGAACAATTGCCGAAAAAATCATCATTTTCGGGGTAAAAGCGGGCGTAATGGTAGCGGATCAGCATATCGAACGTCAGGCTCGAGTTTTTCGGCAGTGACGCCAGGATACCGCTAACAATAAAATTCCGCTCCTCACCCTTCGGGAATACCAGGCTCCGGCCGAGAAATTCGTTATAATTCCGCTCAGGTTTGCCGAATAATTTATCGGCTACATCGCGGGTTATGACCACACTATTCAGGTTGTCAAGGGCATTGTTTTTATTCCCCGCCAACCAGGGAAAGCTGAATACCCTCAGAAATGTGGAATCCACAAAGCCCACCTTTTCATTGAAAATATCATCCCCGTTCCGTATCCAGACGCCATCGGCGGTCTGAAAGGCAGTGGCTTGTTCCACAGCGGGAATCTGATCCGTGAACGATTGTACCAGCTTATGATCCTGCAGGGTTGTATAAACAAGATCACCCTGCTCGTTGGTATAATGCCCGGCAACACGGTATATCCGGTCCGCATTTTTATGAAAATGGTTGTAAGTAAGTTCGTTTTTCAGGAAAACATAAACCAGAAGGCAAAATGCAATCCCGATTGAAAGGCTGAGTAAATTGATGAAAGTAAACAATTTGCTTCTGTTCATACTTCTTAAAGCCAGGAGCATATGTTGTTTTATCATGACATTGTAATTTATAGGTTGTTGTCGATAAATTATTGATCTTTTCAGAATTGAAAATGGCCTGATAAATCTCAATACATTTCCAATATAATTTTGACGAGCAAACTTAAGTCCCCGGTTTTTCAACTGGAAACTGAATTCCTCATAAAGATCGCCTCGAATTTCTTCCAGCTGGGATGGGGAATAAAACCATTCCAGGAATGAATCTGCCCATCGCGGCGGTCTTGGATCTGTATTATTCTTTGTTATCAAATTTCACTTAATTTCACTTTTTTAGGAATAAGATTCCAGAAATGGGATCTTATTTCCCGGACTTCCCGTAAAGCTTCAATACCATATTTGTTTATAGTAAAAAGCCTTTTTCGTCTGCCCCCTCGTTCGGGAGTAGGCTCTCCCATTTGTGAAATAATCATACCTTTCCTCTCAAGTCTCTCTAAAGCTGCGTGAACCTGGTTTAACCGTGCATTTCGACCGCTTTGTTCTCTGATTTCGTGGGTTATTGATACTCCATAGGCTTTTCCATTCTGCACTGCCACTGATAATAAAACAAGTTCTTCAAATTCTCCCAGGTATATTCTTGTCATGATCTTTTAAATTACTTCTATATTTGCTGATTAAATATAATAAAATAAATAATTAATCTGCAATCACTTCTTTAAAATATTTTTAATTTGAACATTATTCTATTATATAAATAGATGTTGTGAGATTGCTAAAAGACTTGTTTAATGATAAATTCCGGAAATCAAATTTTATATAATACAGTAGTATAATTCAAATTTTTATTGAAGGTATTTAATATTGATATCAGCTATGTAAATGATTAAACCATATAAATTTTTAATATTTATTTATGAAAAAGTGTTGAGAATAACAACAGGAATGTTCAAATATGAAATAATTGGTTTGTTGGAAAACATTGGAGAAATAAATATCTTAAAAAACGGTTTTCCCCTCTAATTAGCCTAACAAATTTATTTGGAACTTATATATCAATTTTTTATATTACTTAATTAATTCATTTTTAAAAAGTCCCAATTTTAATTATAGCCATAACTATAATCATTCCAGTAATGATCCGTAACTACCTATTAATCGTATCAAGAATATTTAAACGGAATAAAATATTCTTTACCATTAATATTGTTGGGTTGTCTATTGGCTTGGCGACATGCCTGTTCATCCTGGCATGGGTAGTTCATGAATACAGTTATAATAATGTAAATAAAGCCGAGGACCGGATCTTCGAGGTGATGGTCAATTCGGAATACCCGGATGGAATTCAGACGTGGGATGCTACGCCCCCTCCGCTTGGCCCGGCTTTAAAAAACCTTCCCGGTGTTGAAGAATCCTGCCGTTTTGCCCAAAGTTTTTTTAGCCGGGTGCTTTTTCATTATAGTGAAAAACGCTTTTATGAAATGGGTGCTTATGCCGATCCTTCCGTGTTTAATATTTTCACGATACCTGTCATCGACGGCAATCCCCTAAACCCTATTCCGGATATCAATTCTATTGCTATTTCCGTGAAGCTGGCGAAAAAATATTTCGGCAATGAAAACCCCATTGGCAAGGTGATCCAGCTGGATGATGATAAACAGGCGAGAGTGACATCAGTCTTTAAGGATTTTCCGGATAATACTACGGTACATTTTGATTTTATCATTCCCTACGAGGTTTATGCTGCAACCGATCCCTATAGCCATGAATGGGGATCCTGGGGAGCTTCTACCTATGTAAAATTAAACCGGCAATCCAATGCAAAACTGCTGGGCAATAATATAAATGAATTCATCACTAAACCGAAGATCTGGCCCCGGTGGGATTCGACCGTTTCGCTGTTCCTGTACCCGATGGTAGACTGGCGTTTGAAAAATAATTTTGAAAACGGGAAGGAAGCGGGAGGCAGGATTGTGCTGGTCAGGATCTTTACCATTTCCGCCCTGGTTATATTAATCATTGCCTGTTTTAACTTCATGAACATGGCGACGGCAAGATCCATCCTGCGTTCCAAGGAGATCGGCCTGCGTAAGGTAATGGGAGCCACAAGAAAATCCCTTATCAGCCAATTCATGGGAGAGGCTATGATCTTTACGATGGCTGCTATGGTGATAGCCTTGCTGACGCTTCGACTTTTTTCACCCTTATTCCAGGAGTTATCAGGAATTAAAATTTCCCTGAGCTTTACAAATCCGTATATTCTCTCCGGAATCGCCGGTATCACCCTGATCACCGGGTTATTCGCAGGAAGCTATCCGTCCTTTTTTCTTTCCTCTTATAAAACAGTGAATATCATGAAAGGAGGAAGCTTTACGAGCTGGAGCGGCACCGGGATCAGAAAATTGCTGGTGATCATGCAGTTTACGGTATCGGTAATCCTGATCCTCTATGCCATAACAGTGTATCAGCAGGTAAAATATATCCGGAATAAAAACCTCGGATTTGATAAAGACCATATTGCCTATTTTGACGCCAGCACAACACTGATCTCAAAGTTCCATGATTTCAGAGCGAGGCTATTACACATGCCGGTGATCACCAATGCGTCATGTGCCAACAATGATCCCATGAATATTTTTGGCGGAATTGATCTGGATTACAATGCCTGGCCGGGAATGACCCGTTCGGACAATACTTTTTTCCATTACCTGAAATGTGATGAAAATTACCTGACGATGTTTAATATTCCTGTTGTTGAGGGAAGGAATTTTTCTGAAGAGCATACCAACGACACAAGTAATTATATCATTAATGAATCCGCCGCCAAACGAATGGGACTGGACAATCCTGTCGGTACCCCGGTAAAATTGCCGAAGGAAGGAACTGTTATCGGTGTTGCGAAAGATTTC
>CAYNCU010000274.1:0-4791 GCA_964395765.1 uncultured Roseivirgaceae bacterium | reverse complement strand
CCGGATACAACGGAAAGAAAATCCGAAGTTAAATTAACGCTTACTTCCAATGATCCGGCCGGCCAATGTCCTGCTGTATCCAGCGAAGTATATGAAACGATCAGAGAATTACCCAATCCTTTATTTACCGGCTTGCCGGCTTCAATTGCCGTAAATGATGCCAATGTGACACTTTCCGGCTTCCCGCTGGGCGGAACATTCAGCGGAAACGGTATATTAAGCGGTACCAGTACATTTGATCCTACGTTGGCCGGAGAGGGAACTCAGGTAATCACCTATACTTATACCGATTCATACGGATGCACCAATGCTTATAAGTCATCTACCGTGGTCAATCCAAAACCCGCGGTTACATTCTCTCTTGACCCCTCAATCTGTTCTACCAGTAATGATATTGATTTAACGGCTAATCCAGCCGGTGGTACATTTTTCGGGCAGGGCGTTTCATTACAACCTTCTGGATTTGTTTTCAGCCCACAGGGAGCAGGTGTCGGTGAAAAGCTGGTTTCTTATACCTATAAAGACGAAAAAACGGGAGCAAGTGATACAGTTACCCACAAGGTGATAGTTCTTCCTTCTCCTGTCTCCGGATTTACATTCGATCAAACCCGGTCATGTGTCGATTCAATGATTTCGTTTACGGATCAATCCGGTATTGATACTAAAATCATACAGGATTCGATAAAGTCATGGATATGGAATTTCGGTGACGGAACTGATAAAGATACTCTTACCTCCGGTCCGGCTAACGTCTCACATAAATTCTCCGCTGCAGGCACTTATTCCGTAACACTTGATATTAAATCCAAGGGGACGAATTTTGCGCAATGTACAAGTTCTCTTACACAACAGATTATTGTCGGAGAGCAGCCAACCGCCGATTTCACTGTATCCAATCTTGTTATTGATGACTCAACCTATTTCAAGGACAATTCCGCCTTTCCTTTAAGCACTGCGCCGGGAGATAAAATAATTGATTTTTCATGGGATTTCGGAGATCTTTCAACCGCCGACGGAGGACAGGTTTCACATTTATATAGTGATACAGGTTATTATAAAGTAACCCTTCAGGTACTTACAGGAAGAGGTTGTGTTAATTCACAAACGAAAAAGCTCGCGATTATTCCGGCCTTTAAGGTTTCTAAAGACAATCCATTTTTCCAGAATTTTGAAGAGGGCTCTGCCAATAACCTGCTTTGGGTACCTTTCCCGCTGGAAAATGGAAATGATAGCTGGCAATTGGGTACACCTTCCGCTTCGAAGAAGACAATTAATAAAGCTTTTTCAGGATCCAGGGCTTGGGTTACAAGGTTGGATAGCCCTTATTATTCCAATGAAAATTCATGGTTGGTCAGTCCGGCATTTGATTTAAGTGAACTTGACCGGCCAATGATGAAATTCAGGTATTGGACCGATCTCCGTGATGGGGATGGAGTGGTAGTTCAATATAATACTTCAGGTGATATTAACGGGGAATGGAAAGTATTGGGATATGTCGATAAGACGATTGACCAATCGCCTCCTACAGGCTATGACTGGTATGGAATAAATTGGTATAATAAGCGTGACATTGTGAAAAACCCGGGAGATCAGTCTTCAACTACCAGGAGTGTGGGTTGGACCGGGGCCACTAACGGTTGGTTGGAGGCAAGAATTCCACTGGATCCTATCTATGCAGATCCGGATGTAACGGCCAGTACGCCTATCATTTTCAGGTTTGCCTTTGCCAGCAGTGTGGACTCCAATAAAAATCCGTTCGGTGAAACTTTTGATGGATTTGCACTCGATGATTTCTGGTTGGGCGATCGTACCCGAAATGTGCTGGTCGAACATTTCACCGATCTTACAGACCCGGATGCTCAGGATAAAGTGACGAATTATATGTATGATGGTGTATTGGATCACATTGACAAAGACGTTACCTACATAGAATATCATCATGCCCCGATTTCAAATACCGGTGATAAAATCTATGATGAAGAAAAAGACATGAAATTAAGGGCCGAAGATTATAATGTTGGAAATAATATTTATAAAACCATCGTTGATGGCGATAAAGGATATGAATATAAAGACAAAAGCAAACTGGGCAATTCAACACCTTATATTGATTATAACGATATTGAAAAAGAAGCCCTCACGGATCCTCAATTTGATATTACAATAAAGAATTATCAATCCCAGCCTGATGGTCAGCTTCAACTTAAAATTCTACTTACTGCCCTGGATACTATTAAAAATCCTATAAAATTATATGTTGTTCTGACGGAAGATAAGTTCGACAGGTATAAAGATATTTACAATAACATAGTTTCAAGATATGTAGCCAGAAGAATGATCGCAACGCAGGATCCCGGGACAAACGGTACCTCCATCGACAAGACATGGATGCCCGGGGATGTGGATTCTGTTACTATTTCGCAAACAATACAAAACCTGAATTATAACGATGCCAATGAATTTTATCTGATGTTCTTTGTTCAGAATGATATTAAGGATATCAACGATTCATCGTATCAGAAAATTTTCCAGTCCTATAAGTTCAAGGCAAATGATCTTATTATCAAGATATTGGGGCTTAATAACAACAATGTTCCGCCTGAATTATCGGCCTTCAGGGTTTATCCTAACCCGGCTGCCGATTATCTTATGATGGACTTCGGCCAGGAATTAACCCAGGATTATGATTGGAAGATCGTGGATCAACAGGGGGTAACACTGACCCAGGGTAGAATTTTAAAAGGCACAAAAGCGGCGGAGGTCCGACTCAGAATGATACCCAATGGGCTTCATATATTGTTAATCGGAAATAAAAACGGTTATGTACTGCATCGGAAGATTATAGTACTCCATTGATATTATCGTTCACCTGCTATTATTCAAACCGCAAAAAATGACATAAAAAAAGCTGTTTCATAAACAGCCTTTTTTATGTCTTCCTGATTGATCAGCAGAATTCATCGATTACTTCGGCCAGATGATCACCGATCATTTGCGCTGTCCGGCCTTCAATATGGTGCCTTTCAATAAAATGTACCAGTTCACCATCTTTAAACAGGGCGATGGAAGGTGAGGAGGGTGGGTAAGGTAATGTGTATTCCCTCGCTTTGCTTGTGGCTTCCAGATCAACGCCTGCAAATACGGTAACCATATGGTCCGGTCTTTTATCCGTTTTTGATAAAGCATATTTTATTCCGGGTCTTGCGGAACCCGCTGCACACCCGCAGACTGAATTAATAACCAGCAGGGTAGTGCCTGATTGATTTTTTAAATGTTCATCTACTTCCGCAGGGGTCCGGAATTCCTTGAATCCTGCGTCTGTTAAATCAGCCCTCATTGGAGCAACTAAAGTTTCTGGATACATGGTTATTCTATTTTTGGTTTACATAAATCCTAATTCCAGTTTAGCGATGTCCGACATCATTTCCTGCGAATAGGGAGGATCAAAAGTTACTTCTACCGTGACATCGTTAACCTCTTCAATTTCTTTTATCTTTGATTCTACCTCACTGGGAATCGATTCGGCGGACGGACAAGCAGGGGAGGTGAGTGTCATTAAAACAAATACATTATTAATCGGGTAGATTTTGATTTCATAAATTAACCCGAGTTCATAGATATCAACCGGTATCTCGGGATCGAATACCGTTTTTAAAGCTTTAACGATTTTATCCTGAAGGTCGTTCGAATCAGTTTCGCCTGTCATGCTATTTTATTTTGATATACTCTTAAGCTTGGTTTTATAGGCCAACGCATAAAGCTTAATCTGCTTGATCATGGATAAAAGACCATTGGAACGCTGGGATCCGATGATGTTATGCATCCCGATTTTTTCCAGGAAAAACAATTCGGCATTTAACACCTCATCTATTTTTTTGCCTGATAATATTCTGATCAGCAAACTGATAAGACCTTTAGTGATTTCTGTATTGCTGTCGGCATTAAAGATGATCGTATCCCCTTTTAAATCAGCTGTCAACCATACCTTCGACTGGCACCCCTTGATTAAGTTGCTCTCGGTTTTAGATTCCTCGGGCAATGGTTTCAGCTTTTTACCTAATTCCATAATATAAAATATCGTACTTTCCCTGTCATTTCCGAGAATTGAAAATTCATTGATAATGTCATTTTGAACTTCGGTAATAGATTGATCCTGCATTTTTAACGGGAAAATTTTAATACTTTTAATAACACTTCAAAAAAACGATCCAATTCACTTTTTGTATTGTATAGGGATAAGGAGATCCGTGTGGTTCCGTCTATCCCGAACCGATTCATTAAAGGCTGTGCACAATGATGTCCGGTTCGTACCGCTATGCCATTTGAATCCAGTAACATTCCCAGGTCAAAATGATGAATTTGATTATGCACAAAGGAAATAATTCCAATCTTTTCCTTAGCTTCACCAATGATCCGGATACCGCGGATTTCCTTTAACTTCAAAGTGGCATATTTTAACAATTCCATTTCATTTTTCCAAACCTCTTCATGAGGCAGGTCCCTGAAAAATTTTATAGCCGTCCCAAAACCTACAACCGCTTCAATATTTGGGGTACCGGCTTCGAATTTATAAGGGATATCATTATACGTTGTTTTTTCGAAGGTTACTTCCCTGATCATTTCCCCGCCGCCACGATAGGGATCCATACTTTCCAGGATTTTCCTTTTTCCGTATAATACACCGGCGCCGGTAGGGCCGAATATTTTGTGTGAACTGAATACATAGAATTCACAATCAAGATCCTGAACATCGATGGATACATGGGCGGATGCCTGTGCGCCGTCAATCAT
>CAYNCU010000273.1:0-4831 GCA_964395765.1 uncultured Roseivirgaceae bacterium | reverse complement strand
AATTTTGCAGAAGACAATTTTATAAAAATCAAATTAATACCCGATTACAGAGGATTCCCTTATAAAGGATTTGAAGTACAGCTTTATGACTTTATTCCGGTATTAAATGTACGACCCCAACCCCTGGAAGACGGATTTAACCGGTTATTAAAAAGATTGTTCGATGTTATTTTCTCATTGCTGATCATGATTTTAATATTATCATGGTTAGTGCCTTTAATGGCTATATTAATTAAAATTGATTCAAGAGGTCCTGTATTTTTTAAACAAAAGCGCCATGGCTTGAATAATAAGCAATTTACTTGTTACAAATTCAGAACTATGTATAAAAATAAAGAAGCGGATTTAAAACAAGCCATTAAAAATGATCCCAGGATAACCAATATAGGTAGTTTTTTAAGAAGGACTTCTTTGGACGAATTTCCCCAGTTTTTTAATGTATTAAAAGGAGATATGTCGGTAATCGGACCCAGACCTCACCCCATTCAATTAAACAGAGAATTTGCGAAATTAATTGAAAAATTTATGTTAAGGCACAGCGTGAAACCCGGAGTGACTGGTTTAGCGCAGGCAAAGGGTTATAGGGGCGAAACTTCGAATATTAATGACATGCGAAATCGCGTCAAGCTGGACCGATTTTATGTTGAAAACTGGTCTATGTTATTTGATTTCAGAATAATTTTTATGACCATTGGCGCTATTTTTAAAGGAGATGAAAAGGCCTATTAATAACCAATTGTTATATAATCATCTGCAGGCACAAACAAAAGAATTGTTCCTTAAGTCTGCCTTATTATAGTAAAACCTTTCTTCTTTTTCTTTAATTAATACTTTTCCCCCCGCCATCTCCACAATCGCTTGCCCGGCGGCGGTATCCCATTCCATCGTAGGTCCATGGCGATAATATACATCGGCTTTTCCTTCAGCCACCATACAAAACTTTAATGCACTTCCTGCATTAATAAATTCCGAAATATTATTATTCCTGTAAAATTCATCTTCCTCCGGAGAGGCATGTGAGCGGCTTCTCACCGCGATCAGGTTTTTCTTCTTTCCGGAATTCACAGAAATTTTTTTATGAATTCCATTTTCAATCTTAAATGCACCGTTTTCAATTATCGCGTAATAGGTGAGATCCTGAACAGGAATATGAATAAAACCCATGATGGGATATCTATTTTTTATTAAAGCGATGTTGATCGTAAATTCCCCGTTCCTTTTTATAAATTCCTTTGTGCCATCCAGGGGATCCACCAGCCAGAAATATTCCCAGTTCTTTCTTGCCTCGTAAGGAATACCTTTCCCCTCCTCCGATAAAATAGGTATATCGGGATAATTAATCTGTAACTGCCCGACAATGATTTCATGTGATTTTTTATCAGCCAGTGTCAAGGGTGAGTGATCCGATTTAAAATCAACCACCCTAAAAAGTTTTTCATCACTATAAATCTCCAGGATGGCCCTGCTGCTTTCCTGGATGATTTTTAATATTACTTCTATATCCGGAAGTTTCATACCTTAATTTATGTTAAACAATTAAGAAGTGAATTTAAATATCTTTTAAAATAATTGTCTTCTCAAGTTAAATAGTTTTTCTCATTTGATTTGGAATATATCATTCATCGGGTATTTAACTTCCAATTTTCCATCTCAAGTTTCCTTGTCTACAAAGAAATCGTTTCATATGAAATTTCGCTTGGAAGTTGGAAGTATAGAGCTGAGAATTAAATATTGCTTGTTAAATGACAATCCCCATTTTATTAATAATGACTTTTATAGCGATATTCTTCCTATAAGCGAAATAATGGCTATTTTTGCCCCGATTTTTACTGAACTTTTAACCTAAATAGATGAAAATGGCATCGAAACTGGTACCCCCTCATGGTGGAAAGCTGAAACCTTTACTGATCGAAGGAGAAGAATTGAAGCAGGAAACGGAAAAATGCAAAAAGTTACCAGAAGTCAGGATGAATTCCAGGGAAACATCAGATCTCATTATGCTTGCCATGGGGGCATTCAGCCCGCTGAATGGCTTTATGGGCAAGAATGATTATATAAAGGTCGTCGAGGATATGCAAATATCCGACGGAACCATGTGGCCTATCCCCATTACTTTGGCTGTGGATAAAAATAAAGCAGATTCAATTAAAACGAGTGATGAAATTGCCCTTTTCGATGACGAAAGCGGTGATTTGATGGGTATAATGAAAGTTACGGAAAAGTTTACCTATGATAAAAAACACGAGGCAAAAAACGTATTCCGGACGGATGATGAGAAACATCCGGGTGTAGCGAAAATTTATGGACAACCAGAAGTTTACCTCGGGGGTGATGTGAAGGTATTTAATGAAGGACCGTATCCGGAGCTTTATGGAAATTATTATGCCAGACCAGCTGATACCCGGAAATTATTTGAAGAAAAAGGATGGACAAGGATTGCGGGATTCCAAACCCGGAACCCGATTCATCGCTCCCATGAATATGTCACTAAAATTGCTATGGAAGTGAGTGACGGAATCCTGATCCATCCGCTGGTTGGTAAACTTAAAGCCGACGATATACCCGCCGAAGTCCGGATGAAATGTTACACCACCTTGATTGATAATTATTATGTTAAGGATAACGTAATATTGAAGGTATACCCTATGGAAATGAGATATGGCGGGCCGCGGGAAGCACTTCTTCATGCCATATTCCGTCAGAACTTCGGATGCAGCGCATTAATTGTCGGACGTGATCATGCCGGCGTAGGTACTTATTACGGGCCTTTCGACGCCCAGAAGATCTTTGATGAAATTCCGTCGGATGCTCTTCATATAAAGCCTTTAAATATCGACTGGACCTTCTGGTGTCACAAATGCGGGGGCATGGCGTCGATGAAAACCTGTCCGCATGGAAAAGAAGATAGGGTGTTGATCAGCGGGACTAAAGTACGGGAAATGTTGGCAAACGGGGAATTGCCTCCACAGGAATTTGCCCGTCCTGAAATCAGTAAAATTCTAATGGAATACTATCAATCCTTAAATCAGTAAAGCAACAAATCAATAAATCATAAAATAGCTAAAGAATGACAATACAAAAAGCTACCAACATAACCTGGCATTCCGGGGATGTATCCAAGGAAGACAGAGAAAAATTATTGAATCAGAAAGGCGGTGTGATCTGGTTTACAGGTCTCTCCGGATCGGGGAAATCCACGCTGGCTCACGCTGTTGAGGAAAAACTATTTGAATCAGGGCATTTAAGTTATGTTCTTGACGGAGATAATATAAGACATGGTTTAAATAAAAACCTGGGTTTTTCTCCGGAAGATCGCGAAGAAAACATCCGTAGAATCGGAGAAGTATCAAAGTTATTTTGCGATGCAGGGATCATTGCCATGACCGCATTTATTTCTCCTTACCGGTCTGACCGTGATAAGGCCAGAAGCCTGGTCGAAAACGGAAGGTTCATAGAGATCTTTGTGAAAGTACCACTGGAAGTTGCGGAAGAAAGAGATCCCAAAGGATTATATAAAAAGGCACGTGCCGGCGAAATCAAGGAATTTACTGGTATCGATGCCCCTTATGAGGAACCTTTGAAGCCTGAATTAATTATAGATACCAGTGAACATTCGCTCGAAGAAAGCACTGAAATAGTAATTAAATTCCTGAAAGATAAAGAAATAATTAATTAATATAACCCACTAAGCACATAGAAGCATATTTATAAAGCTTCAAGGTTAAGAGAATCACAAATAAAATACTTCGCGTACCTTTGAGCCTTAAGTCCTTTATGGGCATATAAATTTTCATTTAGGTAAAAAATCACCTCAATGGATTTGATTACTAAAATATCGAAACTTCAGAAAGAAATAAAAGAGGTAAAGATATCTTCGCAAGAGGATCTGGAAGCGTTCCGATTAAAGTTCATCAGTCGAAAAGGAGTAATTAACAATTTATTTGAAGATTTTAAAAATGTTCCGAATGAGAAGAAAAAAGAAACCGGAAAACAATTAAATGAATTAAAAATTCAGGCTGAGAAAACATTTCATGAATCAGCTGAAAATTTTAAAAATATTGCGGCGATTACCTTACATTCGGGCGAAGACCTGTCATTACCACCTGTCAGCAATTCTCTGGGCTCCATCCACCCGGTTACTTCTACGAAGTTTAAAATCATCGAGATTTTTGAAAGGATTGGCTTCAATGTTTCCGACGGTCCTGAAATTGAAGACGACTGGCATAATTTCACAGCCTTGAATTTTCCGGAAAACCACCCGGCGCGTGAAATGCAGGATACTTTTTTCATTACCCGGAACCCTGATATAGCCTTAAGGACACATACGTCGTCGGTTCAGGTGAGAATAATGGAAAATCAAAAACCTCCGATCCGGACCTTGTCGCCGGGAAGGGTTTACCGGAATGAAGCTATTTCCGCGAGAGCACATGTGTTTTTTCACCAGGTTGAAGGATTATATGTGGATCATCATGTAAGCTTTTCCGATCTGAAGAATACTTTATATTATTTCGCCCGTGAAATGTTCGGTAAAAACACGGATGTAAGGTTCCGTCCATCTTTTTTCCCGTTTACCGAACCCAGCGCAGAAATAGACATCACCTGTTTATTATGTCATGGGAAAGGCTGCTCTATCTGCAAACATACCGGCTGGGTTGAAATCGGGGGGGCCGGGATGGTAGATCCCAATGTCCTGATAAATTGCAAGATTGATCCGGAAGAATATACCGGATTTGCTTTTGGCATGGGGATAGAAAGGATAGCCCTTCTAAAATATCAGATCAATGATATTCGTTTATTTACTGAAAACGATGTAAGATTCCTGAGGCAGTTC
>CAYNCU010000272.1:0-4840 GCA_964395765.1 uncultured Roseivirgaceae bacterium | reverse complement strand
GGTTCAGCGGAATTTCCTGGAACTGGGAGATCTGGCCGAGTTCACCGTCATTGAAGATAAAAAGGATGATCCCAAGGCGGTGAGTGGTGGCCGTAACCAATTCCAGCCCTGTCATCATAAAGGCGCCGTCACCGACGATCCCGATGACCGGGATATCGGGATTCCCAAGTTTGACCGCTATGGTGGCAGGTACGCAATAACCCATTGCATTGAAATCGGTGGGGGAGATAAATCCCCGGGCCCGGTTTACCGGAAATAATTCAGCCGTCAGAAAAGTGTGTACACCGTCGTCGGAAACAACAATGGCATTATCCGGTAACGCTTCACGCAAGGACTTAAAGAAATATCCGGGTGAAACTTTTTGCGCATTTGTCGTTTTCAGCCAGGTAGCAATATAATCTTCCTTTTCCTTTTTAATCAGAGCGGAAAGTTCATCCGGCTTCCTTGGAATATCGGGTTTGGCATTCCGGAGTTCGCCGAATATTTTTTCAAGAACAATTTTGGAGTCACCGGTAAGGGTCACGGCAGCGGGATAATTTTTATTAAAAACTTCCGGATTGATATCGATATGAATCAGGTTCCCGGGTATCTTCATCCCGTAACTTCCCGTAGCGAGCTCGGCGAAACGAACACCGGCTGCCAGCAGGGCATCACAATCCTTGAATGCTTTCTGGGCTGCCGGCACTCCTGCCGGGCCGAATCCTACCCCGGTGTGGTAGGGATGAATGGCAGGAAAAGCGCTGAGCCCCTGCAATGAGGTTGAAACCGGAGCGACTAAAAATTCCGCAATTTCTTTTGTGATATCGGCGGCCCCGACAGCTCCCCAGCCCACGTAAATGCCCGGGTGCCGGGCGTTCGATAAAATTTCAACGGCTTTTTGAATGGATTCCGCTTCCGGTTCAGGGTTGTTGAGCTGCGGCTCGTATTCCGGAAACCCGGAAACTTCCCCGGTAAATAGCTGAATTTCTACCGGGATCTCAATAAAAACCGGACCGGGAGTCCCTGAAATAGCAACCTCGTATGCATCATAGATCACCGGTATGATATCTTCGTGTTTTTCAATCAGGAAATATTTTTTCACTATACCGTCCAGCACCTTCCCCTGGTCGATCTGGTGCAACTGGTAGGATTTACCTGTGTCGTGCCGGGTTCCTCCCGATATAATTAATGACGGGATTCCGTCGAGGAATGCCTCGCCGATCCCGCTCATGGCGTGGGTCATGCCGGCGGCCGGCACAATTACGCAGCAGCCGATATCTCCAGTCGTACGGGATGTAGCATCCGCCATAAAGGAGGCGCAACCTTCAAACGTTACGAGAACAGGGGTTATCTTTTCCGAGGAATTCAGGGCGTCGTAGAGTTCCGTGTTATGTACGCCGGGGATCCCGAAGGTATGTTTTACGCCGATCTGTTCAAGGGCATAAACGGCAAGGAAGGCTCCGGATCTTTTCATTGGAATTTTATTTAATAAGTTTAAAATTTAGTTCAACCCTTTCCGGGTTGGACACTGATTTATTTATAACTCCTCCGGTTTCAGCGGAGGTTATCAATATTTAACCCTTTCAGGGTTGCGCAATTGATTATATCAATCAAAAAGAAATCAAAGCCCGCTATTAAGCACAATCAAGAATATCCTTAGCAAGGATTGGCGGCTCGCGATATTCCTTGCTGGTTGCCTGTTTTCCGTCAACCCGTCTACCCGTCTACGCTTCTACTCGTAAACCCATTCACCCTTTAATCGTCTTTGCCGCCACTCTTCCATTCAAAATACAATTTCCCAGAAATGTTCCTTCCAGTGAACGTTTACCGTGAATGCCACCTCCCCCGAAACCGGCCGCTTCGCCGACCGCATATAATCCTTCTAAAGGGTTTCCCGAATAATCCAATACCCGGCAATCCAGGTCGGTTTGAATTCCGCCCAAACTTTTCCGGGTTAATATGAATTCCCGCAGGGCCACCAATGGAAATGCATTTTTTCTGATAATTTTCTGATTCCCTGCTATCCTGATCCTGTCGCCACGGTATTTTTTTAATAGATCGATCTTAAGTAATTGTTCATCCCCGGAATTTCCTTTTCCTTTTTCCACTTCTTTATCAAATTTGGCAATGGATTCCTGTAATTCCTGCAGGTTCACCGAATCATCCCCGTTCAAAGCATTCATTTTTTTGCAAAGCTCTTCGACAGAGTTTGCCGTGATGAAATCCTCACAATGATCTTTCATGGCCCTCATCAGTGGGTTATTGCCGAAGAGCAGCGTTAAGACAAATCCGATAAAATTTTTATTTTTTATGGCATCATTGAATTCAGATCCGGAAACCGCCAATTCCTTTTTTGCAGTTTTCAAGTTCATCACCTGCCAGGAATATTTTTTTTCCTGCGCACATATTTTTTCTACCAGGAACCTCGTATCGAAACTGGTTACCAGCGGCGGTGGCCCGATTCGCCGGCCCCGGTAATTCAGCCAGATCGCCGACCGGGGAGGGACTATACTCAGGCCGTGATCCTCCCTTTTCGGATCGGGATGATGAACGCCGGCAGCATAATTCCAGTGCAGATCGAGGTGGGTAACGGCGGCCCTGATTTTCCCGGCTGCTTTATGCAGGTCTCCCATCGAAAACCGGTGCGATCCATTCAATAAATATTCCGGCGCCTTTCCCCAGGGTTTATACCAGTTGTCTTTCATCCAGGTAAGATCGCCGGCTACCCCGCCTGAAGCAATGACCGTATGGGAGACCAGGCAGGAGAATTCTTCATCATTATTCTCATTCATTCCCTGAAAACCGGATACACGATTTTCGGAAGAAATAAGATCTGTTACCCGGTGCCCGTATTTAATTTCAAGATTTTTATAATGGGGATGTTTACGTATGGCCCTGATCATTTTTACGATCAGCTCATTGCCCGTCCCCCAAACCATATGAAAACGGGGAACCGAATTTCCTTTTCTTTCCCAACCTCTTTCCACCCAATGCACAACCGGGAAAAAACGGATCCCGATTTGATGATGAAGCCAGCGATAAACCTCTTCGGTACAATGAGTCACATAATATTCGGCCCATTTTTTCGGCCAGTGATCTTCCTCACCGAATTCCGCAAAACTGTACCAGTCCTGTAAAGCAAGGTCAGCATTGTCTTTGATACCCGCTCTTTTCTGCAAAGGTGAATTCACGAAAAATATTCCCCCGAATGATTCTTTCGCCAGTCCGCCAAGATTGGATTCCAGATCACGGTCGAATAGCATGATCTTCCTTCCCGTATCCAGAAGTTCATAAGCGGTGACCAGTCCTGCAAGCCCGCCACCTATAATTGCGATATCTGCCTTGTATTCCAATACTTATTCAGCGAAAGCCGGAAAAATAATGTTTCTTAATTTTTACATACGTGGTTTCAATTTAATATAAATTTCGTGCATTTGCCACACCCAGGCGTGGTTCGTGGCATTCTTCATTTATTTTATGAATAATTCAGGGTAAATTCATCCTCGTTTTAGATGCATTTATTTTCATAACCATATGTTTGAAAACAACCTGCCGCTGGCCGAAAGAATCCGCCCTTCCTCGCTTGATGATTTGCTGGGCCAGGAACATATTGTAGGGGAAAACGGGATTTTACGAAAAGCCATTGAAGCAGGAAATGTTCCTTCCATGATCCTCTGGGGGCCGCCGGGCACGGGAAAAACTACCATTGCCAATATTATAGCCAACCAGGTGAGACGGCCGTTCAAAATTCTCAGCGCCGTAAATGCAGGTGTTAAAGAAGTTAGAGAGGTAATAGAAAATGCGAAGAACAGGGCCAAAACAATTTTATTTATCGATGAGATCCACCGGTTCAACAAATCCCAGCAGGACGCTTTGCTGGGCGCCGTTGAAAAAGGGACCATAACCCTGATCGGGGCAACCACGGAGAACCCTTCCTTTGAAGTTAATTCCGCCTTGCTTTCCCGTTGCCAGGTTTATGTGTTGAAACCCTTGTCGGAAGATGATCTCGTACGCTTGATGGAGCGGGCCCTGAAAACCGACTCTATTCTCAAAAAGAAAAAATTAGTGGTCCGCGAAAAAGAAGCGCTGCTCCGGTTATCGGGAGGGGACGCAAGGAAACTGTTAAATATGATTGAGCTGGTGTATGATTCCATTGAAACCGAAGAAATTATTGTCACCGATGAACTGGTGATGCAGGTGGCCCAGCAGAAAGTTGCCTTGTACGACAGGGCTGGAGAACAGCATTACGATTTAATTTCGGCATTCATAAAATCGATGAGGGGGAGCGATCCCAACGCTGCCGTTTACTGGCTGGCAAGAATGATAGAAGGAGGTGAAGATGTTAAATTTATAGCGCGGAGAATGGTGATTCTCGCCTCCGAGGATATCGGCAATGCAAACCCGACCGCACTGGTACTCGCCACCAACACTTTTCAGGCCGTGCACCTGATCGGTTACCCGGAAGCCAGGATCATTCTGTCGCAATGTGCGGTTTACCTGGCATGTTCGCCTAAAAGCAATGCTTCCTATATGGCCATCAGCAACGCCCAGGCTAAAGTCAGGGAAACCGGCGACCTGCCTGTTCCCTTGCCCATCCGGAATGCCCCAACCTCGCTGATGAAGGACCTGGGTTACCATAAAGGTTATCAGTACGCCCATGATTACAATAATAATTTTTCTATCCAGGAGTATCTTCCCGATGAGATTAGCGGCACAACATTTTATGACCCCGGCGATAATCCGCGTGAAGAAGAAGCCCGGAAAAGATTGAAAAGTTTGTGGAAGGATAAATATAGTTATTAGGTTATTGGTTAATTGGTTAATTGGTTAATTGGTTAATTGGGGTAGTATTAAATGATAA
>CAYNCU010000271.1:0-4851 GCA_964395765.1 uncultured Roseivirgaceae bacterium | reverse complement strand
TTATTCTCAGGAATAATCAATGCATGCACAACGGACACAATCAACCCCAATGATCCTGCACCGGATCCAGGCGGAACAGAACAAAGACCATAAAACTTAAAAAATAGATCAATGAAAAAGCTACTAATCGTATTAAGCATCGTATTATTCTCAGGGATAATCAATGCATGTACAAGTGACACTATAAATCCTACAGACCCTGCACCAGACCCAGGTGGAACAGAACAAAGACCGTAAATATAAATATTGTATTACCTATTCAATTAAAATATTTAACAGTATGAAAAAGCTTATTTTCGTGTTAATTTCATTTGCCTTTTTAGTTGTAACAGTGTCAATGATCACAAAAAATTATACTAACACAACTAAGAAGCATAATTCACCTGAGATCATTGTCAGAACCGACATGGTTTTGGAACAACGCCCATAAGGAATAAGTCCGAACTACCCTGAAACCACTGCTATCACCGATCCGGTGGACAAAAACCATGGAACCGGATTAGCGGTTGGATCAAGGATGAGTTCCTTTTGATTATTGGATTTTTTACGGGTCATACCTGATATCACAAAAATTGTGGTACGGAGGTGTAATGACTGAATATGATTTTCAGGTATGACATAAATAACAGGATTTTTAGCCTGAACGGGTTTTTTACGTGCTTTCATCCGGTTACTGCCTGGCGTTCGCGGTTACCTTTTCCCTCATGCCGGTTAATAACCGTTTATCTCATTTATTACGCATTACTTTCAAGTATTTTTTAAATCACATAATGTCTATTTAGCTGAGAGAATGCTTTCCGTTATTCCTTTTTATAATATTCCCATTCGCTTTTCACCTTTCTTCCCATACCTCCCGGAGAGGAACATATTCCTGCCATGCCTGGTTATACCGGCAATTACATTCAACGTCTTCCTTTTGAAATCACCGATTGGGCCTTTTACCGGGATAAAAGAATTACGATGAGGCGGGACACCCTTCGGAAAGGAAAAGCCAGGAAGGATCAAATAAAATCGGGATTTTTGGGTTTTAAATATAATCGAATTGGATATATTATACCGTCTTCACTGAATAGATATAATATTATTGCCTAAATTCGAAAGGATAAATTCCCTCTATCCGGTAATCAAATAAATTAGGATCACTCGTTTTGAGCACAGATAAAATTTGAAAAAGCTCCTGATAATATTAATCCTGCTTATCGGTTGTACGAAAGCGGATGTCGTAATGGACCCGACATCAATACTTGAATCCAGGGTTTGGATTTCCTACCGGTATGTGTTTGAATCCAATGAATACGATGATTTGCTGTTAAAGGATAAGTATCTCTCATCCTCTTCCGGGTCGTTTTTTCAATCAGGCGACAGTGTGGAGATATACATAAAATTCAAGCTTACTTTTTATAATAACGATACGATGGATTTCGGCACCATCCGGACCCGGCAATTTAAATGCGCAGGATGCGATCATTTTATTCCTCTTGACACATTCAACACTCACATAACCAAAAAATATTATGCCAAGAACACCTTTGTCATTTTAGCGGACTCGACGGGCTGGAATCCCTACTATTATCAGGCCGAATATATTGATCATAATAACGTTAAATTTGATAAATGTTATTCCTTATATGATGTCTCTTCCGGCCGGACGCGATCGTTCGATACGGTTCCGCTTACAAAAGGGAAAGTATATTGGGTGGATATTTATATGAAACCTATTGAATAAATTTCAATGCGAAGATTAATTCTTTTATTCCTGGTTTTCATTATGGGATGCAGTAAAGATAAAACCGGCATTGACCCCGTATCCTTTGTTACGGCGCATATCTGGAAATCGACAGGATACGTGATCAATGGTACTCAATATGATTATTACAACCAGGTGCTGGGGTTTAATCAAAGTACCAAAAACGGCAGCCTCCAGTTGAATCCCGGCGATTCTCTTAAATATATTATCAGTTATGAACTCGTATTCACCAATGGCGATATTTTAAAAGAAACCCGGAATTATGATTCGTATTATAAATGCAGCCAGTGTGATTCCTACGTCTACCTTAAAAGTGAAATATTTGAATCTCAGAATGTCTACCTGATCGATGATAAATATCTTTATGCCACTTCCCATGATTCGGCGGTCATGGATTCAACTTCTTCCGATTCACATAAATATTCTTTTATTGACGATAAAACCATGAAATTGTTTGACTGGCATATGATCCAGAATGATATTACCAGTCTTTACGAGGTCGTTGCCGACGGGAATGAACTGCAACCCAACCAGGAACTCCCTGTAGATGTGATTTTTGAGGCAAAACTTTAATCTGAAGCTTATAAATTATCAGGATAAGTCAAGCTGATTTTTATAGATGATGCATAAGCTAAAAGACATTTGAACGCCCGGCGATTTTCCTTTTTTGCCTTTAAGGTATTGCGTACCGGAATATGATTCGGGTCTGAAATAAGAAAAGACCGAATCCTAACTTTCGACTGGCATTGGCTCTTTATCAAGGGAAAGGATCTTTTTACCAAAGGAATCTAAATATGTCACCGGAATTTCAGAGCGCTTATTTAAACCATTCGTCGCTATGTTCCCTGACAAATTCATCATCATTTAATTCGGGATAATCATGGTATACCCTTGAAATTTCATCGGCCTGCCCCTTCGATAGTTTTTCCTCCGGGTCCAGGCACCAGGTCCCTTCAAGAAAACCTTGCCGTTTTAATATTTCATGGATTCCGGGTATACAACCTTTGAAATTATGGTCTGCATCGAAAATCGCCGCATTGGCATCGGTGATTGAATTTGCTTTTTTAATAATTTCCAGGGGAACGGGCATTCCGGAATTTCTGATTTCCCGGATTCGATTGAATAATTCAACTGCCTTGCTGGTCCATACTGCCCATTGCCCGAGTAAACCGCCGATAATGGATTTACTTACCATAGTTCCATTACATTGAAAGGTCCAGGTACTTAAAAGATCCATTATAATGTTATCGTCATTCCCTGTGTATAATGCAATCCGGTTATGCCTCGAAGAACAGCAAACAGCTCTTACCACATTAAGCGTTTCATAGCGATTAAACGGCGCTATCTTGATGGCATGAACATTGGGCAGTTCGGCAAATTCCTTCCAGAAATCATAACTAAGGACACGACCGCCCGCGGCCGGCTGAAGGTAAAAACCGAACAGGGGGATTGTTTCGCCAATCTTTTCAGCCCTCCTTATCAATTCGGATTCACTTTTATCATTCAACCCGCCCATACTGAGCAAGCCAAGATCATAACCCAGTTTTACAGCGGTGTCCGCTTCCCTTTGTGCCTGGTCATCAGGTCCTGCCAATCCTGCCACTTTAATAAACGGACGTTCCGGAGAAACCAAGGAAGTTACCTCTGCCGCCAGCGCTAAAACAGGCTCGTATAAAGCATGTTTCGGATTCCTGATTTCAAATTGTGTGGTATGTACTCCAACCGCTATTCCGCCGGCCCCGCTGGCCATGTAATAACGGGTTAATGCCCTTTGTCTCCTTTCGTCAAGTTTTCGGTCGCGATTTAATGCAAGGGGATGGGCAGGGATCACGGTACCCTGTTGCAGCAAAGCATTAATATTCTCCTTTAATGGGTTCATGCCGATAAATTAAAACAGACCCTGTCTTTCCTGGAAATGAGTGGGTTTACCGGAATGATCGCCGCCTGCTGCAACCCAAAGGGCGATTAACTCCGTCATTTTATCCAGTGAAGTTTTCGGAGGTCCCAAAAGGCTGAAAAGCCTACCGGCATTGCTTAATAATGCAGTTGGTAATTCTTTATTTGTAAACCGGATTTGCTTATTAAAAATCCTTGCGAATTCTTCCGCCAGCGAGCGGACCGATATTATCCCGGGTCCGGTAACATTCAGCAGGAGGGGAGGAATATGGCAATGCTTCAGGCTACGTAAAGCATATTCGCAGGCATCTTCCTGCCAAATCAGATTTACAAAGCCGGTCGATAGATCTATTTCCTTTTCAAGGAAAACCGAACGGGCAATTTCAACCATGACACCATACCTGAAATCAACTGCATAATTCAGTCTGAATAAAACCGTCGGTGAATTATTTTTAACAGAAAAATATTGAAAAATTCTTTCGCGGCCCAGGCAGGATTCTGCATATTCCCCGATCGGGCCGGGACGGTCGTCCTCTACAGAACCGCCGGAGTTTTTATCCACGTATGAATAAATATTACCCGTTGAAAAAACTACCATCCGGGACCCCGGAAATTTCTCGGCTATCTTTCCCGGCATATAAGAATTCATAGCCCAGGTATAGGACTCATTCCCCGTCGTTCCGAATTTCATGCCTGCCATGAATATTATATTATTAACTTCAGGAAGGCCCCATAATTGTGTATTATCCAACAAGTCGGCTCTTATTGTTTCTATTCCAAAGCTTTCCAGCTTATTTTGTAATTTTTTGTCGGTAAACCTGGAAACCGCAATCACCTTTTTCTCCTTGTTCGTCTTAAGTATAGCCTTTCTCGCCAGTATGGAAAGGGCAGGACCCATTTTTCCTCCTGCACCCAAGATCATGATGTCGCCATCCACTTCAGCAAGATCCCGGATCAGCTCGGCAGAAGGCTGTAAAGATTCATTTTCAAGTTTTTCCAGTTCAGTCATAAAAAGGATTACATTATTAAAATAACAAATGTAAATTATTAAACGCCAGGAAAACCAGGAGTAAAATACCTGCAGTAGCGGCTACATTATTCCAGGTAGTGTTCTTCAGGTCACCCATTATGTTTTTGTCATTGGCAACCAGCAGAAAGAGTATCCCGATG
Organism: uncultured Roseivirgaceae bacterium; assembly: GCA_964395765.1. Classification (GTDB taxonomy): domain Bacteria; phylum Bacteroidota; class Bacteroidia; order Cytophagales; family Cyclobacteriaceae; genus DATDPY01. The sequence goes on along the minus strand of CAYNCU010000271.1, from coordinate 38 downwards.
AGTGGCGCAATAATAACCGTAAGCCCCTGGGCGACCAC
>CAYNCU010000270.1:0-4885 GCA_964395765.1 uncultured Roseivirgaceae bacterium | reverse complement strand
GAATTTTATGTTCATTATACTCGTGACAGGATTGTTGGTTGTAAGCCTGGATTATTATCAGTCACCCCATTGTCTTGTGATCCTGTTTTTCCCGCTTGCATTTTTTATTTCACAGCTTTTTATTTCCATCCGTCGCAGATGGGTAGCGGAAGTCCTGTTCGTCGTATTTCTTGTTATCACCCTGGCCAACGGGTATTTTTCCTATTTCGGGATTTTTAAAATCAACCAAAGGATGGATGCCGGCAAAATACTTCCGGTGCCTGATCCGTATGATTCCATGGTTACCAATCAAAAAGTATTACAAGTAGGTGATCATTCTGAAATTTACAGGCACGCCAGGCTGGCAAGTCCGTTTCTAAGCTGGGCAATATCGAAAAAATACCTTGAACACCCTGATAATCCTGAAGTCCTGATTACGATCACTCGTCAAATGATCCATGACCTTCCGGACATCATTATTGACGATAATGGAATTATTAAAAGAATTTTTTCACTTACGCCTGTACTGGCTGAAAAATACAAGCAGGTGGATGACCAGGGTATCTATTACCGGTTGAAATAAGAAGAGATGGAAATTAATATTGGGTCATTTTATCGATTCTTCGCTGATGCCTTCCGCCGTCAAATTTCGTTTTCAAAAAAACCTCTACTATTTCCCTTGCCAGTTCGTAATCGATAAAACGGCCGGCAAGGCATAAAACATTAGCATCATTATGAGACCGGGCCAGTTTGGCAAGCATTTCATTCCAGCAAATGGCAGCCCTTATTCCTTTATGTTTATTGGCTGTGATAGCAGTACCGTTGCCGCTTCCGCATACCAGTATCCCGAAGTCATAATCTTTTTTTTCCACAGCATTGGCGACGGGGTGAACAAAATCGGGGTAATCAACGGATTCATCGGTGTAGGTCCCGAAATCATCAATGAAATGACCTGAATTTTCCAATTGCGATTTAATCTTTTCCTTTAATTCAAACCCCGCATGATCGGCACCCATTGCAATTTTAAAAGTCATATGTTAACATTAACACCTTTGAATTCTCTTATTCATGGTTACGTTTATAAACCACTTTAGATATAAAGATACTAACTTCATAAAGAGAGATCAATGGCAGTGCAACCAATATTTGCGTGAATACATCCGGAGGGGTTACAATGGCAGCGACAAGCATGATCACCACAATGGAGTGTCGCCGGTATTTTTTCATAAAGGCAGGCGAAATCAATCCGACTTTGGTAAGGAAGTATACGATGATAGGCAACTGGAAAATGAGGCCGCAGGCAAGCACCAGCATGGTAACCGTTGAAATATAGGAAATAATATCAAATTCATTTCGAATGCTCGGGTCCAGTTGGTAATTCGATAAAAAGTTGATGGACATGGGAGTCAGGATATAATAACCGAACAGAATGCCCATAAAGAACAAAGCGGAAACGTAAAATATGGACCATTGCGCAATTCCTTTTTCCTTCTCATAAAGTCCGGGACTTACGAAACGCCAGAATTCCCAAAATGCATAAGGAAATGCCAGGATCAGGCCTATTACAAAGGAAGAAGTAAGGTGCATATTAAACTGCCCGGACATCTGCCTGCTTTGAATGATGAAAGGAAGCTCCTGGATGCAAATAGACTTCATATGGAGGGCGTCACCCAATTTACAGAAGATCTTGTAGGTCCAGAAATCCGACCGGGCGGGCGCCAGGATGATATCATGGAAAATAAACCGTTTCCCCAAAAAAGCGAATACAGAAAAGACCAGTATAGCCAGTAATGAACGGATCAGGTGCCATCTCAGTTCTTCGAGATGATCCAGGAATGACATTTCCTTTTCTTCTGTAGCCACTTTCAGTTCTTAAATAAGGGAAATTCCGACATCCATTCATTTACTTCCTTTCTGATTGAACCGATAACTTTTTCGTCGTCTTTGTTCATCAGCACTTTGTCGATCATGTCCACAATCCTGTTCATATCGTTCTCCTTTAAACCGCGGGTAGTGACGGCGGCTGTGCCGATCCTCATACCAGAAGTTATATAGGGTGATTTATCGTCAAAAGGCACCATATTTTTATTAATGGTTATATCGGACCTGATCAGGGCATTTTCCGCTTCCTTGCCGGTAAGATTTTTTGAGCGAAGGTCAATCAGCATTAGGTGATTGTCAGTTCCGCCAGAAATGATCTGGTATCCCAGCTCATTGAATCTTTTGGCCATGACAGTAGCATTTTTGCATATTTGTTTTACATATTCTTCATATTCACCGGAGAGGGCTTCGAAAAAAGAAACGGCTTTGGCCGCAATAACATGTTCAAGCGGTCCCCCTTGTGTACCGGGAAAAACTGCGGAATCGAAAATGGATGACATCATTCTCGTTTTACCTTTGGCCGTTACAAGTCCCATCGTATTTTCATAGTCCTTGCCCATCATCACCATTCCTCCACGGGGGCCGCGCAGGGTTTTATGGGTGGTGGTGGTCACCACATGACAATAGGGAAGGGGGTCGTTGAGTAATCCTTTGGCAATGAGGCCGGCCGGATGAGCAATATCCGCCATCAGGAAGGCTCCCACTTCGTCCGCTGTTTCCCTCAGACTTTTATAATCCCAATCCCGGCTATAGGCTGAAGCACCACATATGATCAGCCTGGGTTTTTCCCTTCGAGCTATTGTTTTCACTTCATCCCAGTTCACTTGTCCGGTATCCCTGTTCACGCCATAAAAAACCGGGTTATACAGTTTCCCTGAAAAATTAACAGGGGATCCGTGGGTCAGGTGACCTCCGTGTGACAGATCAAAGCCGAGGATCTTGTCGCCCGGATTCAGTAGCCCGAGCATAACGGAAGCGTTGGCCTGAGCACCGGAATGGGGTTGTACATTGGCCCATTCCGCTCCGAATAATTTTTTAACTCTTTCAATCGCCTGGGTTTCTACCTCATCGACGACCTCGCAACCGCCATAATACCGTTTACCCGGAAGACCTTCTGCATATTTATTGGTGAGTACGGTGCCCATGGCTGCCAATACCTGGGGAGAAACGAAATTTTCGGAGGCAATAAGTTCTATTCCCTGCTCCTGCCTTCGTATCTCTTTATCAATAAGGGTAAAAATTGTCTGATCTTTTTGCATGTTACATTTATTTTCCGGAGGGCTCAAAATTAATCCAAGCACCGTATTTTACCAATTTATTTTGGTTTAACAGGAAAACAGCTTTTGCATCTTTGTATCTTTATTAAAATAAATCGATAATCTGTCATGAAAACCTCCAATTTCCTGCAAATATTTTTATTCCTGTTATCCTTGTTTTTTACGGGTTGTAATTTTTTAGGCAGTTATGAAAGAGGAAACGGCAAGGAAACTACCACAACCCGTGAACTTTCCCGTTTTAATGAGATTTATATCAGCGGTAATTTTGAGATAAACCTTGAAAAAGCAAAACAGGAAGGGGTTATCATTGAGGCAGACGAAAACCTTGAACCTCTGATCAAAACCAGTGTCAACGGAAATCGGCTTACCATTTCATCCGATAAGAAATTGATCAGCATAAAAAAGATAAAGGTCACTATTCACTATAATAAACTTTCCGAAATAGATATTTCCGGAGCCACCTTGTTTAAGAGCAACGACCTGGTTGAAGCGAAAGATCTTTCTTTAAAACTCGGGGGAGCAGGAGTAATTGATTTAAAACTGAAAGCCAATAACCTCAATGCAGAGTTGAGCGGAGCGGGCCTTGTTAAGTTAAACGGTTATGTGACGAACAGCAGGATCAGCCTGAGTGGAGCAGGAGGACTTGATGCCTATGGCCTTGAAACCAATAACTGTACGATTGATGTAAGCGGTATAGGTGGCGCCAAGATCAACGTAAAAGGGAAATTGGATGCCAACATTACCGGTGTCGGCGGGATTGAATATATCGGTCATCCGGCAGAAATCGAAAAAAATGTAAGTGGCGTGGGCACCATCAAAGAGGGAACTGAGGAAAACCAGGATTCTATACAATAGCCCTATTTATTCCTCAAATCCGATAAATTTGTTATTCCTTTAAAATTCCGGATAAAATTGAAGCCTTTGAATTTAGAACAGTTACGTCAACGGGTAGATACGCTTGACGAGAAAATTCTTGACCTGCTGAATGAAAGAATGAAGTTGGTTAAAGAGATCGGCAGCCTGAAATCAAATGCGAGAACCCAGATCTACAGGCCCGAACGGGAAAATTATATTATTGAAAGGATCGACCAGATCAATAGCGAAAAAAAAGGAGTATTGTCCCGATCCGCCATAGAATCGTTATATTTTGAAATATTTGCTATTTCCCGGAATTTCGAATTACCGGAAAAGATTGCCTACCTGGGCCCGGAAGGTAGTTTTACACACCAGGCCGCAGAGAGCCGGTTCGGCGCCATGAGCGAGTACCTTCCCCTTTCCAATATCGAATCTATATTTGAGGCTGTTTATGCCGATCGCGCAAAGTTCGGCGTTGTTCCGTTTGAAAATAACCAGGAAGGCGTTGTGAATGAAACGATTGACAACTTCGGGAATTTCGATGTGCATATCGTTGCTGAATTACCGCTTCCTATTCACTTTGCCTTTGCCACGCTTGCAAACAAGGTGGAAGACATAAAAAAGATATATTCAAAGGACATTGCTTTCCGGCAATGTAAAAAATTTCTGGAGGCCACCTTTAAGGAAAATAATGCCGAAATGCTTCCGCTGGACTCTACCTCCAAGGCAGTGAAAGTTGCCCTGGAAGATCCTGCAGCGGCCGCCATATGTTCCCATATTGCCGCCAGGACTTACAAACTACCGATCCTCTTTGACAACATTGAGGATTCGACCGATAATTTCACGCGTTTCCTGATCATCAGCCGGAACTTTAAAAACCAACCGGGAGGCAA